>NZ_CP047135.1:3992500-4345000 GCF_009832905.1 Stenotrophomonas sp. 364
CTACAACCTGGCCCCGGGCGTGAGCACCGGCGAGGGCGAGGCGATCATCAAGTCCACCGTGGACGGCCTGCGCCTGCCCGGCGACATCCGCATCAGCGATGGCGGCGGCTTCAACGTGCAGCTCAATCCGAACTCGATGCTGATCCTGGTGCTGGCCGCCATCATCACCGTGTACCTGGTGCTGGGCATGCTGTACGAAAGCCTGGTGCACCCGGTAACGATCCTGTCCACGCTGCCGGCCGCAGGCGTAGGCGCGCTGCTGGCGTTGTTCGTGACCAACACCGAGCTGTCGGTGATTTCGATGATCGCGCTGGTGCTGCTGATCGGCATCGTCAAGAAGAACGCGATCATGATGATCGACTTCGCGGTGGTGGCCCAGCGCGAGCACGGCAAGAGCCCGCACGATGCGGTGCGCGAGGCCAGCATCGTGCGCTTCCGCCCGATCATGATGACCACCATGGTGGCGATCCTGGCCGCGGTACCGCTGGCCATCGGCCTGGGCGAAGGCTCCGAACTGCGCCGCCCGCTGGGCATCGCGATGATCGGCGGCCTGCTGTTCTCGCAGAGCCTGACCCTGCTGAGCACGCCGGCGCTGTACGTGATCTTCTCGTGCCTGCGCGAGCGCTGGGTCAACCGCCGTACGCGCCGCCGCGAACGGCGCGCATTGAAGCGCAGCGCCCTCGCCCGCTAGGTACCGACCGTGGGTCGGTGCCCCCGGTCGGTACGCCACGGTTTGACGCCACGCAACAAAACGCGAACAATTCGCATCCAGCCACGGTCCTGCATCCCCTTCGCGGTGCCCCCGCTGCCGGGTTCCCGGCCAGCCAGCGCGATCCAGCCATCGACTCTCCCCCGCCATCTGTAGATCGCGGACGGCGTTGTGCTGTCCGCCAAGGAACCCATCGATGCTGTCCGCTTCCCTGCCCCGCCTGGCCACGTTGGCCGTTGCGCTGTCGCTGGCCTGCGCCGCGCATGCCCAGTCCACCCCCGATGGCACAGCGCGCGCCCGCTCGGCCACGGATCTGGACGCCATCAAGGTCACCGCCGAACGCACCCACACCGACACCGGCGCCCTCGGCGACCGCGCCGTGCGTGACACCCCGTTCGCGATCGCCGTGGTCGGCCGCGACGAGATCGAGAAGCGCCAGGTGGTCTCGCTCGGCGACGCGTTCCTCACCGACCCCTCCGTGGTCACCCAGGTCAGTGCGTACGCCAGCGGCTGGAGTTCGCCGATCCGCAACCGCGGCATCGACCTCAGCTACGACAGCTATCGCGTCAACGGCCTGCAGGTGTCCTCGTGGGGTACCGAATGGCCGCTGGAAGTGATGGAACAGGTGGAACTGCTCAAGGGCCCTGGTGGGTTCATGTATGGCTTCGGCCAGCCCGGCGGCATCGTCAACTATGTCACCAGGAAGCCGACCGACACCCTCACCTTCGCCGGCCAGCTCGGCTGGCGCGAGGCGGGCATCGTCAGCGGCCAGGTCGACGTGGGCGGCCGGTTCGGCAATGAGCAGATGTTCGGCTACCGCTTCAATGCCTACCAGGAGAAGGGCGAAACCTTCAACGGCGGCGAGGTCAATCGCAAGGTCGGCGCCCTGTCGCTGGATGCACGCCTGAGCGACAGCCTCACCTGGACCCTCGACGGCGTGTTCCAGTCGCGCGATCTCAGCAACGAGTCGCCGCAGTACTACTTCATCGGCCTCACCGAGCTGCCGCGCCCGCTGGCCGGCAACATCGACAACAGCATCGACGGCAGTTACTACGACACCCGCTCCAGCCTGCTCTCCACGGCACTGAACTGGCAGATCAGCAGTGACTGGAAGGCCAGCCTGAGCTACGGCGTGACCACCTCCTGGAACGACGTCAACAAGGTGTTCGCCTACATCGACAACGCCAACGGCGACTACAACATCAACACCTACGAGCTGGGCGGCAAGAGCGAGTGGAAGCTGGCCCAGGCCCTCGTGCAGGGTCGCTTCGACACCGGCCCGCTGTCGCACCAGGTAGTGGCCGGCGTTTCGCACCAGACCGGCCTGGGCTGGGACCGTCCGTACGAATGGACCACCATCGGCCGCGGCAACATCTACCAGCGCCCGGTGCTGCGCCACGATGCCGTGGGCTCACGCGTGCTCAGCCGCGGCAGCGAAACCGTGCAGCAGGCCGTGTTCGTCAGTGACACCGTCAGCTTCGCCGAGGGCTGGTCGCTGCTGGCCGGCGCGCGCTACAACGACTTCGAGAACAAGGGCGCCTACCACACCTACCCGGTCACCCCCACCTACGCGCTGATGTACAAGCCGGCCGACGCCGTCACCCTGTACGCCAGCTACGTGGAATCGCTGGAAGCGGGCAGCCGCGTCGGCAGCGATTACCTCAACGCCGGCACCGTGCTCGACCCGACCATCAGCAAGCAATACGAGATCGGCGCCAAGATCGAGTACCCGCGCTGGAACGCCAACGCCGCCGCCTTCCGCCTGGAGCGCGGTGCCAACATCGACCGTCTTACCAGCGCGGGCAAGCTGCTCGTGCAGGACGGCATCACCCTTTACGAAGGCGTCGAACTCAGCGGCGACGTCCGCCTGACCGACGCCCTCACCGTCGGCGGCGGCGTCACCTGGCTCGACCCCACCTACGACAAGCTGTCCCCCGACAGCGCTGCCCAGCAGGGCAACCGCACCGCCGGCGCCGCCCGCTGGCAGGGCGTGCTGCACGCCGACTACAGCATCCCGCAGGTAGACGGCCTGAGCGTCTACGCGCTGGCCCGCTACTACGGCGATGTCTATTACGACGCCGACAACACCCTCAAGCTGCCCGACTACACCCTGGTCAACGCCGGCGTCGGCTACCGCATGCAGCTGGACGGCCACCCGGTCACCTGGCGCGCCGGCGTGGAGAACCTGACCAACAAAAAATACTGGTCCAACGCCGGCGTCGGCCTCCCGCGCACCTTCGCAGTGAGCGTGCGCTTCGACCTCTGACCGGTCCAGTGGTGCGGCGCATGGCGCGGCACTACCTGCTTCTCCGTTGCGCACCGACCCACTGTCGGGGCTCGGTGTGGGGGGGTTGGCGGGACCGTCCTGCGCCATGGATGGCGCAAGCGATCCTACAAGGTCGTCTTCACGGCGTGTCCTGCCCACCCTTGATTGGCGCTATCCCCTTCACCCCACACCCGCAATAATGGGCTGCCCCGCACCGCGAGCCTGCATGTCCGCCCGAGAATCCCGCCTGAGCCGCCTGTGGGCGCATGAAAAGGCCAGCTACGGCCTGCGGGTACTCATTGCGCTGTCGGTGGCCATGGGCCTGTGCTGGCATCTGGACCAGCTGCCCGCGCTGCCCGGCGTGTTCCTCGGCATCATCGCCAGCGCCATCGCCGAAACCGACGACAACTGGTGGGGCCGGACCAAATCGGTCGCCCTCTCCCTGCTCTGCTTCGTCATCGCGGCCGCCGCGGTGGTCGAACTGTTCGCCTGGCCCTGGCTGTTCATCACCGCCCTGGCCGTGTCCACCTTCGGCCTCACCCTGCTCGGTGCACTCGGCGAACGCTACGCGTCCATCGCCCAGGCCACCGTAACCCTGGCCATCTACACCATGATCGGCCTGGAACAGCACGGCGCCAGCGACCGCGCCCAGGCCATCAGCGCGGTCAGCCACCTGCTCGCCGGCGCGCTCTGGTACGGCCTGCTCTCGATCCTGTGGACCGCCCTGTTCGCCAACCGCCCCGTGCGCGAACGCGTCGCCCGCCTGTACCTGGAACTGGGCCGCTACCTGCAGCTCAAGGCCGACCTGTTCGAACCCATCCGCGATGCTGACGTACAGAAGCGCCAGCTGGCCCTGGCCGAACAGAACCGCCGCGTGGTCGAGGCGCTGAACATCGCCAAGGTCGCCATCCTGGCCCGCTTCGGCCGCTCCGGTCGGCCCGGCGTGCAGTCCGGCCTGTACCTGCGCCTGTACTACATGGCCCAGGATTTCCACGAACGCGCCAGCTCGTCGCACTATCCGTACGGCGCGCTCACCGAGGCGTTCTTCCACAGCGACGTGCTGTACCGCTGCCAGCGCCTGCTTGCCCTGCAGGGCGAGGCGTGCGCCAACCTCGGCCTGGCCATCCGCCTGCGCCGCCCGTTCCAGTACGGCGAGCGCACCAAGCAGGCCACCGCCGACCTCACCGATTCGCTCACCTGGCTGCGTGCCCAGCACAACCCGCAGTGGCAGCGCCTGCTGTCATCGCTGGAGCTGCTCGGCCACAACCTGCAGAGCATCGAGCGGCGCCTGTCCGAGGCCGAAAAATCCGACGCCACCCTGGACAACGTCGACACCCGCCTGCGCGACACCAATCCGCACACCCTGCGCGAAATGTTCGTGCGCATCCGCCAGCAGCTCACCCCCGGCTCGGTGCTGTTCCGCCACGGCCTGCGCATGGCGCTGGCCCTGATCGTCGGCTTTGCGGTGATCCGCTTGGTCAACGCCCAGAACGGCTCGTGGGTGCTGCTCACCATCGTGTTCGTGTGCCGCCCGCATTTCGGCGCCACCCGGCAGCGGCTGGCCCAGCGTATCGCCGGCACCCTGATCGGGCTGGTGCTGACCTGGGCGCTGATGCAGCTGTTCCAGGACCTGCGCATCGAACTTCTGATCGCCCTGCTGTCGGCGCTGCTGTTCTTCTTCACCCGCAGCGACCGCTATCTGGTGGCATCGGCGGCGATCACGGTGATGGCGCTGACCTGCTTCAACCTGATCGGCGACGGCTTCCTGCTGATCTGGCCGCGCCTGGTCGACACCCTGCTCGGCTGCGCGATCGCTGCGGCGGCGGCCTTCCTGATCCTGCCCGACTGGCAGGGCCGCCGCTTGAACCTGGTCATGGCCCGCGTGCTGGCCAACTGCGCGCGCTACCTGGATGCCGTGCTGGGCCAGTACGGCAGCGGCATGCAGGACGATCTGGCGTACCGCATCGCCCGCCGCGACATGCACAACGCCGACGCGGCGCTGTCCACCGCGCTGTCGAACATGCTGCGCGAGCCGGGCCATGTGCGCCGCAACCTGGACGCCGGGTTCCGCTTCCTGGCGCTCTCCAACACCCTGCTGGGGCATCTGTCGGCGCTCGGCGCGCACCGTGCGCAGGTGGACAGCTACGCGCAGGACGCCCAGGCGCTGGCCGGCGGCGAGCGGGTGGAACAGGCCATGCAGCAGATCGCCGCGGCGCTGGAGCAGCGCCAACCGGTGGAGGAAGCCGATAACGACGGCGACCGCGCCCTGGCCGAGCAGCTGGAACAGATCACCGACGACATGCCGCCCAAGCTGCAGCTGATCCGCACCCAGATGGGCCTGATGCTGCGCCTGCTGCCCAAGTTGCGCGGCGCCGCCAACGAGGCCGCGCGCACCCTGCGGTGACGGGTCTGCGGGGCAGCGGGGCAGAGCCCCGCTCTACGACAGCTCCTGCAACGCCGGGCTCTGCCCGGCTGCCGACGATGGCCGCAACGCCATACGACCGCGCCCGTAGCGCCGGGCGCTGCCCGGCTGCCGTCGATCGCCGCAACGCCATACGACCGTCCCCGTAGCGCCGGGCTCTGCCCGGCTGCCGTTGATCGGCGCAACGCCGGGGGCCTCCCGGCTGCGTGCTAGGCTGCGCCGGTTCGCAAGGAGTTTCCATGTCCGGCCACAGCCAGTTCGCCCTGCTCAAACAGCGTCGCTTCCTGCCGTTCTTCATCGTCCAGTCGCTGGGTGCGTTCAACGACAACGTGTACCGGCAGGCCATCATCGGCCTGCTGTTCTACCTCGGCGTCAGCCAGGAAGAGCAGTCGCTGTACACCACGCTGGCGCCGGCCATCTTCATCCTGCCCTACTTCCTGTTCTCGGCCCTGGCGGGGCAGATCGCCGAAAAACTGGAAAAATCGCGGCTGATCGTGATCACCACCACCATGGAGATCGCGATCATGTCGCTGGCCGCCGTCGGCTTCCTCACCCAGAGCATGCCGGTGCTGCTGGTCGCCCTGTTCTGCACCGGCCTGCAGTCCACCCTGTTCGGCCCGGTGAAGTATTCGGTGCTGCCCTCGGTGCTGCGCCCGGAAGAGCTCACCGGCGGCAACGGGCTGGTCGAGATGGGCACCTCGATGTCGATCCTGACCGGCATGATCAGCGGCGGCATCATCTTCACCCTGGCCGGCAGCTTCGGCCCGGTGGTCGCGGCCACCGCGGTGATTGCCCTGGCCATCTTCGGCAACATCACCGCGCGCATGATCCCGAAGGTGGATGCGGGCGCGCCGGACCTGAAGATCAACTGGAACCCGATCCCCGAATCGCTGGCCGTGCTGCGCCTGGCCAAGAAGCAGAAGGCGGTGCGCAACGCCATCCTGGGCGTGTCCTGGTTCTGGTTCGTGGGCACCATGCTCACCTCGCAGCTGCCCACTTACGCGGTGGTCAACCTGGGCGGCGAACCCACCCTGTACATCTTCGCGCTGGCGCTGTTCTCGGTCGGCACCGGCGTGGGCTCGCTGCTCTGCGAAAAGCTGTCCGGGCGCACGGTGGAAATCGGCCTGGTGCCGCTGGGCGCCTTCGGCATGACCGCCTTCATGCTGGACCTGTACTTCGCCCGCGCCGGCACGGCCACCGCGGCTGGCCTGGGGGTGGGTGCCTTCGTTGCCCAGCCCGGCAGCCTCCGCATCATCATCGACCTGATCGGCATCGGCCTGTTCACCGGCTTCTTCGTGGTGCCCCTGTTCGCGCTGATCCAGAGCCGCACGCCGAAGTCGGAGATGTCGCGCGTGTTCGCCGCGCTCAACATCCAGAACTCGGGCTTCATCGTGGGCGCGGCGATGATCGCGCTGGTCACGCAGAAGTTCCTGCACTGGACCATCCCCCAGCTGTTCCTGGCGCTGGCCATCGCCAATGCCGTGGTGGCGATCTACATCTTCACCATCGTCCCCGAATTCCTGATGCGCTTCCTCAGCTGGGTGATGGTGCGCGGCCTGTACCGGCTGCGCCTGCACGGCATCGAAGCCAATGTGCCCGACGAAGGCGCTGCGCTGATCGTGTGCAACCACGTCAGCTACATGGACGCGTTGATCCTGTCGGCGACCATCCCGCGCCCGGTGCGCTTTGTCATGTACTACAAGATCTTCAACATCCCGGTGATGCGCTGGATCTTCCGTACCGCCAAGGCCATTCCCATTGCCGGCGCGCGCGAGGACCCCGCGCTGATGCAGGCCGCCTTCGACGAAGTGGACAAGGCCCTGGCCGACGGCGAGCTGGTCTGCATCTTCCCCGAAGGCGCGCTCACCCGCGATGGCGAGATGGGCGCGTTCAAGTCCGGCGTGGAGAAGATCCTCGAACGGCGCCCGGTGCCGGTGGTGCCGATGGCGCTGCGCGGCATGTGGGCCAGCATGTGGAGCCGGCGCGACACCCGGCTGGGCCGCATGCGCGTGCCGCGTCGCTTCCGCGCGCATGTCGAGGTGGCCGCCGCACCAGCACTGGCCGGGCAGGCCGTCACCGCCGAGGCCCTTGAACAGCAGGTACGGCAGCTTCGCGGAGAAAATGGCTGAGGCCTAGTGCCGTCTGCATGTAAACGCATACATCCGGGCGCCCATCGGGTAAATTAGCGCCGGGGGACGTCCGATCCGCGCAGGCCAGCGCGGCGGCGGCCAAAAATCATGCGTACCGTTTGTTGCACCGCTCGATGACGATGCCACTGTGTGTGCGTGCGTTGTACCCCGTTTCACGCCCGTCCAATCCACCCAAGAAAATGGAGCTTTTCAGATGAACACCACTGCCGCACAAATCCCGAACCACCTGGTCTGGGCCATCCTGGCCACCCTGTTCTGCTGCCTGCCGGGCGGTATCGTGTCGATCGTCTACGCCGCCCAGGTCAACGGCAAGATTGCCGCGGGTGACCTCGCCGGTGCGCGCGACTCGTCGGAGAAGGCGAAGAAGTGGGCCATGTGGTCGGCCATTGCCGGCGTCATCGTTGCCGTGCTGTACGTCGTGCTGGTGATGGCGATGGGCGGCCTGGGCGCGCTGAGCAACAGCGGCTACTGATCAGCACCGGGACGGCCTGGCCGGTGACCCTGCATGGGGTTCACCGGCCCGGCCGTTCGCGCATCATGGCCCTGCCTTCCCGAACCACGCTTGCCCGCTGGGCACCCACGGCCCTGGTGGCCAGCCTGGGTGCAGGCGCCGTCGTAGTGTTGCGCAACGTCAGCCCTTATGGCGCCAACAGTCCGCTGCCAGGGTGCCCGCTGTACGCACTGACCGGCCTGTACTGCCCAGGCTGTGGCAGCACGCGCTGCCTGTACTCGCTGGTGCATTTCGATTGGCAAGGCGCCTTCGCGATGAATCCGCTGCTGGTGGTGTCGCTGCCGTTCCTGCTGTTGATGCTGCTGCACGGTGCCGGGATTCGCCCGCGCGTGCTTGAACCGCTGATGCGCGTGCTGGCCAGCCCGATGTTCTGGCTGGTGCTGCTGGTGGGATATGCGGTGCTTCGCAACCTGCCGTGGATGCCGTTTGCCTGGCTTGCGCCGGGCTGAGCCTGCGCTCACGCACCCCGCACAGCCCCCTTTCATGACCCTGGAGCTCGACCAATGAATGCCACCCTGCCGCTGCCGCCCGCGTCGGGCACCGTGCCCAACCACCTTATCTGGTCGATCGTGGTCACCATCGTGTCGTTCTTCCTGTGCTGCGTGTCGTGCCTGAGTTTCCCGGCGATCGCCACCGGGATCGTCGCCATCGTGTTCGCCAGCAAGGTCAACACGCTGCTCAACCAGGGCGACCTTGTGGCCGCACGTCAGGCCTCGAAGAACGCGAAGATCTGGGCCTGGGTCACCACCGGCATCCTGATCGCCGCGACCGTGTTCTCGGTGCTGTGGCTGGTGTTGGCCGGCACCGACGGCTACATGGACCAGATCCAGGAACTGCAGCGCCAGCTCGAAAACAGCCGTTGATGGCACGGCTGCGCGACAGGCGCTGGCTGCTGGCCGCACTGCCGCCGGCGGCCCTCGCTGCCGGGGCGGGGATCTGGGCGCTCCGCCATTTCGATCCCAACGCGGCCAACAGCCCGTTTCCGCCATGCAGTTTCCTGGCCGTCACCGGTTACTACTGCATCGGGTGCGGGCTGACCCGGGCGCTGCATGCGCTGGTCCATGGCGATGTGCTCACCGCGCTGTCGATGAACCCGCTGGCGATGGCGATGCTGGCGGTCGCGCCGCTGGTACTGGGGTGGGCGCTGGGCTGGCGCCCGCGCGGGCTGCAGCCGTTGATCACGCTGTTGATGAAGCCTGCGTTCTGGCTGACGCTGCTGCCGCTGTACTGGGTGGCGCGCAACCTGCCGTGGCCGCCGTTCGACTGGCTTGCGCCGGGATAGGTTTGCTTGATGCCGGGTAGAACCCGGCATTACGCGGGGTCAGGTTACCCAGCCGGCAATGACCAGCAGGGCCAGCGCGGCCATCCACAGCAGCAGCATCCGCCACACCAGGCTCATCGCATCGCGCAGCTCCGGCAGACGCCGCCACACCGGCACCATCCCGGCATCACTGTAGTCGTGTGCTTCTTCGCGCAGCTCGGCGCTTACGCTGGCCCGCGCCACCGCACCCAGGAACACCGTCGAGGTCGCCCACTGGTTGCCGTGCGCCTGCCGCCACGCCTTGTAGGCGGTGTCGAAGTTGCCCACCAGGGCCATCGACAGCGACATCAGCTGGGCCACCGGCCATTCCAGCCAGCCCAGCACTACCCGTGCACCCACCGCGCCGTCGAGCGTGGCCAGCGACCGCATCGGGCCGACCGCCAGCAAGGCCAGCAACCGATACGCCACGGCGCCCACCGGGCCCAGCAGCAGGAACCAGAACAGCACCGCGAACCAGCGCCGCAGGCCGTTGAGCACGGTGGCCTCGACCAGCGACGACACGTCCTCGTGCAGGCTGCCGCCGCTCGATTGCAGCTGGGCGATCGCGGCGTGCCGGGTGGGGGCGTCATCGGCGTCGATCACCGCTTCCACGTCACGATCCAGGTCGCGCGGACCCCAGCAGATCACCAGGGTGGCCACGCCCAGCAGCAGCGACGGCAGACCGAACACGCGGCCGTGCAACGCCCACTGCAGCAGCACCACGCCCAGCACCCACGGCAGCAGCGCCAGCACCCAGCCCTGGCGGCTGCGCCAGAATCCGTTTTCCGCCGCATGCGCATCCAGCCATTGCAGCCAGCGCCGGTAGAACCCGAAACCGCGCAGCGCCACGGCCGCAGCGGGTGCGACATGGCCCAGGGCCAGGGCGACCAGCACGGCAACCAGGGTGGTGAACATGTATGCCTCCGGCGCGGATCGTGGCCGCTACTATGCCTTGCGACCCGGCAATTCCCCGGGCCGTTGGTAATGTACGCCGCTACGTGTTCAGCCAGCGGCAACGCAGGCCGGAAACTCAGCCCACCTGCTGGCGGTACCAGTGCTCGATCAGGCTGCGCGAGATTGAAATCGGCGGCGACAGACGGATGCCCTCGCCGTCGTCTTCGACATCCCGGGCCAGCGCCGCACCCACTTCCTCGGCAGTGAACCAGCGTGCATCTTCCAGCTCGCCGTCCACGGTGGGCACGTCGTCTTCGGCCGTGGCCGCAAAGCCCAGCATCAACGCGCCCGGGAACGGCCAGGGTTGGGTGCCCAGGTACTGGCAGTGGCGCACGCGCACCTTGCTCTCTTCGAATACTTCACGCACCACGGTCTGCTCGAGCGATTCGCCCGGCTCGACGAACCCGGCCAGCACCGAATAGCGGCGCGGTGCCCAGTTGGCCTGCCGCCCGAGCAGCAACCGCCCGTTGTTTTCCACCGCCACGATCACCGCCGGGTCGACCCGCGGATAGTGCTCGGTGCCGCATTGCGCGCAGCGCCCGACAAAGCCGCCGCGCGCGAAGGTGATGCCGCCGCCACACACCCCGCAGAAGCGCGTGCGCGACTGCCAGTACGACATCCCGCGCGCATAGCAGAACGCGCTGGCATCGGCGGCAGACCACGTGGTGGCCGACTCGCGCAGGTCCACCCGCTGCGGCGCGGTGACATCCACGCTCGCCGCTTCCAGCGAGAACCAGGCGCGCTCACCGCGCAGGCCCAGGAAGATCGCCGTTCCCGGCCCGCCCCCGACCTGTGCGCCTGTCAGCGCAAGCGGCTGGCCATCGTCGCCGGCCAGCGCGCGGCCGTCGGTGTCGAGCACCAGCACGTGCGCATCGGGCCACAGCCGCGCCAGCGCGTCGGCGTCCTGGCGCAGCGGATCGGCACGTTCAAGGGGATCGGTGGTGAAAGCAAAGCCGGACAGCGGCGTAGAAAATGTCGACATGCGGCAAGCCTGCCCACATTCGATCACAGTGGCAAGCGCCAGCCGACCGATAGGGTCGGCAGCGCCAGACACATCACATGCTGAAACTGCTGCCGCAGCCGCAGGTGGTTTTGGCGTTCGGATTGCGGATCACGAACTGCGCGCCGGTCAGGCTTTCGGTGTAGTCCACCTCGGCGCCCATCAGGTACTGCAGGCTCAGCGGATCCACCAGCAGGGTGACACCGTTGGTGTCCACCGCCAGGTCATCCTCGGCACGGTTCTCATCGAACTCGAACCCGTACTGGAAGCCGGAGCAACCACCGCCCTGGATGTACACACGCAAGGCAAGACTGGTACTGGCCTCGTCCTGGATCAATTCCTTCACTTTGGCCGCAGCGGCTTCGGTGAAGTTGAGGGGACGGTCCAGCGACTGGTAGTTCGGCGCGGCGACAGGTGCGCCGGGCAGGGAAACAAGCGTGCTCATGTCCCCAGCATGGGGGCGCATGGGCACGCTTTCAAGCGTTCAGCCGTTCAGGCCATGGCCTCGGCCAGCTTCTTGCGGGCCGCGCCGTCCTTGCCCTTGCCGGCGGTTTCGTCGGCCGGCGGCGGCAGCGCGGCCATCTGCGCGCTGCCATGGATCAGGCGACCGGTCAGCTGCGCGCCGGCGTTCATCTCCACCACCTGGTAGTGAATGTTGCCGGCCACGCGCGCGGTCGGGGTCAGTTCCACCTTTTCGGTGGCGTGCACGTCGCCGTCCAGGCGGCCACTGATCACCACCACCTGGGCGCGGATCTCGCCCTCGATGCTGCCCTGCTCGGCCAGGGTGATGGTGGCATTGGCTGCCCCCTCGGCGGCGATCACCTTGCCCAGGATGGTGCCTTCCACATACAGGCCCCCGCTGAACTCCACGTCGCCGCGGATCACCACCTGTGCGCCGATCAGCGCGTCCACGACCAGATGTCCGTCGCGGTTGGATTTGTTGCTGCCAAACATGGGCTTACTCCCCTTCTTTCGCCGATGGTGCCGCCGGTGCGCCGGCCTGCTTCCAATCAAAAACCTGGGTGGCGCCCCCCGCGCCCGATCCCAGCGTGACCCGCACACGTTGCGGGGTGAAGTCTTTCGGCAGGATGATGCTGCCGGTGAGCTGCTGGAAGTACCGGAAGGAATAGTCCTGGCCCGGCACCTTGGTGCGCTGGTGCAGCTCGTCCCAGCTGACCGAGGTCAGCTTGCCGCCTTTGACGCCTTCCACCGTGAAACGCATCTGGCCCTGGCTGATGGCGCCGCGATTGAGGTTCTGGGTGAGCACGACCGCGTACTGCCAGGTACCGCCGGTTTCCGGGCTGAATTCGACCGAATGGGTGTTCAGGCCCTTGCGCTGGCTGGTGGCGCCCACCAGCCGCTCGTAGAAGGCCACGTCGGCGCGCAGGCCGGCGATTTCCTCGTCGCGCTCGCCCAGCGAGGCCTGCACTTCATTGTTGGCGGCCCGGCTGATGCGGTCCGACGCCTGCAGCGTGGCCTGCCGCTGCTGCAGCTCGACCACCTGCTTGTTCAGGCTTTCCGCGCGCGCCTCGGCGGCGTCCAGCCGCTTGCCGGCATCCCCGCCGGGGCCGGCGGTCCAGCGCCCGATCAGGACGGCCAGGATGACGCTGACCAGCCACACGCCGGCCAGAAGGGCCAGACGGCGGCGATCCTGCACGGGCGGCGTGCCGGGCCGGCGGATCTGGATACGCGATGGAGTCGGAGAGTTCATGGCGGTTGTCCGCGGCAGCGCGCTTGGCGATACCGGCACGGCCCCTGTCGGAACGAGCGACTGGCTAGTGTAAATCAGGGTCGGGCGATTTCACGCGCCGACGGGTGTGGCCGGCGGTGGCGTTCATTGACGTCATCCCCGATAGTGTGGGCCTGTGCACACTTTGCAGGCGGAGCGCGCGTCATGACCGAAGCCCATCTGTTTGTCGTCGGCATCCTGCTGGCCTGGCTGGCGGGCATCCGCGTCTACCTGACCGTGTTCGGCGTGGGCCTGGCCGGGCTGCTCGGCTGGGTGGACCTGCCGCCGGCCCTGCAGGCCACCGAATCGTACTGGGTGCTGGGCACCTCGGCGGTGCTGGCGGTCGCCGAGTTCTTCGCCGACAAGATCCCCGGGGTGGATTCGGTCTGGGACCTGGTCCAGACCCTGGCCCGGGTGCCGGCCGGCGCCTTCCTGGCCGCCGCCACCCTGTCGCCCGGCGGCGAACTCAGCGGCACCGCGCTGGTCGCCGGGGCCGGGGTGGCGCTGGCCAGCCACGGGCTCAAGTCCGGCACCCGCGCCCTGCTCAACACCTCACCGGAACCGGCCAGCAACTGGGTGGCCTCGGCCGCCGAGGACACCGTGGTGGTGGGCGGCCTGGCATTGGCGCTGGCCCACCCGTGGTTGGCGCTGATCGTGGTGGTCGGCTGCAGCCTGGTCGGTGCGCTGGTGGTGTGGTGGGTGTGGCGCACGTTGTGGAAGGGCATGCGCTGGCTGCTCGGGCAGGCCGCCGAGCGCCCGGGTGCCCTGCCAAATCGCGACGTGCTGCCACCGTAGGCACAGCCAGGCACGGCATAATTGCGTCGCAGACTGGGAGTATTGATGGCCGTCACCGACAACGTTGTTGCATCCGCCCGCGCCACGCGCGCTGAAACCCCGCCCGCCGACCATTGGCAACGGTGGGTTGGCAGCGCCGCGCCGGTCGCCGCCGCGCCGAGCAACGTGGTGCCGCTTACCGCGGCCATCGCAGCGGCACCGCCGCCGCTGCCGCAGGTGGAGGCGCGCGAAGACGCCCCCTCCCCGCTGGGCCTGGATGCGCCCTACCGGGTGCTGATCGTCGAAGACGACCGCTCCCAGGCCCTGTTCGCGCAGAGCGTGCTGCACGGGGCCGGGATGGAAGCCATCGTGCACAGCGACGCCGAGGGCGTGCAGCAGGCCATCGCGGACAACCGTCCCGACCTGATCCTGATGGACCTGCACCTGCCCGGCCTGGACGGCATGCGCCTGACCGCGCTGATTCGCCAGCAGCCCGGCCAACAGCTGCTGCCCATCGTCTTCCTCAGCGGCGACCCGGACCCGGAGCGCCAGTTCGAGGTGCTCGACAGCGGCGCCGACGATTTCCTGAGCAAGCCGATCCGTCCGCGCCACCTCATTGCCGCGGTGTCCAACCGGATCCGCCGTGCGCGTGCGCAGGCCGCCACCCAGCCCGGTGCCAATGGCGCGCCGGCCATGAACAACCCCGAAACCGGCCTGCCGACCCGGCACCATGTGATGCAGCAGCTGGCCGCGTCGCTGGCCCACCGCGACCACGGCGGCCTGTTCTTCATTGAAGTGGCCAGTGCCCTGGGCCTGCGCGAACGGTATGGCTACGCCGCGTTCGAGCGCCTGATGGTGCAGGCCGCGCAGCGCCTGGCCGACAGCGCGCAGCCGCACCTGCTCGCGCGCCTGAACGACAACAGCTTCCTGGTGCTGGCCCGCGGCATCGACGAGGAAAGCCTGGACAGCGTTGCCCAGCACCTGCGGGAACAGTTGTCCGGCCGTGCCTTCGTGATCCGCGACGACGAGTCGGTGCACCTGCGCGGCGTGGTCGGGCATGCACAGCTCTCCCTGGGCTTCAGCGATGCCGGTACCGCGCTGGAAGCGGTGGAACGCACCACCCTGCAGGCACGCCTGCTTACCGCCGGTGTCGCCGCGCATGTGCGCCGCGAGGATGTCGCCGCGCAGGAACACCTGGCCCTGCTCGAAGGCCAGCTGGAACTGGCCTACCAGCCGATCGTGGCCGTTGCCGGCGGCAATACCGCCCAGTACCAGGTGCTGCTGCGGCTGCGCCAGGCCGATGGCACGGTGCTCGCTGCCGGCCAGGTGATTCCGGCGGCCGAAGCCGCCGGGCGCATCGCCGACCTGGACCAGCAGGTGCTGGACCACGCACTCGGCCTGCTCGACCTGTACCGGCATGCCACCCAGCCGCTGAGCCTGTTCGTGTCGCAGTCGCTGCGCACGCTGGCGCGTGATGCCTTCGCCGACTGGCTGCTGGAATCGCTGGCGCGCCGGCAGATCGCCGGCGAGGCCCTGGTCATCGACGTGCGCCTGCCCGATGCGCTGATCCACACCGTCACGCTGCAGCAGTTCTGTTCGCGCATGGCCGACGTCGGCGTGCGTTTCTGCCTGAGCCAGTTCGAGCCGGGCAGCGAAGCCGATGCACTGCTCACCCAGCTGCCGCTGACCTACGTGCGCATGGCCGCGCGCTTCTCCAGCAGCCACGCCAACCAGCGCACCCGTGACGAACTGCGGGCCGCCATCGACAACGCGCACCGCGCCGGCCTGCAGATCATCGGTCAACAGATCGAAGACCCCCAGGCGGCGGCCGCGATGTGGATGGGCGGGGTCGACTTCATCCAGGGCAACATGGTGCAGTCGGCAGGCAGTGAACTGAACTTCGACTTCCACAACGCGGTGTTGTGATGACGACCACCCAAGGACGGGTACCCCGCGCACTCTGGCTGACGGCCATGGCTGCAGCGGTTGCAGGCACCGCCGCGGTGATGGCGGCGATCGGCAGCGGCGGCCCCTGGGCACTGATTGCCGCCGCCGCGGCCGTGGTGACGGTGATGGCCAGCCTGAGCTGCGTGCAGCACTGGCGCGACACCCAGCAGCGGCTGCAGCAGCTGCAACGCCGCGGCGACGCGCTGGCCAGCGAGCGCGATCAGCTGCAGCATGCGGTACAGCAGCAGGATGTGCTGGAACAGGAACTGCTGCAGGCCAAACAGGCCGCCGAGGCCGCTGCGCTGGCCAAGGGCGAGTTCCTGGCCACCATGAGCCACGAGATCCGCACGCCGCTCAATGGCATCCTGCCGATGCTGGACCTGATCGCCGGCGGCCAGCTCGGCACCGACCAGCGGCAGATGCTGCAGACCGCCACGGTCAGCTCGCAGCAGCTGCTGCGCATCGTCGATGACATCCTCGACTACTCCCGTCTGGAGGCCAAAGGCCTGGACCTGGAGATCACCACCTTCAACCTGCGCGAGCTGCTCGAGGGGCTGGTCCAGCTGATGCAGCGCAGTGCCGAGTCCAAGGCCTTGAAGCTGTCGCTGGAACTGGATCCGGCGGTGCGTCTTTCGGTACGCGGCGACCCGGTGCGCCTGCGCCAGGTGCTGGGCAACCTGCTGGTCAATGCCATCAAGTTCACCGAACGCGGCCAGGTCCGCGTGCGCGTGCAGCGCCTGGGCGAAACCAGCGCCCAGCATCAGCTGCGTTTCGAAGTGATCGACACCGGCATCGGTATCGACGCGGCCCTGCAGTCACGGCTGTTCCAGTCCTTCAGCCAGGCCGATGCCTCCACCACCCGCATCTACGGCGGCACCGGGCTGGGGCTGGCCATCTGCAAGCGCATCATCGACCTGATGCATGGCCGTATCGGGGTCAGCTCCACGCCGGGTCACGGCGCCACGTTCTGGTTCGAGATTCCGCTGCTGAAGGTCATCGGCGACCTGCCCGCCCTCGGCACCACCACCACCCGTGCGTTGCTGGTCAGTACCGACGCGTTGCTGGCCCAGCGCCTGGACCGCGTACTCCAGCATTACGACATGCGCCTGCACGTGGTGGAAAGCGCCTCGGCTGCGCTGGACATCCTGCGTGCGCCGCAGCGCCCCGGCATCGAACCGGTGCTGAGCTGGGTGCTCGCCGATACCGAGGCCCTGCGCCACGGTGCCACCGCCCTGCACCGGGCCGTGCTGCGCGACGGTCGCGATCCCTTGCCCCGGCTGGTGTGGCTGCAGGGTGCCGAACCCCTCGCGTCGGTGCTGCTGGAGGATGCGGTGCACTTGCCGCGCGACGCCGCCGACAGCGACCTGCACGCGCTGCTACGCCCGGCCATGGCCCCGGCACGCCCGGCACCGCTGCTGGCGGAGGTGGCCGCCGCTGCCGGCAGCGCGCCCTCCCCGCAACTGGGGCTGCGCGTGCTGCTGGTGGAAGACAACAGCGTCAACCTGGCCGTTGCCCAGCGCCTGCTGCAGGTACTCGGTTGCAGCGTGGTCACCGCCACCGATGGGCAACAGGCCCTGCAGTGCCTGCACACCCAGCGCGTGGACCTGGTGCTGATGGATTGCCAGATGCCGGTGCTGGATGGCTACCAGGCCACCCGCCGCTGGCGCGCGCACGAAGCCGACACCGGTGCGCCGCGCCAACCGATCGTGGCGATGACCGCCAATGCCATGGCCGGCGATCGCGAGCGCTGCCTGCAGGCGGGCATGGACGACTACCTGTCCAAGCCGGTCAACCGTGCCTCGCTGCAGGCGTGCCTGCAACGCTGGCAAGGCGACGCAGCCGCATTGCAATGGCCTGCGCAGCCCGCCGAGGCGCGCGCGCCCGACATGCAGTTCGCCGCACTGCCGACCTCGGTGATGCCCGACAGCGACGACAGCCCGCTGCCCGTGCTGGATGGCAGCGTGCTGGATGAACTGGTGGAGGTGATCGGCGCGCAGACCGCGCACATCATCGGCGTGTTCCTGGACGACACCCCGGCCCTGATCAGCCAGCTGCAGGATGCCTCGGTGGCCGCCGACCTGGACCAGCTGCGCGCGCTGGCGCACAGCCTCAAGTCGGCCAGTGCCAATGTGGGCGCGTTGGCCCTGTCTGCGGCCTCGCGCCGGATCGAACACGACGCGCGCGCCGGCACCCTGGAACGCCCCGCCGTGGCGGTGGCGTTGCTCATCGCCGAGTTCGCGCGTGCGCGGATCGCGCTGGCCGGGTATCAGAACGGCCTGCACGTCCCGCTGCAGGACTGACTCAGTCGTCCAGCTTGGTCAGCAGGTAGTTCGGCTCGCTGATGCGTTCGATCAGGTCGAGCTGGGTTTCCAGCCAGTCGATGTGTTCTTCCTCCGAATCGAGGATCTTCACGAACAGCTGGCGGCTCACGTAGTCGCCAACCGAATCGGCGTAGGCCACCGCATCGCGCAGCGTGACCACGCCATCGCGCTCCAACGCCAGATCGCACTGCAGGATCTCGGTGGGGTTCTCGCCGATGCGCAGCTTGCCCAGCGCCTGGAAGTTGGGCAGCCCTTCGAGGAACAGGATGCGATCGGACAGCATGTCGGCATGCTTCATTTCTTCGATCGATTCCTTGTACTCATGATCGGCCAGTTCCTTCAGGCCCCAGTTCTTCAGCATCTTGGCGTGCAGGAAATACTGGTTGATCGCGGTCAGCTCGTTGTAGAGGACCTTGTTGAGGAATTCGATGACTTTTGCGTCGCCCTTCATGAGCCTGCTCCTGCTGCGTGTGAACGCGCGCACTGTAGCGCTTCGCGCCGGGGCATGATGAAACGCGAATCGTGCTCAGTTGCGCCCGGCGTCCACGTGCTGAACATGCGGCAATGGCACGAGCACGCAACGTAGTACCGGCCGCTGGCCGGTGTCTCGACAATACTCGTTGCCTGGCGCCAGCCGCGGGCTGGCACTGACGTCGTCAGGCGACCTGGGCCAGGCCCAGCACGGGCAGCGGCAGGTCGTGGGTGGCGCTGAACTTGGCCAGCAGGTCCGCCGCCATGTCCAGGCAGGAGCCGCAGGTGGCGCCGCAGCCGGTGCGCATGGTCAGTTCGGACACGCTCGCGACACCGCTCTGGGCGGCTTCACGGATCTGGTGGTCGGTAACCCCGTTGCAGATACAAACGTACACGTGCGGACTCGGCAGGCAGGCCAGGAAGGGCCTGCCGCTATTCCAATAGAAATGCGAATGGTTGTCAATTTCGTATCTGAATCATTCTCGATACGGTTCAGACTGAGCACCGCCGTGGCGGGCGCCCGTTATGGCGCGCCGGGGTCGCCCTTGGCCTTGCGTGGCCAATAGCCCCGCTTGGGCGGCGTGCGCTTGCGCGGCCGGTCGTGACCCGCGGTGTTGCCCGGCATCCAGGCTTCCTGTGCCGACTTGGGCATCGACTCCACCCCGGTACCGGCGACGCCACGCGCCAACGGCGCCAAGTGGCGCAACGCGCGGGCATAGACCCCGCGCTTGAACATCACCACATGCTCGACCGGGTACCAGAAATCCACCCACCGCCACTGGTCGAACTCGGGGCTGTCGGTATGGTCCAGCGTCACATGGGATTCGTCGCCGGACAGGCGCAGCAGGAACCACACCTGCTTCTGGCCGATGCACACCTGCTTCTCATTGCGCCGGATGGCGCGTGCGGGCAGCCGATAGCGCAGCCAGCCCGGTGTCGCTCCGAGGACTTCGACGTGCTCGGGCAACAGCCCCGTTTCTTCGTGCAACTCGCGATACATGGCTTCGACGGGCGTCTCGTCGGTATTCATGCCGCCCTGCGGAAACTGCCAGCCGTCCCGGCGCACGCGTCGTGCCCAGAACACCTGTCCATCTTCCCGCATCAGCACAATACCGACGTTCGGTCGATAGCCGTCCGGATCGATCACGATGCGGACTCCTAGAAAAATCTACTGATCCGACTTTGACACGCCCGCTGCCCACTCACAAGCGTGATGAAAAAGTGTTGACAGATCCGAGATACATCTCCAGAATTACCGGCTCCCTAGGCTATGTAGCTCAGCCGGTTAGAGCACAGCACTCATAATGCTGGGGTCGGTGGTTCGAGTCCACCCATAGCCACCAAGTTAACCCTTGGTTTTGTAGGGAAAAAGTGCAATACTTGCACGCACATATTGCCCCGTCGCCAAGCGGTAAGGCACCTGACTCTGACTCAGGCATTCGGTGGTTCGAATCCATCCGGGGCAGCCAAACAAACAGAAAAGGCCGATCGAAAGATCGGCCTTTTCTGTTTGTTTGGACGGCGTGCTGGGCGCTATGCGCCCAGCACCCCAACCTTGCGCAGCAAGGTTGGGGTCCGCCTCCTTTACCTCCACATCCCCGCGCCTGTCGGCGCGCCCCCCTTGGACTCCAAGGGGGCTGCTCAGCTGATGGGGCGAGGGGTGCCGAGCGACGCCGGGGCTGCGTGGCGGGCGGGTGCGCGGGCGGCGCTCGCCATCGCCGAACGGGGATGCGCCGTGATCGACAGCGATTACGCCCTTGCAGGCGGCGGCCGGGTGATGGAAGAGCGGGATCGCAGTCACGACCCTCACGAGTGATGCCATCGGCTTGCGAATGGGCGGCGTGGTTGCCGGCCAGCGGCCGGCACTACCATTCGAGGCCACCAGGCCCTGCCCTTGCCATGCGCACCAGCCAACTGCCGAGGGGCGGCCGAGCGCAACCCGGCCCCAGCCGCCATCGACCCTACCCTGAGCAACATCAGCCCCACAAACGACAAAAGCCCGGCCGAGGCCGGGCTTTTGCTGTCTTCCCAGCGGGATCCCGAAGGATCCCACGCCAGGCGCGATGGATCAGCGCTTGGAGAACTGGGTGGCGCGACGTGCCTTGTGCAGGCCGACCTTCTTACGCTCGACTTCACGGGCGTCACGGGTCATGAAGCCAGCCTTGCGCAGCTCGGACTTCAGGGTTTCGTCGTACTCGACCAGCGCACGGGCGATGCCCAGACGGATCGCACCGGCCTGACCGGTGGTACCACCACCAGCGGCGGTGACCATGATGTCGAAGCTTTCGGTGTTCTTGGTCAGTTCCAGCGGCTGACGCACGATCATGCGTGCAGTCTCACGGCCAAAGAACTCGTCCAGCGGACGGCCATTGACGGTGATGTTGCCGGCGCCCTTGCGCAGGAACACGCGGGCGGTGGAGGACTTGCGGCGGCCGGTGCCGTAGTTTTGAGTGATAGCCATGATTAGATATCCAGAACCTGAGGCTGCTGAGCGGCGTGCGGGTGCTCGGAACCCGAGTACACCTTGAGCTTGCGGTACATGGCGCGGCCCAGCGGGCCCTTCGGCAGCATGCCCTTGACGGCGGTCTCGATGACACGCTCCGGGTGGCGCTCAAGCGCCTGGGCCAGAGTTTCGGTCTTCAGGTTGCCGATGTAGCCAGTGAAACGGTGATACAGCTTGTCCTGCAGCTTGTTGCCGGTGACGACAATCTTTTCTGCATTGATGACAACCAGGTAATCACCGGTATCAACGTGAGGGGTGTAGACCGGCTTGTGCTTGCCGCGCAGACGGCGGGCCAGCTCGGTGGACAGACGGCCCAGCGTCTTGCCGGAAGCGTCGACGAGATACCAGTCGCGCTGGACGGTCTCGGACTTTGCAGTGAAAGTGCTCATGAAAGAACTCAAGTAGGTCGGGCTCATTACGGCGCTGAACGGCCGGAACTCTGCCACGCGTTGTGAAGAGGCGGGATTGTACTGGCCAACCCCGCCACTTGCAAGTTGCCCCCTGCCCCGGCTTGGCACGCCGCGTCCACGGGGCGAGAATCGACGGTCCCCCGCTGCACGCTGCCACCCCGCCATGACCGCCACCCGCCAGATCACCCCGCTCGATCACCTGCTGACCGAAGCCCAGCGCGCCCTGGACACGGTGTTTGGCAACCCACCGGCCAGCCGCGCCTACCCGGCCGACACCACCCCCGACGTCCAGATGAAGACCCCCGAACGCCGGCACGCGGCCGGCCTGATGCGCATCAACCACGTCGGCGAGGTCTGCGCCCAGGGCCTGTACTTCGGCCAGGCCGCCGTCGCCCGGGAGGCGCAGACCCGCGCCCACCTGCTCGAAGCGGCCCAGGAAGAAACCGACCACCTGGCCTGGTGCGCCCAGCGCCTGCGCGAACTGGACAGCCGCCCCAGCCTGTTCAATCCCATCTGGTATGCCGGCAGCTACACCATCGGCACCCTGGCCGGTCTGCGCGGCGACGGCTGGAATCTCGGCTTTGTGGTCGAAACCGAGCGCCAGGTCGAAGCCCACCTGGACGAGCACCTGGACACCCTGCCCCCGGCCGATCTGCGCAGCCGCGAGATCCTCAAGGTGATGAAGATCGACGAGGCCCGGCACGCCGACCACGCCGAACATGCCGGCGCCCGCAAGCTGCCCTTCCCGATCCCCTCGGTGATGGCACTGGCCTCGAAGGTCATGAAGACGATTGCTTATCGCGTGTGAGTTCCGGTACCGGCCCACCGCCGGCATCCACCGGTTGAGCGGCCCCGCCGGGCGGCCGGACACAAAAAACGGCCCGGTGTCTTCACACCGGACCGTCGTCGGTTGGCTTCCGTGGCACCCGGTTCTACGCGACCCTGGCACCCGGCGCGGGACCGTCCCGCCTGTGCAGCACCGCCATGGGTTGCCCCGGGCGGCTGACACGTGAGGCATTACTCGGCCAGGTTGCGCCCGTGGAACAGCTCTTCGATCTCACGACGCAGCAGCGCTTCGATCTTCATGCGTTCCTTGAACGAGATGTTCTTGGCCTTCTCTTCGAACAGGTACTGGTCCAGGTCGAAGTCCTTCAGGTGCATCTTCGTGTGGAAGATGTTTTCCTGGTAGACGTTGACGTCGAACATCTCGTAACGCGACTTGATGTTCTTGGCCAAGAAGTTCTGGATCGAGTTGATCTTGTGATCGATGTAGTGCTTCTTGCCCTTCACATCACGGGTGAAGCCACGCACGCGGTAATCCATGATCACGATGTCCGATTCCAGACTCTCGATCAGGTAGTTCAGCGCCTTCAACGGCGAAATCACGCCGCAGGTGGCCACGTCGATGTCGGCACGGAAGGTTGCGATGCCTTCCTGCGGGTGCGTTTCCGGATAGGTGTGCACAGTGATGTGCGACTTGTCCATGTGCGCGACCACGGCGTCGGAGATCAACTCCTTGCCGGCCTGCTTCTTGTCGATCACCGGCTCTTCCGAGATCAGGATCGTCACCGAGGCACCCTGCGGATCGTAATCCTGGCGCGCCACGTTGAGGATGTTGGCGCCGATGATCTCGGCGACATCGGTCAAGATTTGAGTAAGCCTGTCGGCGTTGTACTCTTCATCGATGTATTCAATGTAACGCTGACGCTCCTCTTCGGTGCGCGCGTAACACACGTCATAGATGTTGAAGCTCAGCGCCTTGGTGAGGTTGTTGAAACCCTGCAACCTGAGGCGAGGCAACGGCTTGACCACGGCGGTCGATCCTGTGAGTGGTGGGAAAGGGGGAATTATGGGGCAAAGTGATCGGGGGCGAAACTTGCATTGACACGAGTAGCTGTGCTTTGTTTGCCCTTAACAAATCGGATCGTTAAGCTCGCGGCACATAGCCGTGAATTGTTCATGAGCAAAGGGAGCGCCTCAACCGTGTCAACAGTGCGCCTTGCCGCAAGTCCACTGGCCCTGGATATCGCCACCATCGACCGGTTTCTGGCCCACAGCCATCGTCGCCGCTATCCCGCCCGTACCGATGTCTTCCGCCCCGGAGACCCGGCTGGCACGCTTTATTACGTGATCAGTGGCTCGGTCTCTATAATTGCTGAGGAAGAGGACGACCGCGAGCTGGTCCTCGGCTACTTCGGTTCAGGTGAGTTCGTCGGCGAGATGGGCCTGTTCGTCGAATCGGACCGCCGCGAGGTGATCCTGCGCACCCGCACCCCCTGTGAACTGGCTGAAATCAGCTACGAGCGCCTGCACCAGCTGTTCCTCGGCCCGCTCTCGGCCGATGCCCCGCGGCTGCTGTATGCGCTGGGCCAGCAGATCTCCAAGCGCCTGCTGGACACCAGCCGCAAGGCCAGCCGGCTGGCGTTCCTGGACGTCACCGACCGTATCGTGCGCACCCTTCACGACCTGGCCCGCGAGCCGGAGGCCATGAGCCACCCGCAGGGCACCCAGCTGCGCGTGTCGCGCCAGGAACTGGCCCGGCTGGTCGGCTGCTCGCGTGAAATGGCCGGCCGCGTGCTCAAGAAGCTGCAGACCGACGGCCTGCTGCACGCCCGCGGCAAGACCGTGGTCCTGTACGGCACCCGCTGACGCACCAAGGTAGAGCCGACCGTTGGTCGGCTACCCCGCACGTCCCCCGCATGCCGCCTCGCACGCTATCCGACACGCCCCCCGGCCTTTCGCCGGGCCCGGGCTGCCGGGGGGTGCCGGACAGGGGCCGGCACGCCCCTGCCGTTTCCCGGTAGGCTGGGGCCATGGAGCTTGGCAGCGAATTCTATTGGTTCATCCTGATCGGCCTGGGCGCACAGCTGGTCGACGGCGCCCTGGGCATGGCCTTCGGCCTGATCTCATCCTCGATCCTGCTCAGCATGGGCCTGCCGCCAGCGGCGGTCAGCGCGAGCATTCATACCGCGGAGGTCTTCACCACCGGCGCGTCCGGGGTCTCCCACCTGGTGGCCGGCAATGTCGACCGGCGTCTGTTCCTGCGCCTGGCCATTCCCGGCGCGGTGGGCGGGGTCGTAGGCGCGTATGTACTGACCCAGCTGCCCGGGGAGTTCATCCGCCCGCTCATCTACTGCTACCTGCTGGTGCTGGCGATCTTCATCCTGCTGCGCGCGGCCGGGCGGCTGATGCCCGCCCAGGAAGTGAAGCGGGTGCCGGTGCTGGGCTTCTTCGCCGGCCTGCTGGATGCCAGCGGCGGCGGCGGCTGGGGCCCGGTGGCCACCTCCACCCTGCTGGCCCGGGGCGGCCAGGCGCGTACCACCATCGGCACGGTCAACGCCGCCGAATTCGTGGTCACCCTGGCGGTATCGATCACCTTCCTGCTGACCATGGGCCTGCAGTACCTGAACATCGTCGCCGGCCTGCTGATCGGCGGGATGATGGCCGCGCCGGTCGCCGCGCTGTTGGTGAAGCGGGTCAAGGAGCGCTGGGTGCTGGTGGCCGTGGGGGTGCTGGTCCTGGCCATCAGCCTGTTCCAGATCGGCCAGGCGGTGCTGCAGTGGCGCGCGGCCTGAGCCGGTTGCGTCATCCCGTCGGGACGGCGCCATACGCATCCTTGATCGCGTCGGTCAGACCGGGTCGCCCGCTCGATCGACGCAGCCCCAGTTGAGGATCGGCGTACCCGGCGGCAGCACCTGCCGGAAGTGCGCCACCCGCGAGGCCTTGGGGTTCACCACCACCGGCGCCTTGGCGGCCAGCAGCAGCGGCAGGTCGGCGCTGCTGTCGGAGTAGGCAATGGCGATCTCGCCGTAGCCGCGCTCGCGCAACATGCGCATCTTCTCTTCGTTGTGGCAGTGGCGGGTGGCGACCACCGCGCCCAGGCACGGACCCACTTCGGTGCCGATCACCGGCACGCCCTGGTGGGCGACAAAGGTGAGGACGGCGCGGGCCAGCTCCGGCGGCGCGCCGGTCGCCACCACCACCCGGTCGCCCTGGTCACGGTGCTGGGCGAACACGTCCAGCGCCACCGGCAGCAGCCGGCGGCGGATGTCGGCCTCATGGGTGAGCACGTAGCGGTCGATGGCCTTGTTGAGGTCACGCGCGCGGTGCAGGCCGAAGGTGGCGATCCACACATAACCGGAAATGCCGCGGCGGCGGGTGGGCAACAGCGCCACCAGCGGGCCCAGGATCGGGGTGGCCAGCAGCGCGACCAGCAGCCGCAGGGGGTTGCGCTTGATCAGCCAGGCAAACAGGTGGCTGCCCGAATCACCGTCGTAGAGGGTGTGATCGAAATCGAAGACCACCAGCGGGGCGTCGTCGCGCGGCGTTGGGTAGATCGCAGTCATGCGCTGAAGAATAGCTGACGCAGGCCCTCGCCGGGCTCTTCCACCCGCATGAACGCCTCACCGACCAGGAAGGCATGCACGCCGGCGTTGCGCATCAGGCTGACGTCGTCGGCACCGAGGATGCCGCTTTCGGTCACCAGCAGCCGATCGCGCGGCACCGCCTGACGCATGTCCAGGGTGGTCTGCAGCGAGACCTCGAAGGTGCGCAGGTTGCGGTTGTTGATGCCGATCAGCGGCACCGGCACCTGGATGGCGCGCTCGAGCTCGTCGATGTCGTGCACTTCCACCAGCACGTCCATGCCAAGCTGCATGGCCAGGTCGGACAGCGCGGCCAGCTGGCGGTCGTCCAGTGCCGCCACGATCAACAGGATGCAGTCGGCGCCAAGCACGCGCGCCTCGTACACCTGGTAGGCGTCGATCACGAAGTCCTTGCGCAGCACCGGCAGCGTGCACGCGTCGCGGGCCTGCTGCAGGTAGGCATCGCTGCCCTGGAAGAAGTCCACGTCGGTCAGCACCGACAGGCAGCTGGCGCCGCCGAACTCGTAGCTGACCGCGATGTCGGCCGGGTGGAAGTCGGCCCGGATCACGCCCTTGGACGGGCTGGCCTTCTTCACCTCGGCGATTACCGCCGGGTTGCCGGCGGCGATCGAGGCGCGCAGCGCATCGGCGAACCCCCGCACCGGCGGGGCCTGCTTCACGCGCGCGATCAGCGCCTCCAGCGGCACCTGCGCGCGGCGCGCGGCCACTTCTTCGGCCTTGCGGGCCAGGATGGTGTCGAGGATGTCGCTCTTGTCGCTCATGTCAGTCAGGGTCCTTCAGGCCGGCCATTATCGGCCAGCCATGGGCAAAGCGTGAAACGGACGGCTCAGCCGTCCGCGCGGATGCGCTGGGTGGCCGCCACGTACTGCGCCATGCGCGAACGGGCACTGCCGTCGGCAATGGCCGCCCGGGCGCGGGCCAGGCCGTCGGCGATGCTGTCGGCCACGCCGGCCACATACAGGGCCGCACCGGCGTTGAGAGCCACGATATCCAGCGCCGGGCCGGGCTGGTTGTCGAGCACCGCGCGCAGCATCGCAATCGACTCGTCGGGGTTGGCCACCTTCAGGTTGCGACTGGCCGACATCGCAATGCCGAAGTCTTCCGGGTGGATCTCGTACTCGCGCACCTTGCCGTCGCGCAGCTCGCCCACCAGCGTGCCGGCGCCCAGCGAGATCTCGTCCATGTTGTCGCGGCCCCACACCACCAGCGCACGTTCGGCGCCCAGCTCGCGCAGCACACGCGCCTGGATGCCGACCAGATCGGGGTGGAACACACCCATCAGCACGTTGGTGGCGCCCACCGGGTTGGTCAGCGGACCCAGGATGTTGAAGATGGTGCGCACGCCCATCTCGCGGCGGACCGGTGCCACCACCTTCATCGCCGGGTGGTGCATCGGCGCGAACATGAAGCCGATACCGGTCTCGGTGATGGCGCGCGCCACCTCATCAGGCCGCAGGTCGATGACCGCGCCCAACGCTTCCACCGCATCGGCGCTGCCGGACTTGGACGACACGCTGCGGTTGCCGTGCTTGGCCACCTTGGCGCCGGCCGCCGCCACCACGAACATCGCGCAGGTGGAGATATTGAAGGTGTGCGAGCCGTCGCCACCGGTCCCCACGATGTCCACCAGATGGCTCTTGTCGTCCACCGGCACGGCCAACGCCAGCTCACGCATTACCGTGGCCGCGCCGGCAATTTCGCCCACCGTTTCCTTTTTGACCCGCAGGCCGGTGAGGATCGCGGCGGTCATCACCGGCGAGACGTCACCGCGCATCACCTGGCGCATCAGGTCGACCATTTCGTCGAAGAAGATTTCGCGGTGCTCGATGGTGCGCTGCAGGGCTTCCTGGGGGGAGAAGGTCATGCGGGGTCCTTTGTGGTGCGGATGCGGCGCGCTCAGCGCTGCAGGAAGTTCTTCAGCAGGGCGTGGCCATGCTCGGTGAGGATCGATTCGGGATGGAACTGCACGCCTTCGACCGGGTGCTCGCGGTGGCGCAGGCCCATGATCTCTTCGATGCTGCCGTCCGCGTTCTCGGTCCAGGCGGTCACTTCCAGGCAGTCCGGCAGCGTGGTCTTGTCCACCACCAGCGAGTGGTAGCGCGTGGCCTGGTAGCGGTCCGGCAGGCCAGCGAACACGCCGCGGCCCTCATGCCGGATCGGCGAGGTCTTGCCGTGCATGATGTTCCCCGCACGGATCACATCGCCGCCGTAGACCTGGCCGATGCTCTGGTGGCCCAGGCACACGCCGAGGATCGGCGTGGTCGGGCCGAGCCGGCGGATCAGCTCCAGCGACACGCCCGCTTCGTTGGGCGTGCACGGGCCGGGCGAGATCACGATGCGCTCGGGGGCGAGCGCGGCGATCTCATCGACGCTCAAGGCGTCGTTGCGCACCACCTTGACCTCGGCGCCCAGCGTCTGCAGGTACTGCACGAGGTTGTAGGTGAAGCTGTCGTAGTTGTCGAGCATCAACAACATGGTCAGGGTCCGTCTTGAATGAGGAAAATGGCGTACACGTTTTCCGTGTACGTGATGGGCGCGGCGGTGAGCAGTTCGCCGCCCGACGACGCGCGATAGCGCGATCCGGTCACGGCCACCTTGTCCAGCGTTGTGCTTTCTCCACCGGAGCCGAAGCCATCCCGGCCGGGCGTGCCCCAGGTGCCGGCCTGCACGCCATAAGCGAAGTTCGGCGCGACGTCGGAAATGCTGTACAGGCCGGTGATCTTCGTGCCGTAGGCGCCAGCCAGGCCCTTGGCCGATTCGCGCGTCTGCGCCGCGGCCTCGGCCTTCAGTTCGCCACGCAGGCGGCTTTCACCCGAATACGTGGGTTCAGCGGTACTGACCTGGACCTCGCGGCTGGCCTTCAGCTCACCCAGGAAGGCTTTCAGCGCCTGCGCGTCCGGGAATTCGGCCTTCAGGTCGCGCCGGGCGGCGGTGCCGTTGAACACCTCCTCATCGTTGCGATAGCGCGTAGAGGGCGCGATGCTCAGGTTGGCGGCGCGCACGCTGCCGTCGATGGCGCCATGCTGGGCAAACAGCTGCAGCACCCGCTCGGCGTTGGCCTGTACGCGGGCGCGGGCAGTGTCGGTCTGCATGTCGATCGATTCCAGCGCCACCTTCACCGTGAAGCGGTCCGGCATCACCGCGCGGGTGGCACTGCCCTTGACCAGCAGATGGGGCTGCGAGGGAATGGTGTTGGCCTGCGCCCACACGTTCGGGGCCACCATGGCCAGCGTCGACGACAGCAGCAGTGCGGGCAGCAGCTTCATGCGTTTGATCCTTGTCGGGTGTTGGATGCAGCGAACGCCGCGGCCAAGGCCACGGCACGGGAAACTCACAGGCCCTTGGCCGCCTGCGCCACCGCACGGAACAACGCGCGGCCCTTGTTCATCGTCTCGTCCCATTCCTTGCCGGGATCGGAGTCGTACACGATGCCGGCACCGGCCTGCACATGCAGGCGGCCGTCCTTGATGACGGCGGTGCGGATCGCGATGGCGGTGTCGGCGTCGCCATGCCAGCCGATGTAGCCGATGCTGCCGGCGTAGACGTTGCGCTTGATCGGCTCCAGCTCGCGGATCACTTCCAGCGCGCGGATCTTCGGGGCGCCACTGACAGTGCCGGCCGGGAAGGTTGCACGCAGCACGTCGGCGTAGCTCAGGCCGGGCTGCAGTTTGCCGGTCACTTCGCTGACGATATGCATGACGTGGCTGTAGCGCTCGATAACGAACTGTTCGCCCACTTCCACCGTGCCCGCCTGCGAGACACGGCCTGCATCGTTGCGCCCCAGGTCGATCAGCATCAGGTGCTCGGCGCGCTCCTTGGGATCGGCCAGCAGTTCGGCTTCCAGGGCGTTGTCTTCTTCCACGGTGGCCCCGCGCGGGCGGGTGCCGGCGATCGGGCGCACGGTGACGTTGCCCTCCTGCAGGCGTACCAGGATTTCCGGCGAGGAGCCCACCACCTGCACGTCACCGGTATCCAGGAAGTACATGTACGGCGACGGATTCAGCGCGCGCAGCGCACGGTACACATCCACCGGGCGCGCCTTGAACGGCACGCTCAGGCGCTGGCTGAGCACCACCTGGAAGATGTCGCCGGCACGGATGTAGTCCTTGGATTTGTCGACCGCGGCAATGAAGCCCTCGCGGGTGAAGCCGGACACGAAGTCGTTCTCGTCGAGCACGTCGCGGGTGATCGGCGCCGGGTAGCCCGCGCCCGGTGCACGCAGCTTGGCCACCAGCGCATCGAGCTTGGCCTGTGCCTGGTCCCACGCCCCGGGCTGGCCCGGGTCGGCGTGCACGATCAGGTACAGGCGGCCCTTGAGGTTGTCGAACACCGCCAGCTCTTCGGAGTGCAGCAGCAGGATGTCCGGCGTGCCCAGTTCGTCGCGGCCGCGCGGCGCGGCCAAGCGTGGCTCGATGTAGCCGATGCACTCGAACCCGAACCAGCCCACCAGACCGCCGGTGAAGCCCGGCAGGCCGGCCAGCTTGGGCACCGAATGGGCGCTGCGCAGCGTCTCGACCTCGGCGAACGGGTCGGCCACCTCACGGGTTTCGACCACCTGACCCGATTCGCTGACGGTCAGGGTGTGGCCGTGGAAGGCATACACCCGGCGCGCCGGCAGGCCGATGATGGAATAGCGCCCGAAGCGCTCGCCGCCCTCGACCGACTCAAACAGATAGGTATGCGGGCCGTCGGCGAGCTTCAGATAGACCGAAAGCGGCGTGTCCAGGTCGGACAGCACTTCGCGGACGACGGGGATGCGGGTGTGGCCTTCAGCGGCCTGCTGCTGGAACTGCTCGAACGTGATCAAGACGACTTTCCTTCCGGGATGCGGCGGGGGTGGGACGGACGACGGCAACAGGCCACCATCGCCACCAACGGCGAGCGGAAGAAAGGGTATGCAGGGTCGTCAGAATGGACACCCGGTGACTGTATCGCAGCAGGGGGTGCCAGGGAAACCCTGGCGCGCAGGCCCGTTCGGTCAGGGCGGCGACAGCAGGTGGCTGCCCGGGTGCAGGTGCATGCGGACCCGCGCGGCCACGCATTCGATACGGAACTGGCGGGCCTTCACCGGCTCGCCGTCCAGGTTCAGGGTGATCGGCTGCTCGGCCTCGATCTCCACCCACGGCGCGCGGGTGCGATGGGCCACCTGCTCCAGCGCCCCCTGCTTGCCGCCCTTGAGCAGCGCGCCGATGGTCGAGGCGACTTCGCCGGTGAGTTCGGGAATCACGGTCACATCGAGCAGACCGTCGTCGATCACGGCATCCGGGCACAGCACCTGCCCGCCGCCGGCCTGGCGCCCGTTGCCGATGCCGAGCGCGATGAAGCCACCTTCCCAGTCGAAGCCCGGGGCGCGCAGGCGGGCACGGATCGGATCGATCCGGCCCAGCCGCGAGATGCCGGTCACCAGGTAGGCCAGGCCGCCGAGGACCTTCTTCAGGCCTTCATCGGTTTCCACGGTGACCTCGGTTCCAAAGCCGCCGCTGGCGACATTGGCGCACCACCAGCGCTTGCCGTCGGCATCGATGTTCAGCAGGTCGACCGGGCGGGCCGCCTCCTGTTCGATCAACGTCAGCGCCTCCAGCGGCGCATCGGGAATGCCCGCGGCGGTGGCGAAATCATTGGCCGTGCCCAGCGGCACCAGGCCCAGCGAAGGCAGCGCGTCGGCGGGCTCCGGCCGGTGCGCGAGGGTTTCGGCCACTTCGCTCAGGGTGCCGTCGCCCCCGGCGGCGATGATGGTATCCACCCCATGCTCGATCGCCTCGGCCACGTAGCGCTCGGCGTCACCGTCCTCCCAGGTCACCCGCACCTCCAGCTGCACACCCCGCTCGCGCATGGCGTGCACGGCCTCGCGCAGATCCGTATTGCCGGTGGACTTGCCGTTGAGGATCAGACGCCAGCGGGTACGGCTCATGCAGCACTTCCACGAGAGGGGGAGGCGCAGGCTAGCAGGGCCGCCGTCGAGACCGGTGAACGTCATCAAACGGTCACCGAAGGCCCGGAGAATGGAAGGCCATAGCAGGGACGATGGATGGAGGCAGGATCAGCCTCCGAGTATTCCCAGGGCCGCATCCGTGAGGGTGCGGCCTTTTTTTGTCCTGCGATGAGCGCAGCCGGCCAACGGTCGGCGCTACGGGTGCTCAGCCTTCGGCAAAGGTCAGCAACGCCTCACCTTCCATCCGGTACACCGTCCACTCGCTCTGCGGCTTGGCCCCCGCCGCTTCATAGAACTTGATCGCCGGTTCGTTCCAGTCCAGTACCGACCATTCAAACCGCCCGCAGTTTTCAGCCACCGCGATGCGCGCAATGTGCTGCAGCAGCGCCTTTCCCGCACCGCTGCCGCGGCTGTCCGGGCTGACGTACAGGTCTTCCAGGTAGATGCCGTTGCGGCCCAGCCAGGTGGAATAGTTGTAGAAATACACGGCGTAGCCGATGGCCGCGCCGTTGGCTTCGCAGATCAGCGCGTGCGCCTTGGCCGCCGGCCCGAACAGGCTGGCACGGATGCCGGCCTCGTCGGTCTGCACCGACGACTCGGCCTTTTCATAGATCGCCAGTTCGCGGATGAAGCGCAGGATCAGCGCTGCATCGTCGGCGGTGGCCACGCGGATGCTCACGGTAGCCACCGTCATGGCTCAGCCCCGCGCCTGGGCGACGTTCTGGCGCATCTGCGCGATCACGTCCTGGTAGCTGGTCTTGGCGTTGAAGATCGCCGAGCCGGCCACGAAGGCGTCGGCACCGGCGGCGGCGATCGCACCGATGTTGTCGGCCTTCACCCCGCCGTCGATCTCCAGGCGGATGTCGCGCCCGCTGGCATCGATCTTCTGGCGGACCACGCGCAGCTTGTCCAGCGCCGAGGGAATGAAGGCCTGGCCGCCGAAGCCCGGGTTGACGGACATCAGCAGCACCAGGTCCAGGTCGTCCAGCACCCAGTCCAGGATGTCCACCGGGGTGCCGGGGTTGAGCACCAGGCCGGGCTTGCAGCCCAGCGAACGGATCAGCTGGATGGTGCGGTGGACGTGGCGCGAGGCTTCCGGGTGGAAGCTGATGTAGGTGGCACCGGCTTCGGCGAAGTCCGGGATGATGCGGTCCACCGGCTCCACCATCAGGTGCACGTCGATCGGCGCGGTGACGCCGTGCTTGCGCAGGGCCTGGCAGACCATCGGGCCGATGGTCAGGTTGGGCACGTAGTGATTGTCCATCACATCGAAGTGCACCCAGTCCGCACCGGCGGCGAGCACGTTGTCCACCTCCTCCCCCAGGCGGGCGAAATTGGCGGACAGGATGGAGGGGGCGATGATGCAGTTGGACATGGCCGGGGCCTTCAGTACTTGGAAAGGGGCGCCCTGCGCGCGCTCAGCGCTTGCGCAGGGTCTTGATGCGGTCGTAGGCGGCGTTGAGCTGGCGCGACTTGCGCTCGGCCTGCTGGCGCAGCTCCGGGGCGGCGCCGACCACCTTGTCGGGGTGGTACTGGGACATCAGCCGGCGGTAGGCCAGGTCGATCTCGGCGTCGGTGGCCTCGGAGGTCAGCCCCAGCTCGCGGTAGGGGTTCTCCTTGTTCAGGCGGAACCAGTCGGCGTCGAAGGCATGCCCGATCAGCAGCCCGACCACGGCACCAAACAGCGGATTGGGCCTGAACAGCAGGGCCCCGGCGATGAATCCGAGCAGTTTTCCGTACCAGCGCATGGTCGTCTGGGCGGCCGTGGCAACAAAGGAGCCTCATTTTACGTCACAGCGGGCCCAACCCGCTTTACACTAGGCCGCCCGCTGTCTGTGCGGGCCCTCAGGGTCCCTTGGACGGCTGTCATGACAAGCCCCAGGAGTGCCCGTGCCGACCACGTTGTTGCAATCCGATCTCCCCGGCCTGCCCTTGCGCCATCGCGGCAAGGTGCGTGATGTTTTTGACATTCCGCGCGACCGGCTGCCCGCCGGCACGCCGCCGGGGGACTACCTGCTGATGGTCGCCACCGACCGTCTGTCGGCCTTCGACGTGGTGCTGCCCGATCCGATCCCGGGCAAGGGCGAAATGCTCTGCCAGGTATCGAACTTCTGGTTCGCCAAGACCGCCCACCTGATGCCCAACCACCTGACCGGCATCGACGTGGCCAGCGTGCTGCCCGAGGGCGTGGACCCGGCCCTGTACGCCAAGCGCGCGGTGGTTACCCGCAAGCTCAAGCCGGTGCCGGTGGAAGCCATCGCCCGCGGCTACCTGATCGGCAGCGGCTGGAAGGATTACCAGCGCACCGGCAAGGTCAGCGGCATCGACCTGCCCGACGGCCTGCGCCAGGCCGAGCAGCTGCCCGAGCCGATCTTCACCCCCTCGACCAAGGCCGCCGTCGGCGACCATGACGAGAACATCGATTTCGATGCAATGGTGAAGGCCGTCGGTGCCGACCTCGCCGAGCGCGTGCGTGATGCCACCCTGCGCATCTACAAGTTCGCCGCCGACTACGCCCGCGAACGCGGCATCATCCTGGCCGACACCAAGTTCGAGTTCGGTACCGATGAAGACGGCCGCCTGTACATCATGGACGAGATGCTGACCCCGGACTCCTCGCGCTATTGGCCGGCCGACGAGTACGAGGTGGGCACCAGCCCGCCGAGCTACGACAAGCAGTTCGTGCGCGACTACCTGGAGACGCTGGACTGGGGCAAGACCGCCCCGGGCCCGAGCATCCCGGCCGAGATCATCGAGCGCACCCGCGCCAAGTACGCCGAGGCGCTGCAGCGCCTGGCCGGCATCTCGGTCGACTGATTCGCCTGCGCCCCCGGCTGTGATGGCCGGGGGTCCCCGCGTAGAGTCGACCGTTGGTCGACTGCCGCGGACGTTGGTCGCCTATCGCGTGCAGCGCGAGGGGATCGTCTGGGCGAGGAGCAGCCGACCAACGGTCGGCTCTACCTACTGGGCCGGAGCGCGAGGGGATCGTCTGGGCGAGGAGCAGCCGACCAACGGTCGGCTCTACCTACTGGGCCGGAGCGCGAAGGGATCGTCTGGGCGAGGAGCAGCCGACCAACGGTCGGCTCTACCCGCCGGGGCGGTATGCTGTGCCGATCCTGGGAGGGAACATGACCACCACCACCGTCGCGCGCCCGATCGACCGCTACTTCGCCAGCTATTCCGACGACCACCGCAATGTGCTGAACCAGCACATCCACGTGGTGGCGGTGCCGGCGATCCTCTGGTCGGTGGTGGCCCTGCTGTGGTGCCTGCCGCCGCTGGTCACCTGGTTCCAGAACGGGATCTGGTCGGCCTTTGCGATGTTCGCCGCGTGGTGCTTCTACAACCGGCTGTCGCGCTCGCTGGGCATCGGCATGCTGGTGCTCCTGTTCGTGTTCGGCTGCCTGTGCCGCCTGCTGGAGGCCGAGATCGGGCTGCATAACCTGATGTGGGTGGCCATCGGTGTGTTCGTGGTGGCCTGGATTGCACAGTTCATCGGCCACAAATTCGAAGGGCGCAAGCCGAGCTTCCTCACCGACCTGACCTACCTGCTGATCGGGCCGGCGTGGGTGGTGGCCAAGCTGTACCGGCGGTTGGGCGTGGCTTATTGAGGTGCCCCGTGCCGACCCACGGTCGGCACCTGCCCGGTGTTTCAGCACCTACCCGGTTTTTGGCACCTCCCCGGTTTTTTCTGAACGAAAACGATGCTCACCGCCGCGCGACGCGGGCGCGTCCAACATCGCCGTGAGCGGCTGTTCGCAGCCATCCGGCGTTCATCTTCGTGCAGGGCGCAGGCCCTGCGGTTACTGGCTTCAGACCCCTTCGAGGGGCCAGATCCGGCAAAGTCGACAGCGTTGTTCCATACGCCCGTCAGCGGTCTCGAATGGGCACGACACGAGGGTGGAAAAAATGAATCGCGCACGTTACATGCAATTGATGGCGTATTCGGGTGTATCGGCAGCAATTGTCGGCCTGTTAGACTGAACGGCCTGCTCGTGAATCGCGTATTCCCTGCATGAATCCCAGCCTGCTCCTGCTGCTCGCCCTGCCCTTCCTGATGGCCGTGGCGGTCGCCTCATTCCGCCGCACCTCCCGCTCCACGGCCGCCTGGTTGGCCGCGGCCGCCCCCTTGGGTGGGCTGGCGCTGCTGGCGACCATGACCCCCGAGATCCTCGCCGGGGGCGTCGTGCGCAGCTTCGGCGACTGGTTGCCGCAGATCGGCCTGGCCTTCTCGCTGCGCCTGGACGGCCTGGCCTGGATGTTCGCCGGCCTGGTGCTGGCCATCGGCGCGCTGGTGGTGATGTACGCGCATTACTACCTGAGCCCGCGCGACAGCGCCCACCGCTTCTACTGCTACCTGCTGCTGTTCATGGGCGCCATGCTGGGCATGGTGCTGTCGGGCAACCTGTTGCTGCTGATGGTGTTCTGGGAAATGACCAGCATCAGCTCGTTCCTGCTGATCGGCTTTTGGTCGCACCGGCAGGACGCCCGCGAGGGCGCGCGGATGGCCCTGGTGGTCACCGGCGGCGGCGGCCTGGCCCTGCTCGGCGGCGTGCTGCTGATCGGCCGCATCGTGGGCAGCTTCGAGCTGGATGCGGTGCTGGCCAGCGGCGATCTGATCCGTGCCAGCGCGCTGTATCCCTACGCGCTGTTCCTGGTGCTGGCCGGCATCTTCACCAAGAGCGCGCAGTTCCCGTTCCACTTCTGGCTGCCGCACGCCATGGCCGCGCCCACCCCGGTGTCGGCCTACCTGCACTCGGCCACGATGGTCAAAGCCGGGGTGTTCCTGCTGGCGCGGCTGCATCCGGCGCTGTCGGGGACCGAACTGTTCTTCTATACGGTCAGCGGAATCGGCGCGATCACCCTGCTGATCGGCGCCTGGAACGCGATCTTCCAGCATGACCTGAAGGGCCTGCTGGCCTATTCGACGATCTCCCACCTGGGCCTGATCACGATGCTGTTCGGGCTGTCCAAGCCGATGGCCGTGGTCGCCGGCGTGTTCCACATCCTCAACCACGCCACGTTCAAGGCCTCGCTGTTCATGGCCGCGGGCATCATCGACCACGAGACCGGCACCCGCGACATGCGCAAGCTGGGAGGCCTGCGCCGGTTGATGCCGTTCACCAGCGCGCTGGCGATCATCGCCTCGCTGGCGATGGCCGGCATTCCGCTGCTCAACGGCTTCCTGTCCAAGGAGATGCTGTTCGCCGAGGCACTGGCTGCGGGCGGCCCGGAGACCATGCGCCTGGCGATGTCGATCGCCGCGCTGCTGGCCGGCGTGTTCGGCGTGGCCTACAGCCTGCGCTTCGTGCATGACACCTTCTTCGGCAAGGGCCCGCACGACCTGGACCGCGTACCGCACGAGCCCCCGCGCTTCATGAAGGTGCCGGTGGAGATCCTGGTGGTGGTGTGCGTGGCGGTGGGCGTGGCCCCGGCCATCACCATCGCCCCGGTGCTGCACGCGGCCGCCTCTTCGATTCTGGGCCCGGCGATGCCGGCCTACAGCCTGTCGGTGTGGCACGGCTTCAACACGCCGCTGATGATGAGCATCGCCGGCGTTGTTGGTGGCATCGCGCTGTACTTCGGGCTGCGCCGGTTGATCAACCTGCATGCCGTGGTGAGCCGCGCGATCGGCCGCAACATCTTCCACACCCAGCTGGACCTGGTGTTCGGCTTCGCCCACCGGCTTACCCAGGCGCTGGCCAACGGCAGCCTGCAGCGCATGCTGATGGCGCTGGTGGTGGTGGCCATCGTCGTCGCGCTGGCCCCGTTCGTGGCCAACCCCGGGTCGCCGAACTGGCCCTCGCCGCAGCCGATCCCCCTGCTGGGCTGGGCGCTGTGGCTGGTGATGATGGCCTGCGCGGTCAGTGCGCTGTTCGTGTACCGGCAGCGCCTGCTGGCGGTGCTGGTGATGGGTGGCGTGGGCCTCATGGTGTCGCTCACCTTCGTGTTCCTGTCGGCCCCGGACCTGGCGCTGACCCAGCTGCTGGTGGAAATGGTCACGCTGGTGCTGATGCTGCTGGGCATGAACTACCTGCCCGCCCAATCGGCGCCGGAGCATTCGCGCTGGCGCAAGCGCCGCGATGCCCTGATCGCGATCATCGGCGGTGGCGGTCTGGCGGCTGCGGCCTATACCGCGATGACCCTGCCGCCCAACACCATGGCCGGCGAGCTGGTCGCGCGCGCCCTGCCCGAGGCGTATGGGCAGAACGTGGTCAACGTCATCCTGGTGGACTTCCGCGGCTTCGATACCTTCGGTGAGATCACCGTGTTCGGTATCGCCGCGCTGGTGGTGCACGCCATGCTGCGGCGCTCGCGGATGGCGCCGGAGCAGATCATGCCCGGCCCGCCGATCAAGCTGCCGGTGCCGGCCGATCTGGCGCAGATCATGTTCCCGCTGACGCTCACCGTGTCGATCTTCCTGTTCCTGCGCGGCCACAACGCCCCCGGCGGCGGCTTCATCGCCGGCCTGGTGCTGGCGGTGCCGCTGCTGATCCAGTACGTGATCCAGGGCACTACCTCGGTGGAGTCGCGCTTCGGTTTCGACTACATCCGCTGCATCGGTGCCGGCCTGCTGATCGCCATCGTCAGCGGCAGTGCGTCGATGCTGTTCGGGGTGCCGTTCCTGACCAGCGGCCACCTGGACCTGCACATCCCGCTCATCGGCGAGGTCCCGCTGGCCAGTGCCATCGGCTTCGATACCGGCGTGTACCTGGTGGTGTTCGGCGGGGCGATGCTGATCCTGTCGATGATGGGCACCATCAAGCCGTCGCGTACGCGCAATGCCCGCAAGGGCGAGATCGATCCCAACCGTCGTTCGGCAAAAACAGGGGAGATGCACTGATGGAACTGGCCCTGGCAAGCGCCATCGGCGTACTCGGCGCGATCGGCATCTACCTGCTGCTGCGCGCGCGCACCTTCGACGTCATCCTGGGCATGACTTTCCTGTCCTACGCCACCAATCTGCTGATCTTCGCCGGCGGTCGGCTGGTGACGGGCAAGGCGCCGGTGCTGCGCGAGGGCATCGACAGCGATCTCGGCAACTACACCGACCCGCTGCCGCAGGCGCTGGTGCTGACCGCGATCGTGATTGCCTTTGCGATGACCGCGGTAAGCATCGTGCTGGCCATGCGCAGCCGCAGCGACAACCACAGCGACCACGTCGACGCGCATGAGGAAGCCCAGGACACCGCGCCGGCCGATACCACGCCAGGGCGGGAGGGCAGCGCATGAACCATGCGGTGATCCTGCCCATCCTGATCCCGCTGTTCGGTGCGGCCTGCTCGTTGTTCGTCGAACACCGTCGTTATGGCCCCAAGGTGCAGCGTACGGTGGCGTGGACCACGCTGGCCGCTCTGGCCGCGGCGGTGGCGCTGCTGTTCGCGCAGACCGCCGATGGCAGCATCGCGGTGTACCTGCTCGGCGACTGGCCCTCGCGGCTGGGCATCGCGCTGGTGGCCGACCGGCTGTCGGCCTGGATGCTGGTGACCACGCTGCTGCTGGCCATCCCGTGCCTGCTGCATGCGTGCTCGGGCTGGGACCGGCGCGCGCCGCACTTCCATGCGCTGTTCCAGTTCCAGCTGGTGGGCCTCAACGGCGCCTTCCTTACCGGCGACATCTTCAACCTGTTCGTGTTCTTCGAGGTGATGCTGATCGCCTCCTACGGCCTGCTGCTCAGCGGCGGCCGCGGCCTGCGCATGCGCATCGGCCTGCACTACGTGGTGTTCAACGTCACCGCCTCGACCCTGTTCCTGATCGCCCTTGGCCTGCTGTACGCCTCGCTGGGCTCGCTCAACATGGCCGAACTGTCCCAGCGCATCGCCGAGGTACCGGCCACGCACCTGGTGCTGGTCAAGGCCACCATGGGGTTGTTGCTGCTGGTGTTCTGCAGCAAGGCCGCGCTGATGCCGCTGTACCTGTGGCTGCCCGAAGCCTATGCGCGTGCCCCGGCGGCGGTGGCTGCGCTGTTTGCGATCATGACCAAGGTGGGCCTGTACGCGGTGCTGCGGGTCAGTTCGCTGTGGTTCGGCGAGGGTGCGGGCCCGATGGCCGGGTACGGCAGCGACTGGCTGCTGTGGGCGGGCGTGGCCACGCTGGTGCTGGGTGGGCTGGGCGTGCTGGCCGCAGCGCGGTTGCGGGTGATGATCTCCTACCTGGTGGTGGTGTCGGCGGCAACGCTGTTCATCGCCTTCTCCGTGCGCACGCCCGAGGTGCTCTCCGCCGGCCTGTACTACCTGCCACACAGTACGTTCGTGGCGGCCGCGCTGTTCCTGATTGCCGACCTGATCCGCCGCCGCCGCGGCGGCGCCAGTGACAGGAAGGAAATCATCGCGCCGATGCCCGGCAAGCAGACCCCGGCGGTGCTGTTCCTGATCGGTGCCGTGGCCGTGGCCGGTCTGCCGCCGCTGTCCGGCTTCCTGGCCAAGGCCGCCTTGCTGGCCGGCATGCCCGCGCAGTACACCGCCGTGGTCTGGACCGCCGTGCTGGGCAGCAGCCTGATGGTGATCGTAGGCATCACCCGCGCCGGCATCCGTCTGTTCTGGCGCGTACCGGTGCAGGAAGACGGCGTGCCACCGCCGCGCAAGGCCCCCACCCGCACGGTGGAACTGTTCGCCGCCGCGCTGCTGCTGGTGTATGGCATCGCCATGAGCCTGTTCGCCGGCCCGCTGATGCAGCACACCGATGCGATGGCCACCCAGCTGCTGCACCCCGCCGAGTATGTGGGCGAGCTGCGCGCCACCACGCCGGAGATCCGCCAGCCATGACGCGCAAACCCTCGCTGTACAAGCGCCTGATTCCCTCGCCGTCGCTGAGCGTGATGGTGGTGGCGTTCTGGCTGCTGATGTCCGACAGCTTCACCCTCGGCCAGTTCGTGCTGGGCATGCTGCTGGGTTTGGTGGTGCCGCTGTTCGCCGCGCGCCTGGACCGCGAGTTTGCCCGCATCGGCTCACTCCGGCCGGTCCCCAAGCTGCTGTGCGTGACCCTGTGGGACATCCTGGTGTCCAACATCCGCGTGGCGATCCAGGTGCTGGGCCCGGAACGCCGCATCCACCCCGGCTTCATCTGGTTGCCGCTGGACATCGCCAACATCCACGGCATCGCCGCGCTCACCAGCATGATCACGCTGACCCCGGGCACGGTATCGGCCGCGTTGTCCGATGACCGCCGCCACCTGCTGGTGCACGTGCTGCACCTGGACGACCCGGACGAACTGATCCGGCAGATCAAGCACCGCTACGAAGCCCCGCTGATGGAGATCTTCCCATGACCGGTTACACCTTCATCCAGACCACCATGGTGGTGTGCATGCACGTGGTCGGGCTGGCCATGCTGCTGGCCACCTGGCGCCTGCTGCGCGGCCCCACCGTGCCCGACCGCATCCTGGCACTGGACACGCTGTCGGTGACGGCCATCGCCGAGCTGATGCTGTTTGGCATGTACCTCAATTCGGCGGTGTACTTCGAGGCGGCGCTGATCATCGCCATGCTCGGCTTTGGCAGCACGGTGGTGCTGAGCAAGTTCGTGCTGCGCCGGGACATCGTGGAATGATCACCTTCATCCAGATCGTGCTGTCGATCCTGCTGCTGTTCGGCTGCTTCTTTATCCTGGTGGGCGCGCTGGGGCTGGTGAAGCTGTCGACCTTCTTCAAGCGCCTGCACGCTCCCACCAAGGCCAGCACGCTGGGCGTGGGCTGCGTGCTGGTGGGGTCGGTGTGCTACCACATCTTCCTGGGCCAGGACCCGCAGCCGCGCGAGCTGCTGATCACCGTGTTCCTGTTCATCACCGCGCCGATCAGCGCGCACATGATGGCCAAGGCCGCGTTGTCGCTGATGATGGAAAAGCGCCCTAGCCTGCCCGGCCATGAAACCGCCAAGGAAGAACAGCTGCCGCCGCCGCGCCCGGAAGGCGAACAGACCCGGTAGAGCCGACCGTTGGTCGGCTGCTCTTCGGCACGATGCGCGCTGCCGACCAACGGTCGGCTCTACCGGGCGTGGATTGGAGCAGCCGACCAACGGTCGGCTCTACCGCCAGGGCGCGGCGCCGCCGACGCGGCCTCTCAGCCGCCCCAGACCAGCGCCAGCTCCAATGCCACCCACCCCAGGAACGCCACCAGCAGCACGCCGCCTTCGCGGCGGCTGATGGTCAGGTCGCCACGCAGCATCGGGTACAGCACCAGCACGAACGCGATCGCCGCCGGCAGCTCCAGGCGCACGAACGACGCCGGTACCACCAGCGGGCGCAGCGCGGCCATGCCGCCCACCACCACCAGCAGGTTGAACAGGCTCGAGCCGATCACATGGCCCAGCACCATGTCGCCCTGCCCGCGCCGTGCCGCAGCGACCGCCGCCGCCACCTCGGGCAGCGCGGTGCCAATGGCCACCGGCAACAGGCCCACCAGCAACGGCGACCAGCCCAGCCCCGCGCCGAACACCGGCGCGGCCTGCACGATCCAGCGCGCGCCGTAGTACAGGCACAGCCCCGCGAAGACCACCCGCAGGACGTTGAGGAACAGGCCGGTACGGGTCATCGCATAGCCGGCGATGGCCTCGCGCACGGGCTCCGATTCCAGCCGCGCGCGGCGCAGCACGAACACCAGCGACGCCACGAAACCGAGCAGCAGCAGGCCGCCCTCCCAGCGCGTCACCACGCCGTCCAGGCCGAACACGATCAGCGCCAGGCTCGCCACCGCCACCAGCACCAGCAGCGGCGACAGCAGCCGTGCGCGCACCAGCAGCGGGGCCGCCAGCGCGGCCAGGCCCAGGGTCAGGCCGACGTTGACGATATTGCTGCCCACCGCGTTACCCAGCGCGAGCTCTTCGGCTCCCACCACGAACGCACGCGCGTTGACCACCAGTTCCGGCAGCGAGGTGCCGAAGGCCACCAGCAGCAGCCCGGCCATGAACGGCGAGGCGCCGAAGCGCTGGGCCAGGCCGGAGGCCGCCTTGACGATGGAATCGCCGCCCAGTGCCAGCAGCAGCAATCCCAGCAGGAACCAAGCGGTGGCAGCAATCATCGGCATTCCCCAGGCATCAATGGCCCGATTCTAGAGCCAGACCGCACGCAGGGGGTGAGGAATCGGGCGCCCCTCGGCGGAAGCGGCGCGGCCTGACCACGGCGCGCGCCGCAGCAGGCTTACGAGCAGCCTTCGACGTAGTCCACCTGCGGCGTCTGGCCGACCCGCCAGGCGCTGACATTCCCGTCGCCGTTGATCTCGAAGTTGATCAGTGCCCCGCCCTCGGTGGCCGGCCGCACGCGCAGGTTATGGCCCTTTTCATCGTATTTGTGCGGGGTGAGATCGCCGCGGTCGGGGTACAGCGTCTGCAGCTGGCCCAGCGACATGCCGACCTTGCCGCCGCCGGGCGCGGTGATGCGGTCGTTGCGCACGTCGTAGCGGACCAGACGCTTGCCTTCGATCATCAGGATCACATCCTGGGCCTGCGCGCCCTCCGGGCGCAGTGCATGGCAATAGTCGTCCGGCACTTCGCCCTGCAGCGGCGCCTTCCAGGCGGCGCGCACCTCGTCCAGGGTGCTGCCCAGGGTCAGCGGGCCATAGCCATCCAGCCGCGCCGGGCCGGTGGCGGCGGCCGGGTCCTGTGCTGCGGGCGCTGCAGCCGGCGCGGCGGGCGAAGCCGGCGCTGTATCGACCGGCGTCGGCACGGCCGCCTCGGCGTCCTTCGACGGGGTTTCAGGGGGGCGGTCGCAGCCGCTCAGTGCCAATGCAATGCCCAATGCCAGAACACTTCCCAGCTGCTTCATATGCACGTCCTCCAGTCGGTGGTCGGCAGCCTAGCGCGAACGTTGTGCACTGGCTGCATGCAGGAACGTGATTGTCATCGCGGTTTCACCTGCCGCGTTCAGGCTCGGCCTGCACCGCATCGACCCCACGCCCATGCAACCGCGCAAGACCGACCTCGCCCGCACCGCCCTGCAGGCCCACCGTGCGCCCCTGGACATGCGCCAGCGTCGCCTGCTGATCCTGTGCGATGGCCAACGCGACCTGCCGCAGCTCACCGCCATGATCGGGCCGGAAGCGTCAGCGATGGTGATCCAGCTGATCCAGGCCGGGTACCTGGTGTCCAACGCGGCAGCCGATCCCCCGGCGCGGCCTGCGCCTGAGCCCGTGCCGACGATTGCCGCACCCGCCGCAGTGCCGACCGAGCGCCGGCGCTCGCTGCTGGCCGCGCGCATTTACCTGCTGGGCATCCTGGAACTGCAACGGCACCCCCACGCGGCCGCACTGCTGCATGCGCTGCAGCAGGCACGCAGCGACGAGGCGGTGATCGCCAACCTGCATACCGCGCTGGATGCGCTGCCCGCGCTCACCTCGCCCGGCTATGCCGAGCGGGTCCGCCAGCGCCTGCTGGAGGTGCTGCCGAAGGAGCAGGTCGACCGGTTCCAGAGGATCGCGGTTTGACGCACTGGTGTCCGCCGCCGATGCTTCGCCTGCAGGGCGTGATCAGTCCCCTACCAGTGCCGCAATCAACGCTTCTGCAACCGCCGGCTCTTCCACATGGCGCAGGTTGTCCAGATTCAGGATGTCGCCCTGCATCTGCGCGTAGCGGCGAAGGCGGCGCGTGAGCACCTTGGTGGCGGCATCGGCCGGTGCCGCAGACAACGCCTCCAACGCCCGGCGCGCACGCGCGGCGATGTCCGGCAGGAAAACATGGCGCGGATCGAGCGGCGGAATGACCTTATCCAGCCGGCAGTTCTCGAAGGACACGTAGTCCAGAACGCAGGCGCTGAAGTCCGCCTCCAGCAAGGCCGGTGCGCCGGCGCCAACAAACCTCACGTCCTTCAGCACGCCCTCGAACAGGCAGCCGGTGGTGGCGTGTGCCGGCATGCCGGTGTCGACGATCCGGCAGTTGATGAAGGTGCAGCCGTCGAGCACGCAGGCATCGAAACGGCCCTGGCGGAAATCGCAGGTGTCGAAGACGCAGTCGCGAAACACGGTGTCATTGAGGCCGCTGGCGCGAAAGTCGACACGGGTGAACTGGCAGGCGTCCACCACCGTGCGCGCGAAGAAGCGCACCCCGGACATATCGCAGCCCTCCAAGACGCTACGTTGCAGTGTGCAGCGCTCGAACAGCGGCTGGCCCAGGGTCGCACCGCGCAGGTGCAGCCCCTCGATATGCTCGCCAACGAAACGCGATCTGTCGGGCAGCCGCAACGAGATGGCCGCCTCGTGCAACAGACTCAGTGACGCGTGCGGAAGGGCCGCGCTCACGCGATGAAGTTCGCGTTCAAGCCCTGCCAGCACTGCTGGTAATCGCGCTGACGGTGCGTGGCGTCCATGGCCTGCACGGTCGGGCGGATCACCCCGCGGGTTTCGAACATGAAGGCCATGGTGTCCTTGATCACGTCCGGCTTGCTCAGGTCAGCCGCCGAGGCCTTGTCGAACGTGGCCGCATCCGGGCCGTGCCCGCTCATGCAATTGTGCAGCGAGGCGCCACCGGGCACGAAGCCGGCCGCCTTGGCGTCGTAGGCACCGTGGATGAGGCCCATGAACTCGCTGGCGATGTTGCGGTGGAACCACGGCGGCCGGAACGTGTCCTGCGCCACCAGCCAGCGTGGCGGGAAGATGGCGAAGTCCATGTTGCTGGTGCCCGGCGTATCACTGGGCGAATGCAGCACCAGGAAGATCGACGGATCCGGATGGTCGTGGCTGATCGAGCCGATGGTGTTGAAGCGGCGCAGGTCGTAGCGGTACGGCGCGTAATTGCCGTGCCAGGCGACCACGTCCAGCGGCGAGTGGCCGATGGGCGCGCGCCACAGCTGGCCACCGAACTTGGCGATCAATTCGAAGTCACCCTCGATGTTTTCGAAGGCGGCCTGCGGTGTCTCGAAATCGCGCGGGTTGGCCAGGCCGTTGGAGCCGATCGGCCCCAGGTCGGGCAGTTTCAGCAGGGCGCCGAAGTTCTCGCAGATATAGCCGCGTGCCTGGCCGTCGGGCAGCTCGACCCGGAAGCGCACGCCGCGCGGGATCACCGCCACCTGCTGCGGCTCGATCTCGATCACGCCCAGCTCGGTGAGCAGGCGCAGGCCGCCCAGCTGCGGCACGATCAGCAGCTCGCCGTCGGCGTTGTAGAAGTAGCGGCCCTGCATGTCGGCATTGGCCGCGTACAGGTGGATGCCCACGCCATGGTGCGCGTCAGGCGCGCCGTTGCCGCCCATGGTGTACAGGCCATCGATGAAATCGGTGGGGGTGCCGGGCAGCGGCAGCGGGTCCCAGCGCAGCTGGTTGGGCGACACCGCCCCCGCGGCGAAGTCGCCGTGCAGGTGCGGCTGCGCGTAGGCAGTGAACTCCCCGTGCGCCACCGCCGGGCGGATGCGGTACAGCCAGCTGCGCCGGTTGCTGCCGCGCGGTGCGGTGAACGCGGTGCCCGACAACTGTTCGGCATACAGACCATGCGCAACCCGCTGCGGCGAATTGCGGCCTACCGGCAGCGCGCCGGGGACGGCCTCGGTGGCGAACTCGTTGCCGAAGCCGGTCTGGTAACCGCGGGCGGTGAGGGAGGTGGTCATCTGTGCGTGTCCTGGCGGAGCCTGGGAGGTGTGCAATGGGTGGTGCGTTGGAGCAGCCGGGCAGAGCCCGGCTCTACGGGCATGCCCGGCCCTGCAGCAGCCCGGCGGTACGGATGAGTCCGGCGTTGCGGTAGCCGCGCCGGACCTTTGCCGGGTTACGTTACAGCACGCCGCGCTTCATCTGGTCGCGTTCGATGCTCTCGAACAGCGCGGTGAAGTTGCCTTCGCCGAAGCCTTCGTTGCCCTTGCGCTGGATGATCTCGAAGAAGATCGGACCAATGCAGTTGGTGGTGAAGATCTGCAGCAGCTTGCGCTGCTTGGTTTCCGGATCGGCGTCGATCAGGATCTTGTTCCTGGCCAGGCGCGCCACGTCTTCGCCGTGGCCGGGCACGCGCATGTCGATCACGTCGAAGTAGGTGTCCGGGGTATCCAGGAACTCCACGCCCTGCTCACGCATCGCCTCGACGGTCGCATAGATGTCGTTGGTGAAGCAGGCGATGTGCTGGATGCCCTCGCCCTTGTAGGCGTCCAGGTACTCGTTGATCTGGCTCTTTGGATCGGACGATTCGTTGAGCGGGATGCGCACGATGCCGTCCGGGGCGGTCATCGCCTTGGACACCAGGCCGGTCTTGAGGCCCTTGATGTCGAAGTAGCGGATCTCGCGGAAGTTGAACAGGCGCTCGTAGTAGTCCGACCACTGCTGCATGTTGCCGAAGTACAGGTTGTGGGTCAGGTGGTCGATGAAGGTCAGGCCGAACCCGGTCGGGCGCTGGTTGACGCCTTCGATGGGCGCGTAGTCGGCATCGAACATGCTGCCGTTGGCGCCATAGCGGTCCACCAGGTACAGCATGCAGTCGCCTATGCCCTTGATCACCGGGGCCGGCACGGCCTTGGACTCGGGCTTGAAGTCGACCGGCTCGGCACCGTTGCCCAGCGCCATCTGGAACACTTCGTCACCCGGCTTCTGGAAGCGGATGGCGAAACCACAGGCGCACGGGCCGTGCTTTTCCGCGAAGTCCGAGGCGAACGAATCGGGTTCTTCGTTGACCAGGAAGTTGACGTCGCCCTGGCGGTACACGGTGATGGCGCGGCGCTTGTGGCGCAGCACGGCGGTGAAGCCCATCTTGCGGAAGTAGGCGTGCAGTTCGGCGCTGCGGCCGGCCGGGGCGGCGAACTCGACGAACTCGAATCCGTCGATGCCCATCGGGTTTTCGAAGGTGGTGACCTGCATGCCCGGATCGGGTGCGTGGGACGCGGTGCTCAGTTGGCTGGTCATGATGTGGCTCCAAAGCAAAGTCCGCATCGGAAAAAACCAGGTGCGGGAGGCGGGCAGACCCGCGAGAATGCGGTGTCCGGAACTAAGGTTTATAGTTTCACATGAAACCACCATCAAGGTGCACCGCAGCATGAACCCACCCGATCCCAGCAGCCACAGCATCCGTGCCTCGCACGCCCTGCTCGACCTGGAACAGTTCCTGCCATACCGGCTGAGCGTGCTGTCCAACCGGGTCAGCGGCAATATCGCCAAGCTGTATGGGGACCGCTATGGTCTGGCGATCCCGGAATGGCGGGTCATCACGATCCTGGCGCTGTATCCGGGCTCGTCGGCCAGCGAAGTGTCCGACCGCACCGCGATGGACAAGGTGGCCGTCAGCCGCGCCGTGGCCAGACTGCTCGAGCGGGGCTTCATCAAGCGTGAAACCCACGGCGACGACCGGCGCCGCTCGGTGCTGGCGCTGTCGGCGGCCGGCTTCGAGGTGTACGAGACCATCGCCCCGCTGGTGATCGAGATCACCCGCAAGCTGATGTCCGTGCTGAGCGAGGAGGAGGAGCAGATGCTGGAGACGCTGATCCTGCGCCTGGCCGGGGAAGGCCTGCAGAAGATGGATCAGGGCTGAGAGCGGCGTACCCGCCAACGGTGGGTACCTTGGGGGTTCCGGTAGGCAACGACCGTTGGTCGTTGCGCGTCAGCTCAGATGCTTGCGTCGCGCATGCACCCACGGCGCGGCCAGCGCGCCTATGGCGCCGCCAGCGAAGGCGAGCGAGGCGGCCACCACCGGCGCTTCCACCGCACTTGGCAGCGCCAGCGCGGCCAGTACCAGCAATGCCGAGGGCAGGCCGATGAAGGTGGCCATGAAATAGCTCCAGCGCGGCGCCCAGGTGCCTACCTGGAGCAGGCTCACCGGCATCCAGGTTTCGGCCGACGCGTCCTGTTTGACCTTGGCCGCCACCTTGGTCAGGTCCACTTCCACCGGCCCCTTGCCGGTGCGCGCCACGGCCAGCATCTGCGCCACCTCTTCCACCGGTGGGAACGAGGTCGGCCAGGTCATCGGAGCGGTGACCCCGTAGGCAGTCAACAACGGCACACTGATCCAGGGCGCCAGCAGCGGGCGCACCTTGCGCCGGTCGAGCACGCACCACAGCTGGCTCACGCCATGGGCCACCACCGCGTACAGCGCCAGCTGGCCCGGCTCGGGGTACGGCAGCATGCTCACCCGCGCGGCCATGCTGTCGTAGCCCATCTGGCGCAGGAAGCCGGGGCGGGTGCGGCCTTCGTGCGCCCAGGCCAGGCCCAACGCGCCCACCAGGTAAGCCTCGGCCGGATCCTTCACCCCGGCACTGGCGCGGTCGTCGCTGGCCAGGAAGAAGGCCAGCGACTTGGGCTCGTCCACGTCGTCGCGGTCCCAGCGGCCAGTGTCGCCCAGCACGTGCTTGAGCGGCAGGCGCGCCGGAGCGGTCTCGGCCTTGGCCGCGTTCTGCAGGAACGGCAGCACCGACAGCACGAAGCTCTGCAGATCCAGCGCGCGCAAGCCGCTGCCTTGCCATTCCGGCGGCAGCAGCCCGGCCAACGCCGGGTTGCGCGCAAGCAGGTCCAGCTGCGCCTTCTGCTCGACCAGCTTCTGCACCGCGGCCTTGAGCATCACGTTGTCGGGCACCGCGACCAGCGGCAGCCGGTAACGGATGGCGCCGGGGGTCGGCGTATCGTCGGACGCATCGCCGCCGTCCAACGTGCCGTGGTCGTCCAGCAGCACGTCCACCGGGGGCAGGCTTACCCCGCCGGTGACATCAAGGCTGGTGTCCGAAGTGCTGTCGCTGGTGCCCGGCTGCATGCGTATCCGTCCGTTGGTGTGCGCCACGAAACACGCGCGGCATGAGGTCCTTGGAGGTAACGGCAGGCCAACGCAGAAATTGAGCAGAAAGAAGCGCCTCGATTCCTGATGGAATCGAGGCGCTCTTGTTCAACCAACCACCGTGCGACCGTGGATCGGCCGTCATTGGGCGCCGGTCATCGCGCCCCGGTCATCCCTTCGCGCGGCACTGTGGCAGACACACAACCGGCGGGCGTGTCGGCACACCCCGGCTGCGCCTGTGCCGCACCCAACAGGTCGTTGCCCTGCGGGCGCGAGCGCACGGTGGGCGCGCTGCTGCGGCTCCCATAGCGCACCTGCAGCCCGATGCTGTTGCTGCTCAGCGTGTTGCGCCCCTGATCGTGGCCGATCAGCAGCGAGAACATCCATCCGCTGTCCCACTGCAGGTCCACGCCGGCACCGACGGACAGGGTATCGTCGTTGTAGCTGTGCATGGCCAGCAGGTAATCGCGCGCGACAGGACGCTGGACGTAGTTCATCGCCACGTCGCTGCGATCATCCAGCGCGGTGCGGTACTCCACGCTCCAGTGCGGACGCCAGGTCACCCGGTCGGACTTGAATGCATGCGTTCCTTCCAGACCCAGCGCCACCACGCTGCTCTCCACGTCCTGACGCCCGTAGCTCAGGTCGTACACCCCCAGACCGTGCTCGCGGTACGGATCCAGCTCGGCCTTGTGTCCGTCATAGCGCCCGTAGGTGGTAAACGTGGCCCCGGTGGCGGTGCGGTGTTCGTAACCAAAGGTAAGCGAGCCGAACAGCTGATCGCCGGCACGACTGCTGCGCGCCGATGCCGCAGCCAGCTCACTCCAGCGGGTCATGCTGAAGTCCAGCTTGCCGGCTGCCAGCATTGCATCGATGAAGACATGCTCGCCACTGCGCCACAGACCGTAGAGGGCCAGCGAGCGCTGATCAGCGTCGGTCGTTGACGGGCTGCCATCGAACGAGGTGTCCTGGCGACCCCAGCTGCCGGCCACGCCCAGCAGCACGTTCTCGCCCAGCGCACGATCGGCGCCGACGGTGATGCCACCGGTGTTGAAGTCGGCACTGGTGCGGCCCCGACCGACACTGCCAAAGCTCAGCGTACCGGCCGCCCACGTCCCCCAGCCCTGCGGCAGCGCCGGCGCGTCGAGCAGACCATTGCCTACCGGCACCGACAGGCCCTGCTGGCCGTTGCCGCCGGCATAGGCCAGCACTACGTTCATGCTGGACGCATTGGTACCGGTGCGGACCTGACGCAGGCGATCACGGACGTTGGCCTGCTGCACCTGGGCAAAGCGCACGGTGGCGTCCACCTGCGCCTGCAGGCTGCTGACCACCTGCGGGTCCTGGGTCGGGTCGGGACGACCGGCGACCACCAACTTCACCTGCACGCTCGCGGCAGCATAGCCGGCGCTCGCGGCCTGGGCCGCGGTGATTGTGGTGGTGCCCTCGCCCTGCAGCGTTACCGTACGCCCGTTCACCGTAGCCACCGCGGTGTTGGAGCTGGTGAAGGTGAACGCGCCCGGGCTGTTGCTCTGCGGTGCCTGCAGCTCGAACGCGTCCTCACCGTACACCTTGGACAGGTTCTCCACCCAGGTGATCACCGGCGTGGCCGCCGCGATCACCACGTCCATGCGTCGCTGCGGGGCTGCGGCATACAGGCCGTTGCCGGCCTGATCGGCGGTCAGCGCACAGGTGCCGGCGGCCAGCATGGTGACCGTGCCACCCTGCACGCTGCACACCGACGGGCTGGCGCTGGCAAACAGTACCGGCTGGCCGGACGCACCGCCGCTGGCGGACACGGTGAACGTGCCGCCCGGGCGATACACCGGGGCGTCAGGGGTAGCAACAAAGGCCGCGATGGCCTGGGCCGCGGACTGGACCACGAATGTGTAAGCACGGTTGCCGCCGAAGCCGTTGGCATCGGTCACCTGCACCTCGAAGGCGAACGTGCCCGCTTCGGTCGGCTCGCCGGATACTGCACCGGACTCGGACAACGCCAGGCCCGTCGGCAGGCGCCCTGCACGCAGTGCGAAACGATACGGCGCGGTACCGCCGCTGGCGGTCAGCTGCTGGGTGTAGGACTGGGCACCGTCGGCATCGGGCAGCGTGGGCAGATCCAGCACTACCGACGGCGCGGCGATGACAAGGCTGTAGCTGCGGTTGGCCGTAAACGGGCCTTCGCCGGTACTGCTGTCGGTGACGGTCACGGCGAAGGCAAACGTGCCAGCAACCGTGGCCCGGCCGGACAACGTGCCGTCGCTCTGCAGCGCAATGCCGGCCGGCAGCGCGCCGGCAGTTACTGCGAAGGTATAAGGCTCGGCTCCCCCGGTGGCCTGCAGCGTCTGGCTGTAGGCGGCACTGGTACTGCCTTCGGCCAGCGTCGCCTGCGTCAGCGCAACGGTCGGCGGGGCCACGGTGATGCTCACGTCGGCCGGCGCGGACGTACTGAACGCATCGCTTGCGCGGTAGCTGAAGCGGTCAGCACCGGCATACCCCGGATGGGGCGTGTACTGGATGCCGTTGCCGCTGATCACGGCGGTGCCGTGGGCAGGCGCGTCGACCACCGCGACTGTGGCTGGCACGCCGTTGATGACCAGTGCGATCGGCGTGGCCGATGCACCGTAGGGTATCGTGGCGTTGACAGGGCCCGCCACCAGCGCCGCGATCGGCGTGGCTGTATTGGACGGCGCCGAGCCCACGCTGGTACCGGCCGCATTGGTGGCAGTGACGGTAAAGGTGTACCCGGTGCCGGCGGTGAGGCCTGTTACCGTCAGCGGCGAGCCGCTACCGGTGACGTAGGCGCCACCCGGGTGCGCGGTCACGGTGTACTGAGTGATCGCGGCACCCCCATCGCTGACGGGGGCGCTGAAGGTGACCGTGACCGCACCGGTGCCGGAGAACGTGGCAGTGCCGATGCTCGGGGCGCTCGGTACCGAGGCACTGATGGCAAGCGTGAGCGGGCTGCTGGCGGCGGTGAAGGCCGCGCTCGAGCTGTCGGTGATCTCGGCGGCAAAGGTGAAGCTGCCACTCTGGGTGGGGGTGCCGCTGAGCGAGCAATCCGCGTTGAGCTGCACACCTGCCGGCAGCGTGCCGGAGACGGGCATCGCCGCACAGGTGTATGGCGCACGACCGCCGCTGACGCTGATCGCCGCTACCGAGAGCGCAACACCGTGCACGCCGTTGCCGGTCAGGGCTGCGGTCAGCGTCGGGTTGCCCAGCGCCAGGGTGACCGTTGCCGGCGCCGAGGTGCCACCGCCGTTGCTGGCGGTGTACTGGAAGCTGTCATTCACCGCGCGGCGGCCGACCGGTGCCACGTAGCTGACCTGGCCGACAGCGTCGATGCTGACCGAGCCGCCCAGCGTGGTGGTGGCCGAGGTCACTGCGAAAGCGGTGGGCGAATTGCTTGCCTGGCTGGCCAGGTTGAACGCCAGCGGCAGGTTGCCGCCCGCGTTGTAGGGCACTTCGCTGGGGTAGGTGAAGCTGCTGGCCACCGGTGCTGACACGTAACGGTACTCACTCCCCACCCCGTCAGCGCTGACGCCACCGGCGGTGACCACGCGCACGTTCAACGTACCGGCCGCATTGGCCGGCGCACTGGCGGTGATCTGGGTGCTGCTGTTGACGATAAAGGCGCTTGCCGGGGTGGTACCGAACACTACCGCCGTTGTGCCAGCCAGGTTGACGCCGGTAATGACGACGGTAGTACCACCGGCGGTCGGGCCGATCGCAGGGGACAAGGAGGTCACTGTCGGCGCGGCCACGTAGGTGAACTGATCGGCGGCGCTGGTCGCACTGATGCCGCCCACTGTGGTCACGCGGATGTCCACCGTGCCGGTGCCGGCCGGTGCGGTCGCGGTGATCTGGGTGGTGCTGTTGACCGTGTAACCGGTCGCTGCGTTGGCGCCGAAGGTCACTGCCGTGGCACCACTGAAGTTGCTGCCGGTGAGGGTGACGGTCGTACCGCCTGCGCCTGGCCCGGACGTCGGCGAGACCGCCGTGATCACGGGCGCAGCGGCGTAGCTGTACTGATTGGCTGCGCTGGTTGCACTGGTGCCACCGGAGGTGGTCACCCGCACGTTGACCGTGCCGGATCCGGCGGGCGCTTCAGCTCGGATCTGGGTAGCACTATCGACCGCGTAGCCAAGTGCGGCCTGGCCACCAAAGGTGACCGCCGTGGCGCCGGTGAAGCCGGTACCGGTGATCAACAACGTGTTACCGCCACCGGGCGGGCCGGCTGTCGGCGACACCGAGGTCACTGTCGGCGCGCTGACGTAGGTGAACTGATCGGCGGCGCTGGTCGCGCTGGTGCCGCCCGCTGTGGTCACGCGGATGTCCACCGTGCCGGTGCCGGCCGGTGCGGTCGCGGTGATCTGGGTGGCGCTGTTGACCGTGTAACCGGCTGCTGCGTTGGCGCCGAAGGTCACTGCCGTGGCACCACTGAAGTTGCTGCCGGTGAGGATGACGGTCGTACCGCCTGCGCCTGGGCCGGAGGTCGGCGAGACCGCCGTGATCACGGGCGCAGCAGCGTAGCTGTACTGATTGGCTGCACCGGTCGCACTGGTGCCACCGGCGGTGGTCACCCGCACGTTGACCGTGCCGGATCCGGCGGGGGCTTCGGCTCGGATCTGGGTAGCACTATCGACCGCGTAGCCAAGTGCGGCCTGGCCACCAAAGGTGACCGCCGTAGCGCCGGTGAAGCCGGTACCGGTGATCAACAACGTGTTACCGCCACCGGGCGGGCCGGCTGTCGGCGACACAGAGGTCACTGTCGGCGCGCTGACATAGGTGAACTGATCGGCGGCGCTGGTCGCGCTGGTGCCGCCAACCGTGGTCACGCGGATGTCCACCGTACCGGTGCCGGCCGGTGCGGTCGCGGTGATCTGGGTGGCGCTGTTGACCGTGTAACCGGTTGCTGCGTTGGCGCCGAAGGTCACTGCCGTGGCACCACTGAAGTTACTGCCGGTGAGGATGACGGTCGTACCGCCCGCGCCTGGGCCGGACGTCGGCGAGACCGCCGTGATCACGGGCGCAGCAGCGTAGCTGTACTGATTGGCTGCGCTGGTTGCACTGGTGCCACCGGCGGTGGTCACCCGCACGTTGACCGTGCCGGATCCGGCGGGGGCTTCGGCTCGGATCTGGGTAGCACTATCGACCGCGTAGCCAAGTGCGGCCTGGCCACCAAAGGTGACCGCCGTAGCGCCGGTGAAGCCGGTACCGGTGATCAACAACGTGTTACCGCCACCGGGCGGGCCGGCTGTCGGCGACACCGAGGTCACTGTCGGCGCGCTGACGTAGGTGAACTGATCGGCGGCGCTGGTCGCGCTGGTGCCGCCCGCTGTGGTCACGCGGATGTCCACCGTGCCGGTGCCGGCCGGTGCGGTCGCGGTGATCTGGGTGGCGCTGTTGACCGTGTAACCGGTTGCTGCGTTGGCGCCGAAGGTCACTGCCGTGGCACCACTGAAGTTACTGCCGGTGAGGATGACGGTCGTACCGCCCGCGCCTGGGCCGGACGTCGGCGAGACCGCCGTGATCACGGGCGCAGCAGCGTAGCTGTACTGATTGGCTGCGCTGGTTGCACTGGTGCCACCGGCGGTGGTCACCCGCACGTTGACCGTGCCGGATCCGGCGGGCGCTTCAGCTCGGATCTGGGTAGCACTATCGACCGCGTAGCCAAGTGCGGCCTGGCCACCAAAGGTGACCGCCGTAGCACCGGTGAAGCCGGTACCGGTGATCAACAGCGTGTTACCGCCACCGGGCGGGCCCGCCGTCGGCGACACCGAAGTCACTGTCGGCGCGGCAGCTGTGGCCTGGCTGTTGCCCGCGAAGCCGTTGAAGGTCACGCCGAGCAGGTCGCTGCCCGTCATGCGGATCTCATCCACCTCCACGGCGCTGTAAGACTGCACGCCGTAGAAGAAAGGCGTTATGAGCTGCTGCGTTACCTCCGAGCCGTTGCGCATCACGCGGACGGTGACAGGAAAGTCTGGCCCGAAATCGCCGTTGAACCCCAGCGTATTGAGCACGAAAGGCGCGTTGTCCAAACGCCGGATGGTCAGTTGGGGGATGGAATTGTTGACCAGCAGGCCAGCGCCGGTTTCCCAGACAAAGGCATTGGTGGGAGCAGTGAAAACGAACACGTCCCCACCCAGGGTCATCTGGAACGAGGCAACGCCAGGGCCGCCGGTGTTGACCGGCACCCCCGAGGGTGGGCTGCTGAAGCTCTCGTTGAACGACGCAGCGCGGGCCGTCGGCATCAATATCCAGAACAGCAGGAGTGCCGGGGCGAGCCAGGCCCACGCCCTGCGGCGCGATGTACCCGTGCGTCCTGCGTGCCCGGCAGTCTGTGCGGCGACGATTCCCATGTGCAGCTCCATGTTCTGATCCTTGAATACGCTTGCCGACACGCAAGCCAAGCCAGTGCGGCACGCCAGGCAACTGCCCGACTGCGATCGCACCTTGTTATCCCTGATTGAAAAACACCCTGGCACCAGAACGGGCCACCCGGTCCTTCCCCCGCCTGCATCACCAGCGCACCGCTCCCCTACCGGCGTGCGTGAAAAGGCACCCCGACGACAGGTAATAGCGGCTGGACGCGGCGATTGCTTTAGCAGCCGCGATGTTGCCACCGTCCCACCTGCCGCTTTGCCGCGTCATTCCGTGAATAACAGCACGGAATTTTTTTCACAAGTATGAGTGAGATGATCTCGAATCGTGATCCGGATGGATAGTCAGGATTTTCCGGACACGCCATGCCGGTGGAGCCGACCGTTGGTCGGCTGCTGCTGATCTGCGGCGCAAGAGCGACAGGGACATCGAAGGTCCCTGCGCGCCGAGGCGGGCCGACCAGCGATCGGCTTCAACGGGATGCGACGCGTCACGCCATCTGCCAGGTGGCTGAAAAAACGCAAAAAAAAACCGCGGAATCCGCGGCTTTTTCTCGATCACGACGCCTTGGGTGGCGCCCATTGCTTCATGAAAGCGAAGAAGCGGTCACGGTCGTAGCCCTTCTTCTGCCCCTTGTCCGCCTCCAGCTCCCCGGTGAACTGCGAATGCAGCAGCGTGCCGTCGGCATCAAGCACGAACAGGTGCGGGTAGCCCTTCACTGCCGGGAACTGCGACAGGAATGCCGCGTTCTCGTTGTCTTCGCTGTAGTTGACCTTCATCCACACGAAGTTGGCGTCGCGGAAGCTGCGGATCTCCGCATCGCCCTCGATGAAGGCATCCATCAGGTGGCACCACGAGCACCACTCCCCGCCCACGTCCAGCACGATCCGCTTGCCCCCGCGCTGGGCCTCGACCTTGGCCGTGGCCAGGTCGGCGACCGGATCGCGGGCCGGGTCGAACTGCGCGTTGAGCGCCGCCACGGCGGCGACATCCGCCGCGGCCGGGGTATTGCCCGAGGCCACCGGTACGCTGGGATCGGCGACCGGCGCCTTCTGCTCGGTGGTGTCCACCGGCTGCGCAGGCGCAGCGGTGGGCGTCGACGACGGCGAACAGGCGGCCAGCAGGCCGGCCACGATCATCGACATTGCCGCTGCTTTCATGCGCATCGCAGACCTCACTTGACGCCGTGCATCAACTTGTTGATCAGCGGGGCGAGCAGGAACAGCAGCGCACCGGAGATGATCAACGCCCAGAAACCGAAGGTATACCCCTTCAGGGCCGATTCCACGGTCATGCCGCCTTCGCCACTGACCACGCCGGCGAAGATGCCCGACAGGTTGTTGCCGATGCCGGTGGACAGGAACCAGCCGCCCATGCCGAAGCCGACCAGGCGTACCGGGGCCAGCTTGGTCACCATCGACAGGCCGATCGGCGACAGGCACAGCTCACCGACCGACTGGATGACGTAGACCATGAACAGCGTCCAGAACGGGATCTTGCCGTCCACCACCATGCTCGACAGGGCCAGCATCAGCAGCGCGAAGGCCGCGCCGTTGAACAGCAGGCCCAGGCCGAACTTGCGCGGGATCGACGGGTTGGCGCGGCCGAGCTTGATCCAGATCCAGGCAATGATCGGGGCCAGGGTGATGATGGCCACCGAGTTGACCGACTGGAACCACGCGGTCGGGAAGGTCCAGCCGCCGAGCTGGCGGTTGACGATCTCATCGGCCAGGAAGGTGAACGAACTGCCGGCCTGTTCGAAGAACATCCAGAACATCACGTTGAAGACGAAGATGATCAGCATGGCGATCACGCGATCGCGCTGGACCTTGCCCTCGCGGATGCCTTCAACCAGCAGCAGCACGCCCAGCGCGATGAACATCACGCCCAGGATCCAGGCCAGCGCGGTGGCGCCGGTGGACAGCAGGAAGTAGGCCACCGGGATGGCGACGATGGCGCCCACGAACACCATGATGATGCGGCTGAACCCTTCGGCGCCCACCGGCGGTGCGCCGATGCCCTTCAGGCCGGCACGGCCGACGTAGAACCACGCCAGGCTGATCAGCATGCCGATGCCCGAGGCGATGAAGACCATCTTGTAGGACGGCATCGCCTGGGTGCCGAACACGCGCTCGGCCAGGTACTGGGTAAGCACCGGGGCGATCATCGCGCCGATGTTGATGCCCATGTAGAAGATGGTGAAGCCCGAGTCGCGCCGCTCATCCTTCAGGCCGTACAGCTTGCCGACCATGGTGGAGATGTTGGGCTTGAACAGGCCGTTGCCGATGATGATCGTGGCCAGGCCCAGCTCGAACACTTCCTTGTTCGGCATGGCGACCATGAACAGGCCGGCGGCCATGATCACCGCACCGGTCAGGATCGAGCGTTGGTAGCCCAGCACCCGGTCGGCCACGTAGCCGCCGAAAATGGCCGCCGCGTAGACCAGCGCCAGGTAGGCACCGTAGGTCCGGCTGGCCGCAGCCTGGCCGGCCGAGTCGCCCTCGAAGAACTGCGCCACGATGTACAGCACCAGCGCCCAGCGGATGCCATAGAACGCGAAGCGTTCCCAGAATTCGGTCATGAACAGCATCCACAACGGGCGCGGGTGGCCCAGCGTGGTCTTGAAATCCGGCAGCGCCGGGTCGGGAACGGATTTCGCGGCGGCGTCTACGCTCATGCGGGATTCCTGGGTTCGGTGGAAGACATGCACGTCCGATGTGCGAACAGCGCGGGAGAATCCCAGACCAACGGCGTTCACGTCAAATACACGCCGATCCGTGCAGGTGGCGGCATGCTCGCTGAACTTGCACCTGCAACCATCGGGGATGACCCGTCAGCGCAGCAACGGCGGGGGCTGCGGGCAGCCCCGTGGTCATCCGGGCGTCATGATGAATAGGGCGATCGGGCCCGGCGCGGGCTCAGGCGTCGGGTGGCATCGGGTCGTCGTTGCGGATCGTGGTGCGCACCTGGAACAGCTCCGGGAAGAAGGTCAGCTCCAGCGCCTGGCGCAGGAAGCCGACCCCGCTGGAGCCGCCGGTGCCGCGCTTGAAGCCGATCACCCGCATCACCGTGCGCATGTGACGGAAGCGCCACAGCTGGAACGCGGTCTCCAGATCCACCAGGTCCTCGCACAACGCATACTCGCGCCAGAAGCGGTCGGTGTTCTGATAGATCCGCTCGAACACCGGGTGCAGGGCGTCGTCGGCCACGTGCGGCTGCTGCCAGTCGCGGCCGGTGTACTCGGCCGGCACCGGGTGGCCGAAGCGGGCCAGGTAGCGCAGGAATTCCTCGTACAGGCTGGGCGCGTCCAGCACTTCCTGCAGCTGCGCCTGGCCGGCCGGGTCGTGCGAGAACACCTGCAGCATCTGCGCGTTCTTGTTGCCCAGCAGGAACTCGATGTAGCGGTACTGCAGCGACTGGAAGCCCGAAGACGGGCCCAGCACGTCGCGGAAGCCCATGTACTCGGACGGGGTCAGGGTTTCCAGCACCGACCACTGCTCGGTCAGCTGGCGCAGCACCTGCTTGCTGCGCGCCAGCACCTTGCGGCACTGCCAGACCTCGTCGCGCTGCAGGAAGCCGATGGCCGCGCGCAGTTCGTGGGCCAGCAGCTTCAGCCACAGCTCGGAGGTCTGGTGCTGGATGATGAAGAGCATCTCATCGTGGTGCGGCGGGTTGGACAGCGGCTGCTGGGCGCTCAGCAGCTGGTCCAGCCGCAGGTAGCCGCCGTAGGTCAGGCGCCCCTGCAGATCGGTGTGGATACCGGCTTCGAGGTCGCGTTGGTTCTTCTCGACGGACATGGCGTGGGCCAAATGAGGGGGTCAAAGGGTAGCGCACAGCATGCGCTCCCGGGCGGCGGGGGCCATGCGCCGGCGTGTGGTGCCGGGGCGGGGGCCGGATTCTGCGCGGGCAGGCCCGCCGCGGCACGGCGCCGCCCTGCCCTGCCGCCGCTCGCTCATGCCTGGTTGCGGCAACTGAATACGTTGCAGTCATTGGCATTTCGCGCCCCTTCCGGGGTATATGGGCGTATTGTCCACCGGGACACTTGCTGCGCCGCAGGACGGCTTTTTCGTACGCCTTCCTTAACATGGCAATTCATATCATTTGTAACTTCCTGTCGAAGGTGCAGTACGCAATGACGGTTGCCGCTGAGTTCAAGATCGAATACCTGCAGTACCTGGACACGGACGGCACGCTCGTCCGCGATGACCTGCCCGAGGCCCTACGCGATCCACGCGCGCTGCTGCCGATGTTCAAGCAGATGCTGTTCGTGCGCGTGTTCGACGGCAAGTCGATCGCGCTGCAGCGCACCGGCAAGCTGGGTACGTACGCGGCCTGCCTGGGCCACGAAGCCGCCCACGTGGGCATCGGCGCCGCGATGCAGAAGGACGACGTGTTCGCCCCGTCCTACCGCGAGTACGGCGCGATGTTCATGCGTGGCGTGCGCCCGCACGACGTGCTGATGTACTGGGGCGGCGACGAGCGTGGCAACGACTACGGCGGCAACGCGGCCAAGGACTTCCCGTTCTGCGTGCCGATTTCCACCCAGTGCCTGCACGCGGCCGGCGCGGCGCTGAAGTTCAAGCTCAACAACGAAAAGCAGATCGCGGTGGCGGTGTGCGGCGATGGCGGCAGCTCCAAGACCGACTTCTACGCTGCCCTGAACTCCGCCGGTGCCTACAAGCTCCCGTTGATCCTGTGCATCGTCAACAACGGCTGGGCCATCTCGGTCCCGCGTTCGGCCCAGACCGGTGCCGAAACGCTGGCGCAGAAGGGGCTGGCCGGTGGCCTGTTCTGCCTGCAGGTGGACGGCAACGATCTGATCGCGGTGATGGCCGCCATGCTGCAGGCGCGCGAACGCGCGCTGGCCGGCGACGGCGGCACCGTGCTGGAACTGATGACCTACCGCCTGTCCGACCACACCACCGCCGATGACGCGCGCCGCTACCGCGACGACGCCGAAGTGAAGGATGCCTGGCAGCGCGAGCCGATGCTGCGCCTGCGCAAGTACCTCACCAACGCCGGTGTGTGGAGCGAGGAAGAGGAAGCCGCCTGGACCGCCGAGTGCGGCAAGCGCGTGGACGAAGAAGTGAACCTGTACCTCAATACCCCGGTGCAGCCGGTGGAGGCGATGTTCGACTTCCTGTATGCCGACCCGCCGCAGGACCTGCTGGCCCAGCGTGCGCAGGCGATCGCCCTGGAGCAGCGCCATGGATGAGATCAAGAACGGCGCCTCCAGCGCGCAGACCAACGCCGCCGACAGCGCCGCCGCCGCGCGCGGAGAAGAGAGCATGACCACCACCCCGATCACCCTCATCGAAGCCATTACCCAGGCGCTGGCCTGGGAGCTGGAGCACGACAAGTCGGTGCTGGTGCTGGGCGAAGACGTGGGCGTCAACGGCGGAGTGTTCCGCGCCACGGCCGGCCTGCAGCAGCGCTTTGGCGCCGACCGCATCCTGGACACCCCGCTGGATGAAACGACCATCGCCGGGCTGACCATCGGCCTGGCCGCACAGGGCATGAAGCCGGTGGCCGAAGCCCAGTTCGACGGCTTCATGTACCCGATGGTGGACCACATCATCTGCCACGCCGCGCGCCTGCGTTACCGCACCCGTGGCCGCCTGCACTGCCCGATGGTGCTGCGCGTGCCGTGGGGCGGTGGCATCCGCGCGCCTGAGCACCACAGCGAAGCCAACGAATCGATCTTCACCAACGTGCCGGGCCTGCGCGTGGTGCTGCCGTCCTCGCCGCAGCGCGCCTATGGCCTGTTGCTGGCCGCGATCCGCGAACCGGATCCGGTGATCTATATGGAGCCCAAGCGCATCTACCGCCAGTACAAGGAAGTGGTCGTCAACGACGGCGAAGCCTTGCCGCTGGACGTGTGCTTCGTGCTGCGCGACGGCACCGACGTGACCCTGGTCACCTGGGGCGCGCAGGTGAAGGAAGCGCTGGAAGCAGCCGACAAGCTGGCCGGCGAAGGCATCAGTGCCGAAGTGATCGACGTGGCCACGCTGCGCCCGCTCGACTTTGCCACCATCGCCGAGTCGGTGGCCAAGACTGGCCGCTGCGTGATCGTGCAGGAGGCGCCGAAGACGGCCGGCTTCGGTGCGGAAATCGCCGCGCGCCTGGCCGAGGAATCGCTGTACGACCTGCTGGCACCGGTCGAGCGCGTCACCGGCTATGACACCCACATTCCGTTGTTCCGCCTGGAAATGAAGTACCTGCCAAGCGTGGACCGGATCGTCAGCGCTGCCAAACGCGCCATTGCGGCAGGCTGACGTGCGGGCCCGCCTCCTAGGCCCGTACCGCAGCCAGTACCCCAACCCGCTCCGGTTCCGCACCGGCCAGATCGTCGAACTGGGTGTTCGTGACGAAGAATGGCCGGCGTTTGCCTGGGTACGCACCGATGACGGGCGTGCCGGCTGGGCACCGGTGGCGTGGTTGCAGTTGCTGGACGAGGGTCGCGCAGAAGCCCTGCGCGACTACGACGCCCGCGAACTGGATGTGGACAGCGGTGAACTGGTCAAACTGCATCATGAACACGGTGGTTGGTGGTGGTCCGAGCGCGCGAACGGCGCGACGGGCTGGCTGCCGGCCCGCGATCTCGAACTGCTGGAAGAGAACTGCACATGAGTGAGAACAAGAATTTCCACCTGCCCGACCTCGGCGAAGGCCTGCCGGACGCCACGATCGTGGAGTGGTTCGTCAAGGTAGGCGACGTGATCGCGCTCGACGCGCCGCTGGTCTCCATGGAGACCGCCAAGGCCGTGGTCGAAGTGCCCTCGCCGTTCTCCGGCAAGGTGCTGGCGCTGGCCGGCGGTGAAGGCGACATCATTCCCACCGGCAGCGTGCTGGCCCAGTTCGAACTGGACCCGAACATGCCGCAGCGCGCCGATGGCCAGGACACCGGCCACAGCCACGGACATGCCGCACCGTCGCCTACCCCCAGCACCGGCCAGACCGCGGCCGCGCAGCCGGACAAGGTGGTGGCGTCGGACAACGGGGGCGAGATCGCCAAGCCCGGCGCCGAGCGCGATGACGCCGGCACTGTGGTCGGCGCCATGCAGAGCTCCAATGCCGTGCACGCCGAACAGGCCGTCGCCGTGGGCGGGGTCAAGGCCGTGCCGGCCGTGCGCGCCACCGCGCGCAAGCTGGGCGTGGACCTCACCCGCGTGCGTGCCACCGGCACCGATGGCGCGGTGACCATGGCCGACGTCAAGCAGGCCGCCGCCGATGGCAGCGCCAAGGTCGGCGCTGCGCCGGCACGCGCCGCCGTGGCCGCACCGGCTGCCGCTGCACCGGCACCGGTGGCGCGCGCCGGCGAATCGCGTACGCCGCTGTCGGCCGCCGGTCGCCCGATGCGCACCCAGCCGCCGGGCGTGGTGGCCAAGGGCCAGCCGGAACCGCTCAAGGGCGTGCGCCGGAACATGGCGCGGGTCATGGCCGATGCGCACAGCAAGGTCGTGCCGACCACGCTCAACGACGACGCCGACATCCACGCCTGGGTGCCGGGCAACGACGTCACCGCGCGCCTGGTGCGCTCGATCGTGGTGGCCTGCCAGAAGGTGCCGGCCCTGAACGCGTGGTTCGACGGCGATGCGCTCACCCGCACGCTGCACAACCAGGTGGACATCGGCATCGCGGTGGACACCGACGACGGCCTGTTCGTGCCTGCCCTGCGCAACGCCGACATGCTCGACGCCCGTGGCATCCGCGAGGGCGTGAACCGCCTGCGCGAGCAGGTGGAATCGCGCTCGATCGCCGCCTCCGAGCTGAGCGGCTACACCATCTCGCTGTCCAACTTCGGCATGTTCGCCGGCCGCTACGCGACCCCGGTCGTGGTGCCGCCGTGCGTGGCCATCGTCGGTGCCGGCCGTGCCCGCCACCAGATGACCCCGGTGATGGGCGGCGTGGAAGCGCACAAGGTGATCCCGCTGTCGGTCACCTTCGACCACCGCGCGGCGACCGGCGGTGAGGCGGCGCGCTTCCTGCGGGCGATGCTGGATGATCTGGCGCTGGCCAGCTGATCTGCGCGAGCGGGTAGCTGCCGACCGTTGGTCGGCGGGCAATGACGGATACGACAATGGCCACCGCAAGGTGGCCGTTGTTGTTTGCGCCCCGGTAGTGCCAACCGCTGGCCGGCTCCTCCGTATACCGTGCAGCCGACCAACGGTCGGCTCTACCCGGTTGGGGTTCCTGCAGCCGACCAACGGTCGGCTCTACCTCGGTTGGGTTTCTGTGCAGCCGACCAACGGTCGGCTCTACCGTGCAAGGTCTGCTGCGCCTACGATCTGGACGCCCGGGCGCGGTGCCAGTGCTGCCTCCACCATCGCCGCGGCGATGTTGACCGCCGGGTTGATCCGCCAGGCGCGTGGCAGCACCGGGCCGAGCGCGCCCAGCACCAGGCTGGCCAGGTGCTCCCCGGTGCGGCGTTCGCTGCGTTCGCCGCCGATCAGACCGGGGCGTACCAGCGTCAGCGAGCGGTAGCCCAGCCCGCGCAGGTCCTGTTCCAGCCGGCCCTTGACCTGGTTGTAGAAGATCCGCGACTGCGGGTCGGCGCCCATTGCCGAATTCAGCACGAATGCGTGCGCGCCGTGGGCCTGGGCCAAGGTGGCCACCTGCAGCGGGTAGTCGTGGTCGATCCGGGCGAACACCGCGCGGCTGCCGGCCTGCTTGATGGTGCTGCCCAGCGCGCAGATCACCGCATCCACCGCCCACCAGGACGCGTCCACCGGCAGCCGCTCGAAGTCGACCACCGGGTTGTGCAGGGCCGGGTCGGCGTGCGCCAGCGGCCGCCGGGTGGGCGCCACCACCGCATCGCAGCGCGCGTCATCCAGCAGCTGCTGCAGCACCTGCCCGCCCACCAGCCCGGTTGCCCCCACCAGCATCACCTTCATCGCACGCTCCCACCGTCAGATTGCCTACCATCGTGGCACAGCCGACGTGCCCGGCCCGCGTTCAAGCCGGCGTGCCCGGCGCCGATACTGTTCCAACCTCTTCCACCTGCCCGGCCGCCCCGCCGGTGACCCGCCAAGGATCCGCGCATGACCGACCCGCACGACGCTCCCCCCAGCCCCGGCACCGCCGTGGGCCGGCTGCTGTCGCGGCGCCAGGCCGGCACCCGGGTGATCGACACGGCCAGCGTGGACGCACCCGGCCCCAAGGGCGGCAGCAGCGCGATGCTGCAGCGCCTGTTCGCCGGTGCCGAACAGCCCGAACCGCTGCTGGCCGCCTTCGCCAATGGGATGTCCACCCTGCCCGGCGAACTGGGCGACATGGGCCTGCGCCTGCAGTCGGCGCAGCGCAGTGCCGACTGGGTCAGCTACGGCCGCGCGATGCGCCAGCTGATCGACAAGTACATCCGCACCATCGAGCAGGACAGCCCCGACGGCCAGCCCGACAGCCTGCGCCTGCGCGAGCTGCTGCGGCACACGCTGGGCGTGACCGTGGCCAGCCTGCTGCAGAACATGCCCGAGCTGCGGGACGAACCCGCGCAGATCGCCGCCGACCTGCGCCACTGGCATCCCGGCCAGCCGCTGCAGCCGATCGAACTGCGCCTGCGCGAGCTGACCCACCAGATCGGCGTGCGCAGCGATGGCTGGCAGGAGCAGCAGGAACTGCTGCTGAGCCTGTTCGACCTGCTGCTGGACAATATCGGCGAGCTGCTGGATGACAGCAGCTGGCTGCATGGGCAGGTGCATGCGGTGCGCCAGCTGATCAGCGGCCCGCTGGACCGCGACTCGGTCGACCAGGCGCGCGCCAACCTGCGCGAAGTGATCTACAAGCAGGGTTTGCTCAAGCAGGGCATCGTTGAATCCAAGGCGGCCATGAAGGGCCTGATGGGCGGCTTCATCGAGCGCCTCGACGGCATGGCCGTGAGCACCGGCGAATACCACGACCGGATCAGTAGTTATGCGCTGGCCCTGAAGGAAGCGCGCAGCATCGCCGACCTCAGCCAGCTGCTGCAGGGCGTGCTGCAGGACACCGGCCGCGTGCAGGAGCAGGCACTGCAGGCGCGCGACCACCTGGGCAATGCACGCCGCGAAGTGGAACAGGCCGAGCAGCGCATCGCCGAGCTGGAGCAGGAACTGCGTGATGTGTCCGGGCTGGTCCGCACCGACCCGCTGACCGGGGCGCTCAACCGCCGCGGCTTCGACGAGCTGGTCGAGCGCGAGCTGGCGCGGGCCGGCCGCCATGGCCACCCGCTGGCCCTGGCGCTGATCGACCTGGACGACTTCCACCAGACCAACACCGCCCACGGCCATGCCGGCGGCGATGCCGTGCTGCGCCAGCTGGTGGCGGTCTGCCAGCTGCACCTGCGCAGCACCGATGCGATCGCCCGCATCGGCGGTGACGAGTTCGTGCTGCTGCTGCCCGAGACACCGGCCGCCGACAGCATGTCCACCCTGCTGCGGCTGCAGCGCTCGCTGGCCCAGCGCCCGCTGCAGCTGGACGACACGCGGGTGCCGGTGCACTTCAGCGCCGGGGTGGCGCAATGGCAGGCCGGCGAACCGGTGGATGCCCTGCTGCGGCGTGCCGATGCGGCCCTGTATGCGGCCAAGCGGGTCGGCAAGAACCGCGTGCAGGCGGCCGACGCGCCGCGGTGATCGGCGTGCCCGCCGAGGCGCTGTGATAACCGCCGCCTCCGTACGAATCACCCCGGTATGGACATGAACACCCCCGCCGCCCGCGACCCCCGCCTCCGCTTTGCCGCGTTGCTGGAGCAGCACCGCGGCATCGTGGTGAAGATCGCGCGCGGCTACTGCGCCCACCAGGAAGACCGGCTCGACCTGATCCAGGACATCAGCGTGCAGGCCTGGGATGCGTTCGACAGCTTCGACCCGGCACGCGCCCGCTTCTCTACCTGGCTGTACCGGGTCGCGCTGAACGTGGCCATCTCGCAGGTGCGCCGGCAGCAGCTGCGGCAACGCCACCATGCCGTGCTGGAGGAGGACACCCTGCCGGTGGACGAGGGTGCGCCGGCCGAACAACAGCACGCGGTAAAGCAGCTGGAGGACGCGATCCGCATGCTTCCGCCGCTGGACCGGGCATTGATGCTGCTGCACCTGGACGACCACGACCACCGCCAGATCGCCGACATCCTCGGCATCAGCACTGCCAACGTGTCCACCCGCCTGCACCGCCTGCGCCAGCAGCTGCGCGCGCGTTTCGACCCCACCGCCTGAGGCCATCGCCATGCATACCGACCCGCTCAAGCAGCTGTGGCACCAGGCCGGCGGCGACGCCGACGACAGCGAGGCGACCGCCGCGCTGAACAGCTGGCGACGCCACCGGCAGCACGCCGCGCAGCGCCAGTTGTCGGCGTTCAGTGCGGTGCAGGTGATGCAGCTGCTGTTCTGGCTGGCGCTGTCGATCTATTGCGGCAGCGTGTGGTGGCAGCAGCCGCCGCGGGCGGTGATGCTCAGCGCCGTGGCGCTGCACGTCTACTGCGTGGCGGTAATCATCGTCAGCGCTGCCCGGCTCCACCTGCGCGGGCAGCTGCAGCCCGACCAGCCGGTACTGCAGCAGTCCCGGCAGCTGGCATTGCTGCGCATGCAGACCGCCGCAGGCGAACTGCTGCTGGGGCTGCCCTGGTGCTGGCTGTGGCTGGCGGTGCCGGTGCTGGTGGCATGGCAGGCCTGTAGCATCGACCTGTCCGCCTTCGCCGCACGCGCGTTGCTGATCTCGCTGGTGGCCGGGGCGGCGCTGATGACCGCCCTGCTGCTCCTGGCCCGGCGTTGGCAGCGGCAGGCCCCGGAATCCCCCCGCCTGCAGCGCGCGATCGATGCCTTGTCCGGGCGCCGCCTGGCCGGCGCGCGCGCCGAGCTGGAGGCGCTGCGCGACTGGAACGCCCGCTGACAGACCGCGGCCCGGTCAGTGGGCCGCTTTCTTGCCGCGCAGCTTCTGGAAACCCATCACCGCGGCCAGCACGATCGCACCGGCGATCACGCCCACCACCATGTTGCCAAGCGCGTTGACCAGCCACCCCCACTGGCCTTCCCCGCCCAGCGCGACCACGGCATGGTGCAGCGCCGGCACGTTGTGCACCAGGATGCCGCCACCCACCAGGAACATCGCCGCAGTGCCGGCCACCGACAGGAACTTCATCAGCCAGGGCGCGGTGATCAGCAGGCCCCGCCCGAAGGCCGCCAGGGCGGCGCCCTTGCGCGACAGGTACAGGCCCAGGTCGTCCAGCTTCACGATGCCGGCCACCAAGCCGTACACGAACACCGTCATGGCCAGCGCGATCACCACCAGCGCGGTGACCTGGTTGAGGAACGGCGCGGCCGACACCACGCCCAGCGACAGCACGATGATCTCGGCCGACAGGATGAAGTCGGTGCGCACCGCGCCTTTTACCTTTTCGCCCTCCCAGGCCACCATGTCGACCTTCTCGTCGGCCAGCGCCTTGACCCGTTCGGCCTTGTGCTGCTCGTCCTCCTGCTTGGAATGCAGGAAGCGGTGCGCCAGCTTCTCCACGCCTTCGTAGCAGAGGAACGCGCCGCCGATCATCATCAGCGGCACCACGATCGGCACCGGGTAGCCCTTGCCGCGCAGCCAGGCCTCCAGCGCACTGATCGCCAGCGCGGCCGGCACCAGAATCGCCTTGTTCACCAGCGAGCCCTTGGCCACCGCCCACACCACCGGCAGCTCGCGGTTGGCGTTGACCCCGGTGACCTGCTGGGCGTTCAGCGCCAGATCGTCGCCCAGCACGCCGACGGTTTTCTTGGCCGCGACCTTGGTCAGGACCGACACATCGTCCAACAGCGTGGCAATGTCATCGAGCAACGCAAACAGGCTGGCACCGGCCATGGCAATCCAATAGATCAAGCGGAAAGCGTGGATTCTGCCCGATCCTGGCCCGTTCGCGGTAGATGCCGTTGGATTCACCGCCCCACCACCTCCCGGGCCGCACACTTCCGGGGACAACCGTCCTGGAGTTCTGCTTGAATACCACGCCCGTCGCCCCTGGCTCGCCATCGCTGGTAAAAGGCATGAACCGCCGCAGCCAGATCCTGCGCCTGCTGCTGCGTTACCGGAACTCCGGGGTGTTTTCGGGCATGAACCTGGACGCCCGCGCGGTGCACGACGTGCCGCCGGAGGGCAATCCGGAGCAGTTTGTCACCGACCTGGAATCCCTCGGCCCCACCTTCGTGAAACTGGGGCAGATGCTGTCCACCCGCCCGGACATGGTGCCGGTGGAATTTGCCACGGCGCTGGAACGCATGCAGGAAAAGGTGGCCCCGATTCCGGTCGAGCGCATTGCACAGATCATCGAGCAGGAGCTGGGCGCGTCGGTGTCCAAGCTGTTCGCCAGCTTCGACCCGGTGCCGCTGGGGTGTGCCTCCATTGCGCAGGTGCACCGCGCGCAGCTGCATGATGGCCGCGAGGTAGCGGTCAAGGTGCAGAAGCCGGAGGTCGCCGCGCAGCTGCGCTCGGACCTGGAGGTGCTGCGCAGCTTCGCGCTGGCCGCCGACCACCTCACCCAGGTCGGCCGCCGGGTCCGCCTGCGCGACTGGCTCAACGAGTTCGCCAAAACCCTGATGCAGGAGCTGGACTACCAGGCCGAGGCAGAAAACCTGCAGCGCTTCGGCCAGCACCTCAAGCCGTTCAAGCCGCTGTGGGTGCCGCAGCCGATCTGGGACTACTGCAGCCACCGCGTGCTGACCATGGAGCTGGCCAACGGCGTGCGGGTGGACATGATTCCCGACGTGCGCCGCACCGAAGAACCGATGGCGCCGCTCGCCGCCGCGTTGATCCGCGGGTACATCGACCAGATCTTCGTGCATGGCGAGATCCATGCCGACCCGCACCCGGGCAACCTGCGCGTCACCCCGCAGGGTCGCCTGGCCATCTTCGACCTGGGCATGGTGGCGCACATGCCGCCGCGCCTGCGCGAGCGCCTGCTCAAGCTGCTGTTCGCCGCTGTGGACGGACGTGGCGAAGAAGTGGCCGATGAGATCATCGGCATCAGTACCCGCCTGGAATCGTTCGACGAAGAACGCTACCTGCGCGAAACCGGGCAGATGATCGCGCGCTATGCGGCCAACACCAGTTTCTCCGAGGGCCGCGTGGTGCTCGACCTGGTCCGCATCGCCACCGCCAGCGGGCTGCGCACGCCGCCGGAACTGAGCCTGCTCGGCAAGGCATTGCTGAATCTGGAAACGGTGTGCCGGCTGCTGTCGCCCGACCTGGACACCCGCCGCATCGTGGAAAAACAGCTGCAGCACGTGATGCGTGCGCGCCTGAAGAAATCGCTGTCGGCGGCCAACCTGGCCAGCGAAGCGATGGAGATACAGCAGCTGCTGCGCGAAGGACCGCGCAAGATGTCCGACATCCTTGCCCTGCTGGCCGAGAACCGCCTGCAGATGAAAGTGACCGGGCTGGAAGAATCGCGCCTGATGGAAAACCTGCAGAAGATCGCCAACCGCGTGTCGGCCGGCATTGTTACCGCCGCGTTGATTCTTGCCGCGGCGATGATGATGAAAGTAGATACCGGCTGGCACCTGTTCGGCTACCCGGCCATCGCATTCACCTTGATGTTGATCGGCGTGGCACTGGGCCTGGGCATCATCCTCAGCGCGCTGATCTTCGATCGTCGTGCACGCTCGAAGGAAGAGCGCGGACATCGATGATGTTGCGATGCCGTGCATTTCTTCACGTGCGTTTTACACCTGAAAACACGATGCGCTGTAGCGCATCTTCAGCATCCTGAAACAAACATTTCAGTCAGGTTCGTGCATGCATGATCGGGTCATCGGCTTGTCATGCAGGTGTGGTTGGACAGCCGGTCGGATGGGAAATACGTCGTCATGGCGTCCATCACCAACTGTCTCCACTACCGATACCGCCGATGCTCTGGATCCTGCTGCTGACTCTGTTGCTGCTCTCCTGGTTGCTGCTCGCCTCGCGCAAGTGGATATGGTGGAAGGCCAGCCTGATGTCCGTGCTGCTGGTGCTGCTGAGTACGTGGTGGTTGATCAACAAGTTGTCCGGCGATGGGCTCAATGCGGCCACGCTGTATCACTTGGGCGCCGACATGGAGGGCGCGGGCGTAGCGGATTTCAAGGGCTACATCGCCGCCTACATCGCGCTGCTGCTGGTGTCGCTGCTGCCGCTGGCGGCCGCACGTGTGCAGCGCTGGCGCCGCATCGAACACGGCAAGGCGGTATTCGGGGGGTTCGTCGCCATGTGGCTGGTGGCCATTGCGGTGAGCCCGCTGTACAGCGACGGCCTGCGCCTGTACCAGCAGATGCGCCCGGTGGATTACACCGTGATTGCGCCCGAGTACAAGATTCCGCAGCAGGCGCTGGCCAAGCCGCGCAACATCGTGTGGATCTACGGCGAAAGCCTGGAGCGCACCTATCTCGACGAAGCCACCTTCCCCGGCCTGATGCCCAACCTCAACCGGCTGGCCGGCCAGGCACTGGATGTGCGCGGTGTAGTGTCTGCCGAGGGCGGTGGCTGGACCATCGCCGGCCTGGTGTCGTCGATGTGCGGCGTGCCCCTGACCACCGCCAAGGACGATGAGAACAGCATGGGCCGCATGGGCAGCTTCCTGCCCGAAGCGGTGTGCCTGGGCGACTACCTCAAGCAGCAGGGCTATACCAATCACTACCTGGGCGGCGCGAACGGGCAGTTCGCCGGCAAGGGCCAGTTCCTGGCCACGCACGGCTTCGACGCGGTGGATGATCTGGCCTGGTTCAAGACGCAGAAGGTGGCGCGCTCGCACTTCTCCACCTGGGGTGTGCACGACGACGTGCTGCTGGACAAAGCGTATGACCGCTTCGAGCAGCTGTCCAAGGCTGGCCAGCCGTTCATGCTCACCACGCTCACCATGGACACCCACCACCCGGCCGGGCACCTGCCGGTGGCCTGCAAGCGCACCCGCTACCAGAGCGAGTACGGCAACATCGGCCTGCTCAACGCGCTCAAGTGCACCGACGGCCTGATTGCCAAGCTGGTCGATCGTATCCAGGCCAGCCCGTATGGCGAAGACACCCTGATCGTCATCGCCTCCGATCACCTGGCCATGCCCAACGACCTCAGCCATGTGCTGGCCAAGCAGAAGCGCGAGAACCTGCTGCTGTTCCTGGGCAAGGACATCGCCCCGCGCCAGCTGGCGGCCACCGCCGGTTCCACGCTGGATTCCGGTGCCACGCTGCTCAGCCTGATCGACCCGGGCATCAAGGCGATCGGCTTCGGCCGCTCGCTGCTGGATCCCGAGCGCACCGACAGTGCCAGCGCGGCGGCGCTGCGTGACAACGGCAAGGACTACCCGCGTTACCTGGCCTTCTCGCGTTCGCTGTGGCTGGGGGACAAGACCCGCCAGCTGCGCATCGATGACGACAACCAGGTGGTGATCGGTCTACAGCATGTGCAGCCGCCGGTGCTGCTGGAGTACGACAAGCAGTTCGACCTGAAGTCGGTGTACTTGGAAAACACCTCCAAGCAGTTCGATGATGCCGATCCGGCCAACACGCTGGCTTACGTGGACCGCTGCACCGCATTCGAGGACGGCTCGGCCGATGGCGACTGGTGCGCGATGCTGGTCAACCGTGACAAGGGCATCAAGCTGTACCGCGACGATGCGCTGCGCACCGGCTTTGCGGTGGATGGCCCGCTGGAACCGTTCAACGGCCCGCGCCCGAGCATCCGCCAGGCGCACATGATCACCCAGAAGGGCCGCCGCACCCGCGCCGGCCAGTACATGCTGCAGTTCGTGGCCAAGCAGTCGCCCGATCGCGGTTTCTGGGTCGAAGCGGTGTCCTCGCAGCGCAAGGTGGTGGTGGCCCAGCAGTGGGTGCAGCCCGATGCCGAAGGCCGCATCAGCGTGCCGTTCGGCCTGGACCATGAAGTGGACGACCTGGAGATCCGCGCGTGGTTGAACCACGCCGAGAAGCTGGCCGTGGACAACTTCGCCCTGGTGCCCTCGCGCCGCGGCAACCGCGGGTAAGAATGCGGCATGCCGACTGTTGGTCGGCATGCCGCGGCATCGCCGGGATTCGTACCGACCAACGGTCGGTACCTACCGCGACAGGGTTGTCGCCTAACCCTGCGGTTCCTGCGGCGCGGCCGGATCGCGGACCAGGTGGATGTCGGTCGGCGAGGACAGCGCGATATGCGCCGCCGCGAACTTCTGCAGCATCGTGAAGTACAGGTCGCTGCGCACGCCATATACCGCGCGCGGGCCGGATACGTACGCAAAGCTGTTGATCGCTACCTGGCCGTTGGCGATCGAATCGATGAACACCGACGGTGCCGGCTCGGCCAGCACGCCTACGTGTTCGGTGTAGCAGTCCAGCAGGATCTGCCGCACCGCCGCCACGTCGGTGCTCAGCGGCACCGCGAACTGGATCTGGATGCGCCCCTGCGCATTGCCCATCGTCATGTTGCGGATGGTCTTGGTGATCAGTTCGGAGTTCGGCACGATCAAGGTGGACTTGTCGCCCACCTGGATCTCGGTGGAACGCACGCTGATCCGCTTGATGTCGCCCTCCTGGTCGCCCAGCTTCACCCAGTCACCGATCTTCACCGGGCGCTCGGCCAGCAGGATCAGGCCGGACACAAAGTTCTGGGTGATCGCCTGCAGGCCGAAGCCGATACCCACCGACAGCGCACTGACCACCAACGCCAGCTTTTCAAAGCCGATGCCCAGCGCGGTCAGTCCCCACAGCACCGCCGCGATGATGCCCAGGTAACGGGTGACGGTGCTGATCGAGTTGCGCGCCCCGGCGTCGAGGTCGGTCTTGGGCAGGTAGGTGTTGGTCAGCCAGTTCTGGAAGGCCTGCATCACCGCCCACACCACCAGGAAGGCCAGCACCGCATACAGCACGCTGCTGGGCTTGAGCGTGGTGGTGCCGATGGTCAGCCCGTTGGACAGCGAGTCCATGGCGCTGAAGAACGTATTGAGGTTGCCGAACGGCGCGGTCAACGCCAGCACCGCCAGCAGGATCACGCCGATGCGCAGCACCGCCGACAGCAGCACGCCGGCCTGTTCCACCTTGGCATCGTTGAGCCCGGTGGTCAGCACGATGCTCTTGCCCACCCGGCTGGTGGGCGACAGCAGCCACAGCGACAGGTCGTCGGCGAACTTCAGCAGCAACGAGGCGGCCAGCAGCACCACCGCGCCCCACACCAGCTGCTGGGCCACGAACAACGCCAGGTTGAGGTAGCCCAGCAGCGTGGCGATCACCGCCGCGGCCACCACCACGTGCCCGGCCAGCCGCGCCAGCACGATCCAGCCGCTCCTGCGCACCGGCGCCTTGGGCTGCTTGGCCCCGGCGTCGACCTGCGCGTCCAGCTTGGCCTGCGCCTCGTCGGTCTGGCGCCGGTGCAGGCGCGCCAGCGACACCAGAATGGCCACGATCAGCGCCATGTAGGTGATCGCGATCAGGCCGTCCACCGCCACCGTGGTGATCGCACTGGTGCGCGAGGCCCGGTTGATCTCCACCAGCAGGATGCTCAGGAAGGTCAGCCCCGCCGCGCCCCAGGCGTATTTGCGCAGCCGCCATGCTGCGGTGTCATCCAGGCTCACCAGGCGCCAGGACGGTCGCTTGGGCACCAGCAGACAGGCGCTGAGCGCGGTGATGAAGGTCGCCACGAACGTGGCCACCTGGAAATGCAGCGCCAGCTGCTGCAACCGCGGCGGAATCGCCCCGATGGAGTCCAGCGCAGCCACCAGCACCACCGCCGCGAAGCCCGGCAGCAGCGTGCCCACCGCCAGCAGCCACACCGCCAGCCCGGACCGGCGCAGGCGCCCGTCGGGCGCGCGCTCGGAGGCGGCGTAGCGGCGGCCTGCGGCGCGCAGCCACAGCCGTAGCGGGAAGAACATCAACAGCGCCAGCGCCAGCCCGGTCAGCGGCGCGCCCCAACCGTGTTCGGCAATCGCCTTGCGTGCCGCGGTCTCGCCCTGGCGGTACAGCACCACCAGCCGCGAGTAGTCGGCCGGCACGTGCACCGCGAACTGCTTCCACAACGATGGCGACAGCGGCGAGTTGACCTTGCGCGCCAGGTCCTCGCTGAACTGGGTGACGCGCATCTTCTCGATATCCGCGCCCACCTGCTTCGCATCACCGGCCAACAGCTTGGCCCGTGCAATGGCCGAGGCCAGGTCGCTGCGCTGCTGGTTCAGCGCCTTGCGCTGGGCGGCGATATCGCGTGCCTCGGTGGTGCCTTCCACCACCTCGCCCAGCTGGGCCACGCGGGCATCCACCTGCTCCAGCTCGGGCTGCAGGGCATTGCGCGCAGCATCGGCGTCGCGCTGGACGGCCAGCGCCCGGTCGGACAGCGTCTTGAGCGTATCGGGGGTATCGGCCGTCTCGACCGCGGCCTGGATCTGCTTCAGGTCCTTGCCGGCTTGTGCCAGCTGGGCAATCGGATCATCGGCGGCGGCATCATCGCCCTGGGCCAGCGCCAGGGGCGCCATGCTCAACCAGGTGCACAGCATCAACCAGGCCAGCGGCCGGAGGAAGGAACGGAATGAACGGGAAGACAAGCCGGCGCACCACGGGATTCGCGCGGACCACCGCGCCTGCGCGAACTATAAACCGGGGTGCGTTCACGCCGGGTATGCACCCGGCACTCCGCCTTCAGTACTTCAGGCGCAGCTCTTCCACCTGCGGCCGCAGGCTGGCATACCAGTCCTGGAATTCCTCTTCGCTGATCTCATCGGGCGCATACACGGCCACCTCGTCCCAGGCGTGGTCGGTCGGCAGCGGTTGGCGTGGGCCAGCGCGCAGCGAGTACGCCACGCCCTCGTGGTCCACCACATCCTCGGCCGCTTCCCAGCGCGCGCGGGCAAAGTCGGTCGGGCTCTTGAGCAGAATCACGTGGTACATCGGCACCTCCATCGCAGTGAAAACAGGCAGGCATCGCCCGCCCACACAATAGCGCCGCCTGCCACGCCGGTATATCACGCACGGGCAACGCAACGTTCTCCACGCCGCGCCTGCGCGGGCTTCACCTACCCGTGGCGGTGGGCGCGGCATGGTGGCTGCACCCTCTCTTCGCGCCTCCCATGAACACACACGCCGACCTCAAGACCGTTCCGGACCTCAAGCTGCCGCGCTACCTGGGCACCTGGTATGAAATCGCCCGCCTGCCGATGAAGCACGAGCCCGACGGCTGCACCGATGTGTCGGCCCATTACAGCCTGAAGGAGAACGGCCACGTGGCCGTGCTCAACCGCTGCCGCATGGACGGGGAGATCGAAGAGGCCGAAGGCGAAGCCTGCCCGGTGGACAACGACAGCGCGCGGCTGGAAGTCAGCTTCCTGCCCAAGGGCCTGCGCTGGATTCCCTTCACCAAGGGCGACTACTGGGTGATCCAGGTCGCGCCGGACTACAGCGTCGCGCTGGTCGGCAGCCCCGACCGCAAGTACCTGTGGCTGCTGGCGCGCACCCCTACCCTGGATACCACCGTGCAGGACCACTACCTGGCCCAGGCCCGTCAGCAGGGCTTTGACCTGGGGCCGCTGATCCAGACCCCGCATACCGGCCACCCCACCGCCTGAGCCCCGCATGGACCTCAAAAGTGGTTACCCGTTCTGGGCGGTGCGCAACGGGTTGATGCACGCCTTCCCGCCCCTGCGCGACGACCTGCAGTGCGATGTGCTGGTGGTGGGCGGTGGCATCACCGGTGCGTTGATCGCCAACGAACTGTGCGCCAACGGCCACGATGTCGCGTTGATCGAACAACGCGACATCGGCTGGGGCAGCACCGCCGCCAGTACCGCGCTGCTGCAGTATGAGATCGATACGCACCTGATCGACCTGGCCCGGCAGTACGGTGAAACCGCCGCCGTGCAGGCCTACCAGGCCTGTGCCGACGCAATTCCCGCGTTGCGCGAGGTGGCGCGCGGGCTCAAGGGGGTGGACTGCCATCCCATGCACAGCCTGTACTACGCCAGCAAACGCCGGCACCGGGCGGTGCTGCAGGAAGAATTCGCACTGCGCCAGCGGCATGGCTTCGACGTGCGCTGGCTGGACCGTGACGCGGTGCAGGACGAATTCAGCCTGGACGCGCCCGGGGCCATCCTCAGTGGGCTGGCCGCCCGCGTGGACCCGTACTGCCTGACCTACCGCCTGCTGGCGCGGCTGCAGAAGAACGGCTGCCAGGTGCACGACCGCACCACGCTGGCCACATTGGAACCCACCGCGCGCGGCGTGACCGCCACCACCGTCGAGGGCGTGCGCATCCGCTGCGGCCATGTGGTGATGGCCGCCGGCTACGCCAACCAGCGGTGGCTGAAGCCCTCGGTGGCGCGCAACCGCAGCAGCTACGCCTTCATCACCGACCCGATCCCGGAGGATCTGCTGGGGCCACTTGCCCAGACCATGGTCTGGGAATCGGCCCGGCCGTACCTCTACATGCGCAGCACCGGCGACCAGCGCCTGCTGATCGGCGGCGAGGACGATGCGGTGGATATTCCGGCCCGGCGCGACCGGCGCGTGGAAGCCAAGGCCGCGCGCCTGCTGAAGAAGGTGGGCAAGCTGTTCCCGCACCTGCCGCTGCAGCCGGCGTTCTCCTGGGCCGGCACCTTTGCCGAAACCGCCGACGGCCTGCCCTTCTTCGGCCCCCACGAGCAATGGGGCCCGCGAGTCCTGTTCGGCATGGCCTACGGCGGCAACGGCATCACCTATTCGATGATCGGCGCCGGCCTGCTGCGCGCCCGCATCGAACGCCGCAAGCACCCGCTGGCGGCGCTGTTCGGGTTTGAGCGGCTGGAGTAAAGTTCCCTTGGAGGCGCTGCCATGACAGGCATCGTTCAAGCAGCCAGTGATAGCGTCAGCGCTGTCGGCGGCCTGCGTGCCGCCCGTCTGTTCCGGAGCCCATCATGATCCGCTCGCTTTCGCTGCTGCTGTGCCTGCTTGCCCCCGGGGTTGCCCTGGCCCAGTCCGCGGCCGGGGCCACCGGCCCGCAATCGGCGACCGGTCTCAACCTGGCGGTCCCGCAGGCGCCCATGCAGTACCTGGGCGACGGCTCGTTGCGCGGCGACCCGCCCGGCACCTTCTACGGCGACAAGAGCGGCCGCCGCCTGAGCGACCGGGGTGCGGCCAACGGCATCGCCGATGTCACCGACGACAAGCTGCGGGTCAACGGCAGCATCACCACCGGCATCGGCTACGCCAAGAACTTCGGCAATACGCACTACAACGCGGCCGAGTTGAACCTCAACAAGAACTACACCACCGACGAAGGCAAGACCCACAACGTCAACGTGAACATCCGCGTCAGCGAGGGCAAGGGTCCGGGCTTCGGCCCCTACGGTGGGTACGGCGGTTACGGCTACGGCCCCGGTCCGGGCTACTGGGACTACCCGCCGCCGTACGGCTGGTGAGGTAACGCACCACAGCGAAACGGCCGGTCACCCCGGCCGTTTCTGCATCCGCATTACCGGCGGCGCGGGGCTCAGTCCCACCAGCCTTCGCGCTTGCTCGACAACACGCGCCCGTCGTGGCCGCTCATGCGCACTTCCACGCGCTGGTTGCGCGCATTGCGGGCCTCCAGCGTCCAGGTGGCACCGTCGCGTTCGAACGACTCCACCTGGCGGAAGCCAGCCTTCTGGGCCACGGCCAGGATCTGCCCGGCATCAAGCAGGGCGCGGGGGCTGCGCGGGTCGAAGATCTCGCCGGTGGCCGGGTCCACGATCACTTCTTCGAAGCTGCCATCGGCACGGGTGACGTCTGCTTCCCACAGGCCGTCGTCGCGTTCCAGCTCGTGTACCTGGGTGTAACCGGCGGCGCGCAGCTTGGCCTGCACATCGGCAGCGCTCAGTTCGGCGGCGAAGGCCGGGGTGGACACCAGTGCGGTGGCAAGGGCGGCGGCCAGGATCAGCTTGTTCATGGGGGTCTCCAGAAGGGGCCGGTCGATTCCGGCACCGCCAGTCTGGCAAGCGCACTTAAGCGGACCATGAGCCCGGCTGTTAGGCAGTGTTTAACCACACCGCGTATACCGTAGGCATGACTTTTGCCGCGTCCCTGTTGCTGCCCGTGCTGCTGGCCTTGAGCCCGCAGGAGCCCATGCGCGTGCACGAGGGCGGCAGCCGCCAGCAGGAAGCGGTGCGCCAGGCCGTGCGCCAGGGCCGGCTGGTGCCGCTGCAGCAGGTGGTGGCCGACGCCCTGCGCCGCTACCCCGGCACGCTGGTGGAAGTGGAGCTGGACGACGGCAAGTACGAGATCGAGATCCTCGGCGCCAACGGCGTGGTGATGGAGCTGGATTACGATGCCGCTACCGGGCGCCTGTTGAAGATGGAAGAAGATTGATGCGGATCCTGCTTGCCGAGGACGATGCCCTGCTGGCCAACCGGCTGCAGGCCCTGTTGGAAGAAGCCGGCTACCTGGTGCTGCACAGCGCCGAGGGCCGCCAGGCCGAAGAGCTGGGCCAGATCGAGGACATCGCTGCGGCGGTGGTCGACCTGGGCCTGCCCGGGCTGGATGGCCTGAGCATCATCGAGCGCTGGCGCCAGGCCGGGCGCGGCTTCCCGGTGCTGGTGCTGACCGCCCGCGCCCGCTGGCACGACAAGCTGGCCGGCTTCGATGCCGGCGCCGACGACTACCTGACCAAACCGTTCCAGCCCGAAGAGCTGCTGCTGCGCCTGCGCGCGCTGATCCGGCGCAGCGCCGGCCACGCCAGCCCGCGCCTGCAATGCGGACCGCTGCTGCTGGACGTCAACGCCGGCCGCTTCGAACTGGACGGCGAACTGCTGCACCTGAGCCCGCAGGAGCAGCGCATCCTGAGCTACTTCCTGCACCATCCCGACGTGGTGATCAGCCGCTCGCGGCTGGGCGAGCACGTGTACGAGGCCGGCTTCGACCCCGATTCCAACACGCTGGACGTGCTGATCGGACGGATCCGCCGCAAGCTGGGCAGCGACCTCATCCATACCCATCGTGGGCAGGGCTTCCGCCTGTCGGCGCAGCCATGAACACCGGTTCGCTGCGTACCCGCCTACTGCTCGCCGGTGGCGTGGGGCTGGTGCTGGTGTCGGCGCTGGCCACGTGGTGGCTGGGGGCGATGTACGAGCGTTCGGCACGCAACGCACTGGACCAGCGCCTGGGCAACGAGCTGATCGCCGTGTTGGCGCTGGCCGAAAGCGATGCGCAGGGCCGCCTGCAGTTGCGCCGCGAACTGTTCGACGAACGCTACCAGCGGGTGTTTTCCGGGACCTACTGGCAGGTGCAGGACGCCCAGGGCCAACCGCTGGGGCAATCGCGCTCGTTGTGGGATGAAACCCTGACCACTCCGGCGACGCTGCGCACCGGGCCGGCGCAGGCCTTCGACACCACCGGCCCGCTGCAGGCCCCGCTGCGTGCGCTGGCCCAGCAGGTCACGTTGCCGCGGGTGCCCACGCCGCTGCGCGTGGTGGTGGCCACCGACCGCAGCGACCTGGACGCCCAGGTCAGCGCGTTCCGCCAGCGCACCGCGCTGGCGCTGGCCGTGCTGGTGGCCCTGTGGTTCGCGGTGCTGGTCACCCAGGTGCATTACGGCCTGCGCCCGCTGGCCGAACTGAGCCGCATCGCCGGCCAGGTCCGCAACGGCGAGAACGTGCGCTTTCCGCAGCAGGGGCTGGTCAAGGAAGTGGCGCCCCTGGCGGTGCAGCTCAACGACCTGCTGGACCACCATCAGCGCATGGTGGTGCGTGCGCGCCGCAGTGCCGAGGACCTCGCACATGCCTTGAAGACGCCGCTGACGGTACTGATGACCGAAGCCGAGGGCGATGGCAGCGACTGGCGCCAGACCCTGCGCAGCGAAACCGCGCGCATGCAGGCCAGCATCGAGCGCTACCTGGCCGCCGGGATCGGCGCCGACAGCCAGCAGCGCACCGTGGTGGCGCCGGTGATGGGCGCGCTGTGCAGTTTGATGCAGCGCGTGCACAACGAGCGCGGGCTGGTGTTCGACCAGGACCCGGATGCGCAGGGCCTGTTTGCCGGGGCACGCGAAGACCTGGAGGAAATGCTCGGCAACCTGCTCGACAATGCCGGCAAGTGGGCCGCGCATACGGTGCGTGTCAGCGTGCGCCACGAGGGCAACAAACTGCACATCCGCGTGGAGGACGATGGCCCGGGGTTGCCGGATGCGGAGTTGCAGCGCGTGCTTGAGCGTGGGGTGCGGCTGGACCAGCGCGCGGCCGGCAGCGGCCTGGGCCTGGCGATCGTGGCGGACATCGCCGAAAGTTACGGTGGCACCTTGGTGCTGGCCAATACCCACCCGGGGTTGAGGGCGACGTTGACGTTGCCGGCGGGCTGACCGGCGGTGGTCCCTACCGGACCCAAATGCGCGTAAAGCCGACCGTTGGTCGGCCGCATTTCGCGAACAATCGAACGTGCCCATGCTGGTAGAGCCGACCGTTGGTCGGCTGCATTTCGCGAACAACCGAACGCGCCCGTGCTGGTAGAGCCGACCGTTGGTCGGCTGTATTTCGCGAGCAATCGAACGTGCCCGTGGTGTACGTCAGCCGACCAACGGTCGGCTCTACCCGGGCTGAAATCGCGGCCGCTCGTATGGTCGGCTGCACTTCACGAACAATCGAACGCGCCCGTGCAGGTAGAGCCGACCGTTGGTCGGCTGCATTTCGCGAACAATCGAACGTGCCCATGCTGGTAGAGCCGACCGTTGGTCGGCTGCATTTCGCGAACAGCCGAATGTGTCCGTGGTGTACGTCAGCCGACCAACGGTCGGCTCTACCGGGGGATCGGATGGTCGGTGTTTCAACGCGCCTGGTGCATCCACCAGCAATCGATGGCGTCCAGCACGATGTGGATGATCAGCCCGATGCCGAACAACCGTGTTTTCTTCGGCACACACAGGCCCGCGTAGACCGCAATCGCGGGCGCGGTATGCAGGGGATGGAAGCCGATGCTGCAGCGGTTCGGGGCGTAGATCGGGTCGGCCAGCAGGTGGTCCAGGTCGATGATCCAGCCCAGCAACAGCAGCGCCCACGCCGACAGAAAGCGCTTGCGCCAAAACATCCACGCCAGCAACGCCGGCACGGCGGCATGCAGGAACAGATGGAAGATCGCGCGTGCGCTCATGAGCCGGCTGCCGTGTTGAAAAAGAAAACCCAGCCGCCACGTAGCGCCGGGCTCTGCCCGGCGGTATGCCCGGCAACGGGAAGCGTGCCGCAGCTAGCAGCCGGGCAGCGCCCGGCGCTACGCGGGTGCCGCTGGCTCAGACCAGCGGCTCGTCGGACAGGTAGGTGTACCCGGTCAGGCCCGCTTCCAGCGCGTCGGACAGTTCCTGTGCACGCGCCGGCGACAGCTTCGCCGCCGCCACGCGTTCGGCATAGCTGGCACGCAGGTCGGCCAGGCTGTAGCCCACGTAGTCCAGCATCACGTCGGTGGTGTCGCCGCGGCGCTGCTGGGTGATCGCGTAGCCATCGGCGTCGGCCAGCACTTCCACCGCGTCGGTATCGCCGAACAGGTTGTGGATGTCGCCCAGGATTTCCTGGTACGCGCCCACCATGAAGAACGCGATGCGGTAGCTCTCGCCCGGGTTCAGCGCGTGCAGCGGCAGCGAGCTGTCCAGGCTCTCGTTCTCGACGTAGGTCTTGACCATGCCATCGGAATCGCAGGTCATGTCGGCAATGATGCCGCGGCGCTGCGGCTGCTCGTTCAGGCGCTCGATCGGCACGATCGGGAACACCTGGTCGATCGCCCAGGCATCGGGGATCGACTCGAACACGCTGAAGTTGACGAAGTACTTGTCCACCAGGCGTTCGTTCAACTCGTCCAACGCCGGCCGGTGGCTCTTCTCGTCGTAGCTCAGGCGCGCACGCACCGCATGGGCGATGGCGTAGAACAGGTCGTCGATGCGGGCGCGCTGCGGCAGGTCGATCTGGCCCAGCGCATAGCTGGACAGGCCTTCGGCATGGAAGTGCTGCGCTTCCTGGAACAGCTCCACCGCCGGGCGCTCGTCCAGCTCGGCATGGATCTCGCGCAGGTGGCGGATCGCCGCCGGCTCGTCGTCGTGCTGGTCCGGCACGCGGCCTTCCTGCGCCTCTTCCACCTCGGACACATTGGCAATCAGCACCGCGTGGTGCGCGGTCATCGCGCGGCCGCACTCGGTAACGATGCGCGGCGGGGTCAGGCCGTGTTCTTCGCAGGCATTGGCCAGCGGCTGCACGATGTTGCTGGCGTACGAATTGAGCCCGTAGTTGATCGAGCAGAAGCTGCGCGAGCGGGTGCCTTCGTAATCCACGCCCAGGCCGCCGCCGACATCCACGTGGGTGATCTTCGCGCCCAGGCGCGAGAGCTCCACGAAGTAGCGGGTGGCTTCGCGCATGCCGTTGGCGATGTCGCGCACGTTGGAGATCTGCGAGCCCATGTGGAAATGCAGCAGGCTCAGGCAGTCGGCGTACTCGGTGTCGCGCAGCGACTTCCACAGGTCCAGCAGCTGGCGCGGGGACAGGCCGAACTTGGCCTTGTCGCCGCCGCTGTTCTGCCACTTGCCCGCACCCAGCGACGCCAGGCGCATGCGCACGCCCAGGCCCGGCTTCACATCCAGCGCCTTGGATTCCTCCAGCACCAGCTTCAGCTCGGACGGCTTCTCGATGACGATGAAGGTCTGCAGGCCCAGCTTGCGGCCGATCAGGGCCAGGCGGATGTACTCGCGGTCCTTGTAGCCATTGCAGACGATCAGCCCGCCCGGGCGAGACAGCGCCAGCACGGCCATCAGCTCGGGCTTGCTGCCCGCTTCCAGGCCGAAGCCCTCGCCGTGGTGGCTGGCCAGGGTGCCGGCCACGCCACGGTGCTGGTTGACCTTGATCGGGTACACGGCGGTGTAGCCGCCCGGGTACTCCCAGTCGGCCTGGGCCTGCGCGAACGCGGCCTGCAGCTTGCCCAGGCGCTGGCCCAGGATGTCCGGGAAGCGCACCAGCAGCGGCAGCTTGGCGCCGGCCTCTCGGGCGGCGTCCACGATCTTGGGCAAGGACACCACCGGGCCGTCCTGGCCAGTCGGTCTCACCACCATGTGTCCTGCCTGATCCACGTCGAAGTAGCCATCCGCCCAATGCGGAATCGAGTAGGTCTTGCGGGCTTGGTCGAGGGACCAATCGGTCATTTCAGTGGGCCTGGTTGGTAAAAAAGGGGGTGCATGATAACGCCTATGTGGCGACAGCTCCGTTATCATGCGCGCCCGCGCCCGTGCTCAGGCTTGAAACCTGAACGGGCAACCCGTCCGGACGTGGCTTGCGCCACGCGGCACCGCCGCCAGCCCGGCTCCAACACCCTTCCGAACAGGACTGCTATTCCATGACTGACAACAACAACTGGTACATCGAGCACTTCGAGCGCACCGGCTCGGCCATCGGCTACCGCCTGAGCGGCAAGCTGGATGAAGTGCAGTCGCCGTTCCAGAAGATCGAGATCTTCGCGACCACCGACTGGGGCAACCTGATGACCATCGATGGCGCCATCATGCTGACCAGCAAGGACAACTTCTTCTACCACGAGATGATCAGCCACCCGGTGCTGTTCACCCACGCCGCGCCCAAGCGCGTGGTGATCATCGGCGGCGGCGACTGCGGCACCCTGCGCGAAGTGCTCAAACACAAGGGCGTGGAGAGCGTGACCCAGTGCGACATCGACGAGCAGGTCACCGTGATGGCCCGCAAGCACTTTCCGGAGCTGTGCGATTCCAACGACGACCCGCGCGCCGAGCTGATGTTCGACGACGGCGTGGCCTACATGGCCAACTGCCCGGCCGGCAGCGTGGACGTGGTGATCGTGGATTCCACCGACCCGGTCGGCCCGGGCGAAGGCCTGTTCAACAAGGCCTTCTACGAGAGCTGCTTCAAGGCCCTCAAGGACGACGGCATCCTGGTGCAGCAGTCCGAATCGCCGCTGATGCAGCTGGACCTGATCAACGAAATGCGCACCGAGATGGGCAAGGCGGGCTTCGGTTCGTTCAAGACCCTGCCGTTCCCGCAGCCGTGCTACCCCACCGGCTGGTGGAGCGTGACCCTGGCCCGCAAGGGCGAGAGCAGCTTCGACTTCCGCCAGGCCGATTCGGCTGGCAAGGCGTTCGACACGCTGTACTACACCGCCGCGCTGCACACCGGCGTGCTGGTCACCCCGCCGTTCGTGGCGGCGGCCCTGAAGGGCTGATGCGGTAAGCGCCGGTGTCGATCGTTGCCGCGCTGTGCGCGGCCAGCCGACCAACGGTCGGCTCTACCGGTCGATGCCGACGTTGGCATTGACCCGGTCGGTGCCGGCGTTGGCGTTGACCGGTCGGCGTCGGGTTCGGCATTGACCGGAAAACCCCGCGATGGCGGTAGGCACCGACCGTTGGTCGGTGCTGCCCACCTCCACGCAGGCAACAAAAAACCCGCGCTGGCAACAGCGCGGGTTTTTTGCGTTTCCGGTAGTGCCGGCCGCTGGCCGGCAACCCCATGAACCCCTGGCCTCAGATCGCCCAGATCCCGGCAATCACGGCCAGCACCAGGCCCCACTTGATCACCTGGTAGGCCACCACGCTGCGCTCGCGCAGCGCCTTGGCCTTCAGCCGCACCTTGTACACGCCGCCAAACGCCTTGTTGACCCCACCGGTGGGGTCGCCCGGCAGGTTCGGCGAGGCGCCACCGGCCAGCAGCGTGGACGCCACCGCGCGGTTGAACAGGCCCGGCAGGCCGAAGCGCAGCGGGCGGGCGATGTCGCAGAACAGGATCACCCGGTCGTCGGGCGTCTCGTTGTGCGCGTGGTGGATGTAGGTCTCATCGAACATCATCCACTCGCCATCACGCCAGCTCTTCTTGATGCCATCCACCACGATGTAGCAGCCATCGTCGTTGGGCGTGGTCAGGCCCAGGTGCAGGCGCAGCGAACCGGCGAACGGGTCGCGGTGCGGGCGCAGCTCGCTGCCCGAGGGCAGCTGCGCGAACATCGCCGCGCGCACGTCCGGCAGCGACTCCAGCAGCGCGGTGGTCTTCGGGCACAGGGCCTTGGCCGACGAATGCGACGGGCCGTACCACTTCAGGTAGAAGCGCTTCCAGCCGCGGCGGAAGAACGAATTGAAGCCGGCATCGTTGAACGTGCTGGACGCGGCGATCTTGTCCGCATCGCGCAGCGCCAGCGCCTCGTCGCGGATCATCTGCCAGTTCTGGCGCAACGGTTCCAGCTGCGGGAATTCCTTGCCCGGGTCCAGGAACGGCGTGGTCGGCACCTTCGAGAACATGTACATGATCACGTTGATGGGGGCCATGAAGCTGGAGTGGTCCAGCAGCTGCCGCGACCAGCGCGCGCGCACCTTGCCACGGAAATGGATATACAGCACGCAGGCGATGAACAGCGCTGCCAGCACGATCTTGGTCATCAGTCTTCCTCCGGCAGGGCCGGAACCGAAACGTGGGGGCGATGCACGGCAGATACCGGCACCGGTAAGGCGTCAGGGGGCGGGGACGTGCCAGAGAGGGGCGGCCGCCCATGTCGCGATCAACGGCGTATGGTCGGCACCGGGTGCGCCGGGGTCAAGCGGGCGGTGGGGCCTGTTCAGCGCGCCGTGCCTGAACGCGGGGCCTGGACTACCCCGATGCACCGCCACCCCCTCACCGCCGCCTACCCGCCCCTCAGCGAGGCCTACCAAGGCTTTTTTCGCGATGGTCGGCGTTGCTGCGCCACGCACTACTGGCGTTCCTTGAACGCATTGCCCAGCCGGCCGTTCCGCAAGCGCTTGATCGATAACGCAATTCTAGCGAGTGATACAGAATTGTCCGATTTCACGTGACGAACTGTTCCACCCCCGGCTACGACATTTCTCCGACATTCTCTGGATTGGTGTACTGGTGAGTATTAAAATTAACGAAATCTTGATACCCACCCCTCCCCAGTAGCAGCACCGGTACGCCTGACGCTTTGCGCCGTCCACCGGGTCGCCCAAAGAACGCCATGAATACTCCTGTTGCTTCGTGTGTCGGCACCGACACCGCCCCGGCCGAGCTGCTCAAGCGCGGCGAACGCCTGCTTGAACCGGACGTCTACCGCACCTGCCTCAACGGCCAGCAGGCCGTGGTCAAGGACTACACCCGTTACCGCGGCACGCCGCTGTCGCCAGTGGCGCGCCTGCTGGTGCGCCGCGAGGCCCGCATCCTGCAGCGCCTGAGTGGCTGGAAGCATGCCCCGGCCCTATTGGGCACCATCGGCGGGCTGGCGCTGGGCATGGAGTTCATTCCCGGCCAGACCCTGAGCGCGGCCCAGTCGGTCGGCGCGGAGGTGTTCGAGCAGCTGCAGTACGCCCTCACCCGCCTGCACGCGGCCGGCATCACCCACAACGACCTGCATGGCACCAACGTGATGGTCAGCGGCGGGGTGCCGGTGCTGGTGGACTTCACCTCGGCCTGGCGCAGCCCGCGCTGGCTGCCGGTGCACCCGGTTTCGCGCCAGCTGCGCCGCAGCGACATGAAGAACCTATTGAAGATGCGCCAGCGCCTGACCGGCCTGACGCCCACGCCGTCGCAGGCCGCACTGGTGGCCGACCCGCGCTGGGTGGCCAGCCTGCGCGTGGGCTGGAAGCGCTTCTACCGCTGGTTCAAGGGCCACGCATAAACCCGGCCGCTGTTTCGGCCATACCAACCCCACCCGCTTACAGCGGACCGTAGTGCCAGGCTCTGCCCGGCAAACACAACTTACAGCGCGTCAGCGTCCAGCTCACCGGTGCGGATGCGCACCACGCTGCCCAGGTCGTACACGAACACCTTGCCGTCGCCGATCTTGCCGGTGCCGGCGGCCTTCACGATGGCCTCCACCACTTCCTCGACCTGGCCATCGGTGACGGCCACCTCGATCTTCACCTTGGGCAGGAAGTCCACCACGTACTCCGCGCCGCGGTACAGCTCGGTATGTCCCTTCTGGCGCCCGAAGCCTTTCACCTCGGTGACCGTGATCCCGGTGACGCCGCGCTCGGCCAGTGCTTCGCGCACGTCGTCGAGCTTGAACGGCTTGAGCACCGCCATGACCATCTTCATTCTGCTTGGCTCCTGTATTCCGGCGAGCGAGGATAACGCCTGTCCCCCGGTGAACGCGATGCGCGCGGTCAGTGCCGGCGCCGGCGTGGCGGACTATCCTTAGCGTATACCCTGCGGAGCAGTAGCATGATCGACCTCAACCACCTTGATGACCTGGCCCGTCGCCTGAGCGACATGGTCCCGCCGGGCCTGCGCCAGTCGCGCGAGGAACTGCAGGCCACCTTCAAGACCGCGCTGCAGGCCGGGCTGGGCAAACTGGACCTGGTCACCCGCGAGGAATTCGACGTACAGCGCGCGGTGCTGCTCAAGACCCGCGAAAAGCTGGAGGCGCTGGAAAAGACCGTGGCCGAGCTGGAAGCGCGCAGCAGCGACACGCCGGCAGGCTGAGCCAGGCCGCATCAGGCCGTTTGCAGCACAAACCGCTCGATCGCCAGCGCCACGCCGTCCTCGGCGTTGGTCGCGGTTTCGAAGCGCGCCGTCTGTTTCACCGCCTCGATCGCGTTGCCCATCGCCACGCTGGTCCCGGCGAACTGGAGCATGGTCAGGTCGTTCTCCTGATCGCCGAGTGCCATCACGTTGGCCGCGTCCACGCCCAGGTGCGCGGCCAGCTTCTGCAGGCTCGGTCCCTTGCCCGCCCGGTGGTCGAACACCTCCAGGAAGAACGGCGCGCTCTTGAGCACCGCGAAACGGTCGGTCAGTTCCGATGGCAGGCGCGCGATCGCTGCATCCAGCACGTGCGGCTCGTCGATCATCATCAGCTTGATGAACTGCATCGCCGGGTCCATGTCCTCCACCCGCCGGTACGACAGCGGCACGTGCGACAGGTGCGAATCGGCCACCGTGTAGATGCTGATGTCCTGGTTGGGCGTGTACATGCGCCGGCCATCCAGCGCCTGGAAGTGGATGCCCAGATCACGCGCGATGCGTTCGCAGAACAGGAAGTCCTCGAAGCTCAGCGGGTACTCGACCACGCGCTGGCCGCTGCCGAGGTTCTCCACCACCGCGCCATTGCAGGCGATGCAGAACTCCGCATCGCCCTCGATCCCCAGCTCGGCCAGGAAAGGCGCCAGCCCGGACACCGGCCGGCCGCTGGCCAGCACCACCCGCACGCCCTGCGCGCGGGCCGCGGCAATGGCCTGCTTCACCCGCGGCGTGAGCTTGTGGGCGGGGTTGAGCAGGGTGCCATCCATATCAATGGCGATGAGGTGGACCGGGCTGGGGTGGTGCGGCATATCCATCAGGTTGAATGTTCGGGCGATGCAGGGAGGCGTCCAGTCTAGCGGCAGCGCATGAACGGCCGCGACCGCAGAAGCCCGACGCCACGCCGGTGCGAGCGCCTACATACCGGGCTGCGCGCAGCCGCCATCATCGCCCTCACCCCAACCAACCCCGGTAACCGCATGAGCCTGGCGCTGGTCCACAGCCGTGCCCGCGCAGGCGTCAACGCGCCTGCCGTCCGCATTGAAGTACTGCTCTCCGGCGGCCTGCCGCACACCCAGATGGTGGGCCTGCCGGAAACCGCCGTGCGCGAATCGCGGGACCGCGTGCGTGCCGCCATCGTCTGTTCGCAATTCGAATTTCCACAGCGCCGCATCACCATCAACCTGGCCCCGGCCGACCTGCCCAAGGAAGGCGGACGCTTTGATCTGGCCATTGCGCTGGGCATCCTCGCCGCCAGCGGGCAGATCGATACGCAGGTCTTGTCGCGCTATGAATTCCTGGGCGAACTTGCGCTGACCGGTGAGCTACGCGGGGTGAACGGCGTGCTGCCCGCCGCGCTTGCCGCCGCCCGGCTCGGTCGCACCCTGATCGTCCCACCGGAAAACGCCGCCGAAGCCGGCTTGGCCGGGCACGCGGATGTGCGCGTGGCGCGGACACTGCTGGAAGCATGCGCTGGTCTGAGTGAGCGCACGTTGCCCAAGGCCCTGCCTGCCGACGTCGCCAGCCTGCCCATGCCCGACCTGCGCGACGTACGCGGCCAACCGCAGGCACGGCGAGCGCTCGAGGTAGCCGCTGCCGGGGGCCACCACCTGTTGCTGATCGGCACGCCGGGCTGCGGCAAGACGCTGCTGGCCTCGCGGTTGCCCGGCATCCTGCCCGACGCCACCGAGCTGGAGGCACTGGAGACCGCCACGGTGGCGTCCTGCACCGGCGGCGGCATCGACACCGCGCGTTGGCGGCAGCGCCCGTACCGATCACCGCACCACACCGCCAGCGCGGTGTCGCTGGTGGGCGGCGGCTCGTTCCCGCGTCCGGGCGAAATATCGCTGGCACACAACGGCGTGCTGTTCCTGGATGAACTGCCCGAGTGGAGCCGGCACGCCCTGGAGGTACTGCGCGAGCCATTGGAGTCCGGCCAGGTGGTGGTCGCCCGCGCCTCACGCAGTGAAGCATTTCCCGCACGCTTCCAGCTGGTGGCGGCGATGAACCCCTGCCCCTGCGGCTGGGCCGGCGACCGGAGCGGACGCTGTCGCTGCGCCGTGGATGGCATCCAGCGCTATCGCGGTCGCGTGTCCGGCCCGCTGCTGGACCGCATCGACCTGCATGTGGAGGTGCCGCGGTTGGAGCCGCACGAACTCCGCGATGACACGCCGTACGGCGAAGACAGCAGCACGGTGCGGGCGCGGGTGGTGGCAGCGCGCGAGGTGCAGCTGGGCCGCAGCGAGAAGGCCAATGCGCAGTTGCAGCCCGGCGAGCTGGCGCAGCATTGCCGGCTGTCTACTGCGGATCGGCAACTACTTGAGGATGCGGTCGAACGACTGCAGCTGTCCGCGCGGTCGATGCATCGCATTCTTCGCGTGGCGCGGACGGTGGCCGACCTGGAGGGGAGTGAGGGCATTCGGACGGCGCATGTGGCCGAGGCGATCGGGTATCGCCAGTTGGATCGCGGTGGGGGTGCATGAATCGATAGCCGTCCCGCTGGATTGGCTGAATCCCAGCTTCCCGCTCGTTGACTATTGATTCCAGCGCAAAAGAAATTCCCGCATTCCCCGCTTACTCCGCAAAGATCCAGCCACCAGACTGTCGGCCACCCGTACCAACGGCCCCACTGGATCTCCCCATGTCCCCCGCCTCGCACGCACCCAACGCCAGCGCCCTCTCCCGCCTCACCGCCGGCGGCTTCAGCATCGGTGTGGAAGCGCCGCTGGACAACGACTGGACCCCCGCTGGCGAACTCGCCCGACGGAACAGCGGCCGGCTGCCCGGCGAGCCAGACATGCAGCGCCATGCGGACCTGGCCAAGCTGGTGGACCAGCTCGGCTTCCGGGCGTTGTGGGTGCGCGACGTGCCCGTCTACGACCCGTCCTTCGGCGATGCCGCGCAGGTGTTCGAGGTGTTCACCTACCTTGGCTACCTGGCCGGCATTACCCAGGACATCCTGCTGGGCACCGCCGCCGTGGTGCTACCCATCCGCGAGCCGCTGCTGACGCTCAAGGCTGCCGCCACGGTGCAGCAGCTCAGCGGCAACCGCTTGCTGATGGGCGTGGCCAGCGGCGACCGCCCGGTGGAGTACCCGCTGTTCGGCCGCGACTTCCCCGGTCGGGGCGCCAACTTCCGCAGCCAGGTAGACCTGCTGCGCGACCACGCGCGCGCGCACCTGCCCGAACCGCTGGACCTGCTGCCCCGCCCGTCCGCGCCGCTGCCGCTGCTGGTGGCCGGGCTTTCTCAGCAAACCCCTGCCTGGATCGGCCAGCACATGGATGGCAGCCTGGCCTTCCCTGGCACACCCGAAGAGCACGCCCGACGCGTGGCCGCGTGGCGCGCGGTTGCGGGTACCAAGCCGTATGCCAGCTTCATCCACATGGAACTGGACGCGCACCCGGATGCACCGATGCGCCGCTGGCGCTTCGGCTTCACGGGCGGGCGCAACGCATTGATCACCGAACTGCACGCCATGCGCGCGGCGGGCGTCGATCACATCGGCCTGCACGTGCGGCGCAACCAGCGCCCGATGGAGGAAACCTTCCACGAGATCGCCGAGTACGTGCTGCCGCTTTTCCATTCCCAACCCGCGGCCGACCGCTCGCCGAACGCAGCCCTGCCGGAAATCGCAGGCGCGTAGGCGAGCCATTTGCTTCCGCCCGCCGCACACCTCCCCCACATCGAGACCCCCCATGCGCATTTCAGTCCCCACCCGGTTGGGCTTCGGCACCGCCCCGCTTGGCAACATGTACCGCAACATCCCCGAGCAGGAAGCCCTCGACACCGTAGAGGCCGCCTGGCAACAGGGCGTCCGCTACTTCGACGCTGCCCCCATGTACGGCGCCGGCCTTGCCGAGCTCCGGCTGGGCACGGCGTTGCAGCAGCACCGGCGCGACGACTACGTACTCAGCACGAAGGTGGGGCGCTTGATCCTGGATGAGCGCGAAGACACCACGCAGCGCGACCTCGGCGAGAAAGGCGGCCTGTTCGAGCACGGCCTGCCCAACAAGATCGTCTATGACTACACCGCCGACGGCACGCTGCGCGCCATCGAGGCCAGCCTGACGCGCCTGAAGACCGACCGCCTGGACATCGTGTGGATTCACGACCCCGCCCGCGACTTCCACGGCGAAGGCTGGCGCGACGTATTCGACATCGCCATGAACGGCGCGGCCAAGGCCCTGACCCGGCTGCGCGAGGAAGGCGTCATCAGCGCCTGGGGTCTAGGCGTCAACCGCGTGGAACCGTGCGAAATGGCGCTGCAGCAGGCCGACCCGGACGGCTTCCTGATCGCCGGCCGGTACACCCTGCTGGACCACGCCGACGCACTGCGCACCCTGATGCCGGCAAGCACCGCGCGCGGCCTGGGCATCGTGGTGGGCGGCCCGTACAACTCCGGCATCCTGGCCGGCGGCACGCACTACGAATACCAGCAGGCCACGCCCGACATCCTGGCCCGCGTGGACGCCCTGCGTGCGGTGTGCGCCGCGTTCAACGTGGACATCCGCGCGGCCGCCCTGCAGTTCTCGCTGGCGCATCCGGCCGTAGCGGCGGTGATTCCCGGCGCCAGCCAGCCGAGCCGCATCGCAGAGAACCTGGCGTTGGTGGATGCGGAGATTCCGGCTGCGTTCTGGCATGCGCTGCGCACGCGTGGGTTGGTGGCGGTGGATGCACCGCTGCCGCAGGCGGGGTAAGGCACGTTGCTGCGGCATGGGAGATGGTCGTCATTGGCGGCCCCCGCGATCCTTTCCGGCCGGAACCGACCCCGCCCGAACAAATCCTTTCAATCGTGAGGATTTCTCTCCCTGTAGCGACGGAATGCGCGTGAATCCTTACAAGCATAAGGAATCTGACCAGACGGGGCGATGTACGGGCTGAATCCTCACGCTCATAAGGAATATGGCGTAATCTCCAGCTTCAAGCCAAGAGATCCGCACGATCACGAGGATTCCTCATGAAGGTCAAGCTGCAACGCGCCGAAGATCTGGGTGCCTTGGTGCGCGCCACCCGCAAGTACCAGGGCATGCGGCAGGACGACACCGCCGAGGGTATTGGCGTCAGCGAGAACTTCCTGGCCAAGGTCGAACGCGGCGGCGGAACCGTGCAATGGCAGAAGCTGTTCAATGTGCTGAGCGAGCTCGGTCTGCAGGTTGAGATCGACGTTCCGGATGCTGCCATGGCACGGTTGCACGAGCAGCCGAAGAAGAAGGGGCGCACGTCGTGACCCCGGCGCCCCCCAGCACCGGTGAGGCGTCGGCCGCAGACAGCGTGGCGACGGAACGCCTGCATGCACCCGAGCGCTCACTCCTGGCCACCATCGACGGCCAGACTGTGGGCACCCTGCAGGAGTACCGCAACCTGTGGCGCTTCGAGTACACGCGGGCATGGCATGACACTCCCGATGGGTTCGATCTGTCGCCGTGGCTGCCGCGCCGCGATGGGCGCATTGTCGATGGCAGCACGTCGCGGCCGGTGCAGTGGTACTTCGACAACCTGCTACCCGAAGAGCACCTGCGTGTACGCATCGCCGCCGAGGCGAACATCGCAGGCAACGATGACTTCGCCCTGCTGGCCCACGATGGCGCCGAGTCGGCCGGCTCACTGACGCTGCTGCCACCCGGCAAGATGCTGGCACCGGGCACCCGGGTGCCCTTGTCCGACGCGGAGCTGTCCCGCCGCATCGGCAGACTGCCCCGGTTCTCGCTCAGCAGTGGTGCGGAAAAGCGCATGTCGCTCGCCGGTGCGCAGCACAAGCTGGCGGTGATTGAAGACGATGGCCTGTACCAGCCAGTCGGCGATGCAGCGTCCACGCATATCCTCAAGCCCGACAGCAGCGATCCCGATTACCCCCACACGGTGATCAACGAGTGGTTCACCCTGCGGCTGGCGCGTGCCATGGGCCTGCCAACCCCCGATGTGCAACGCCGCTACGTGCCCGAGCCGGTGTTCCTGATCGCGCGCTTCGACCGCGAGGTCACCGGCGACGGCGTCCGCCGCCTGCATGCCATCGACGGCTGCCAGCTGCTCAACTTGCCACGTAGCGCCAAGTACGCCTCCGCAACCGTGCAGAACCTGGCGGCCATAGTTGAACACTGCCGCGAGAAGCTCAGCGCACGGCGTCGCCTGTTCGACTGGTTGGTCTTCAATGTGTTGGTCGGCAACGATGACGCCCATTTGAAGAACCTGAGTTTCAGGGTGGGCAAGGATGGTGTCGACCTGGCGCCGCATTACGACCTGCTCAGCACCGTGGCGGGAAGCACACGCGCCTACAAGCATGAGAATGCGGCGTGGCCGCAGGCATCAACCGTGGCGGGAGACATCATGGGGGTGAAGCGCTTTGCCGACATCACGCCAGAGGTGCTCATCGAAGCAGCGGTCGCGCTGAAGCTCCCGGCGCGCATGGCACAGCGACGCGTGGCCACCATGGCCGCCACCATCGTTGGCGAAGCCGAGGCGCTCTATGCCACCGTGGAGCAGGAGAACCCGCAGTGGGCCAGCGTAGCCGGCGTCACCCTGGAAGGTGAGATGCGCATGCTGCGAACCATCATCCATGGGGTGATCAAACACATGGCCGCGCAGCTGCAAATCCCCGCAGCCACGTAACCACTGGACGCCTGCCCCGCACCGTCGCACCATGGCAGGCATGCGCATTGAACAGCTCACGCTCCCCACTGCCGACGTTGCCGCCACGGCCGCCTATTTCGCCGATGTGCTTCAGCTTCCCGTGCATGACGCAACGGTCACGCTCGGCTGGAGCCAGCTCCACCTCATCCCCGCAGGCAATGTCCCCGTGGGCGGCGTCCACCTCGCCTTCAACGTGCCGCACAACCGCTTCGCCGCCGCCACCGCCTGGCTGGATGCGCGCGCCACGCGCCAACGCAATGCCGAAGGCCAGGAACATTTCACCTTCGAAGGCCGGTGGGATTCCGAATCCATCTACTTCACCGGGCCCGATGAGCTCATCCTCGAACTCATCGCCCGCCGTCGCCTGCCCGCGTCGGAGCGCACCGGCGCGTTCCACGGCAGCGAGATGACCTGCATCAGCGAGGTGGGCGTGCCGACCCACGCCGTCGCCGCGCTGCAGACCCGGATCGAAACCACGTTCGGCCTGGCGCCGCTGTCCACGCCCACGCCGTACTTCGCGCCGATGGGCGATGACGAGGGCCTGCTGATCGTGGTGGACGCCACCCGCCGCTGGTTCCCTGAGCAACGTTGGCTGCCCAATGCACAGGGCCTGCAGGTGCGGCTGAGCGGCGTGCATGCCGATGCGATGCTGGAAGATGCCGCACTGGGCTGGGGCGTGCAGTCGGCGTAACCCGGCGCTACCAGCTGCCCGAGGCCCCCCCGCCGCCACTGCGCCCGCCACCGCCGGACCAACTGCTGGACGAGCTGGACGAACTGCTGGACGAGCTGCTGCTCGAGTCGCGGTCGCTGCGCCGCGTGCGCCGCCCGCCCTTGCCCCGGCTGCCCGGCTGCGGGCGCTGGTGGAAGCCCATCACCATGGTCCAGGTGATGTAGAGGAAGAAGCCACCGGCAATCACCATCACCAGGCCCGCGTCATCACCGAAGTTCGCATAGGTGCGGTGGACCAGCCACGCGTACACCGCCGACACCCCGCACAGGAACACCAGCCGCACGAAGAACCCCAGCTTGCCGGTGCGCCAGCTGGTGCGTAGCGCGGCCACCCACAGGGTGACCAGGCCCACCGCAATGGACAGCACGAACACCAGCAGCAGGTGCAGCGCCAGGCTGGGAACCGGCCGGCCCATCGCCACACTGGCCACGCTTGCCCCCACCGCGGCCACCAGCAGGAATGAGAGCACCCAGCGCGCCCGGCGGCTGTCCACCCACAGCCAGCCCAGCACCATGGCCACCGGCACCAGCATGCCCATGGCGATCGCCAGCGCGGCCGTAGCGCCGGGGGTGATCAGCGCGCAGGCCAGCGCGCCCACGCACACCACCGCAAGCATGAGCGACGGAACCCGCCACCAGCGGCTGGGCACGCCACGCTGCCCCGCGCGGCGGGCCCATGCACCCACCAACGCCCCGGCCAGCAGTGCCAGCGCCACGATGCTGTCGCCACGGCGCCAGTCCTGCGGCAGGCGCACCACGTTGTCGGTCTCGGCAGGCAGCGGCAGCGCCTCGCCGTCGATCAGGCCCACCAGTAGCGCGCTGCCCTCGAGGATGCCCTGGCCGGGTTTGCCCTCGCGCAGCCGCGGAATGATGGCCTGGTCGATGATGCGCTGCGCATATGCATCGGGGATCGCCCCTTCCAGCCCGTAACCGGTCTGGATGCGCACGCGGCGGTCGCCCATCGCCAGCAGCAGCAACACGCCATCGTCCACGCCCTTGCGTCCGATCTGCCACTGGTCGAACACACGCTGCGAATAGGCTTCGATGCCCTCGTCGCCGGCACTGTCTACCACCAGCACCTGCAGCTGCGCACCGCGCCGTGCCTGCAGCTCCAGCGCCTGGGTGCGCAGTTGCTGGGCTTCATCGGCCGACAGCACCTGCACGGTGTCCACCACCGGGTCGTGCAGGTCGGGGATGGGGGTGGGCGCGGCCAGCGCCAGTACCGGCAGCAGGCACAGCACCATCACCCACTGCCACAGTTGCGTCGTCCTGGCGTGCATCACAGCGTCCGGTTGCTTGATGCCCGCATGCTACGCGATGCGCCGCAGCCCGGCGCAAACGAAGAAGCCCCGCATCACGCGGGGCTTCCGGGGGCGGCCGTGCCGGTGGCCGTCACTCTTCCTCGTCCTGCCACCCCTGCTGCTGGTTCTGGTTGCGCTGCTGCTCTTCCTGCTGCTGTTGCTGCTGGTCGCGTTGATTCTGGGAATCCTGCTTGCGCTGCTGGGTCATGGAAGGTCTCCGGAGCCCACCGGCGGAATGCCGGGGTGGGGCAATGCTGTGCAGCGCCGGGTTAAGGACGCGTGGGAGAAACCTCAGAAAATCGTCAAGCCAGCCGCACCCGCGCGCGTCCATGCCGCGTAGTGCCTGCAATGGCTGCGTTTGCGGGCGAATCGCCGTGCATATGGCGGTGCGGAATGGCCACATACCATTCCGCCCGCCGTGCCTGCTCAGCTGCGTGAATGGGCTACCTGTGCAGCAGCAAGGCAGCCGCCTATGATGGCCGCCACCCTCGCCCCACCCGGAAAGGAATGCCCCATGCGAGGACTCACGCTCAGCGCCGCCTCGGTTGCCGACACCGACGTGCTGCACCGCCTGCTGCAGCTGTATTACTTCGAAGCGTCGGCATGGAGCGGCGAGCAGATCGCCCCCGACGGCACCTACGACTGCGCCCGCGCCGATGTGGAAGCCAACCTGCGCGAGACGCCCACCTGGGCGCAGTTGCTGTGGCTGGACGGCGCGCTGTGCGGGTTCGTGCTGGTGGACGAGGTGGAGCACGAGGGCCACCGCATTCCCGAACTGGCCGACCTGTTCGTGCTGCCCACGCACCGCGGCAAGGGCATCGCACGCGAGGTGGTTGCCCGCCTGGTGGTGCCGGGTAGCGGCCGCTGGTTGCTGGCCACGTTCCGCAACGACACGGTGGCCCATGCGTTCTGGCGCCGGAACCTGCCGAAGATGGCCCTGACCATCGAGACGCCGGCGCCGCCCGACGACTCGGACTTCCACTTCTTCCTGATCAGCGCGGCGTAGCCCCCGCCTGCAGCCCTACGCCGAGGGCGGCTCGCGTTCGGCCACCGCGTTGAGCCAGGCGTGCTTGAGAAAATCGCGCACGGCCTGGAAGCGCGGCGTTTCATACAGCGAGCGGTGCGTCCACAGCCACACGTCCTGGGTGAGCGCCGGCGCATCGCGCACGCGCACCAGGCCACCCACGTGTTCGGCCACCGTGCGTTCAATCACGCCCAGCCCGCCGCCGGCGGTCACGCCGTCCAGCACGCCCACTGAGTAGTTGCAGCGCAGCCACGGGCGGTTGGCGCCGGGCAAGGTACGCAGCCAGCGTTCTACCTCGAACTCCACGCGCGGCTCGTCCAGCCCCACGAATTCCAGCTCATGCCACGCCTGGTTGGCGATGGCCGTCTGCCGCCGCGCGGCGTAAGCCTGGTTGGCATACAGCGCGTACTCCACCCGCCCCACGCGGTCGCCGCGCAGGTCGGTGGTGTCGGGTGGGCCGTAGCGCAGCAGCGCGTCGGCCTCGCGGCGGGCAAGGTTGTAGGGCTCGCGCGAGGTAAGCACCTCCACGCCCAGGCCGGGGTGCAGGCGGTTCAGCCCGGGCAGCAGGGTGATCAGCAGGAAGCTGGCCCATTCGTCGGCGTTGATGCGCACCGTGCCCACCAGCTCCTTGGGCGTATCGGCCTCGCGGGCGATCTCGTCGGCGGCCTCTTCCATCTGCTCGGCCAGCGCGAACACCCGCTGCCCCAGCTCGGTGGGAATGCAGCCGGTGGACGTGCGCTCCACCACCTTGCCGCCCAGGCGCTCTTCCAGCGCATCCAGCCGGCGCGACAGCGTGGCCGTGCTCATCCGCGCGGCCTTGGCGGCTTCGCGCAGGGTGCCGCCGCGCACCACCGCCAACAGCACCATCAGGTTGTCCCACGGAAAGTGTTTCATATATGAAACGGCCGCCTACGCTATTGGGGGTTTTTCACCAATTTTGAAACTTATACCATGGCTCCCGGGCGCGCTACGAGCGTTGATCGCCGCCCCTCCCCCTCCTTCGATCCGCTCCCCGCGCGCCCGGCCCTGCCGGCGGCGACCATCAGGTGCTGCACCATGAAAGCTGAAAAGACCCTCTGGGACCGCGTTGTCCACGCCGTGCTGTTTGAAGGCATTGCCCTGTGCCTGTGCGCACCGGTGATGTCGTACGTGCTGGGCAAGTCGCTGTTCGACACCGGCGTGCTCACCATCGCCCTGGCCACCTGCGCCATGCTGTGGAACATGCTCTACAACGCGATGTTCGAGCGCGTGGAAAAGAAGTTCGGGTTCAAGCGCACCGTGCCGGTACGCATCGGGCATGCGGTGGGCTTTGAAGGCGGGCTGGTGCTGGTGGTGGTGTTGCTGGCCGCGTGGTGGCTGTCCATTTCCTACTGGGATGCGTTCCTGTTGGAGATGGGGCTGATCGCGTTCTTCCTGCCTTACACGTATGTGTACAACCTGGTGTATGACAAGGTGCGGGAGCGGTTGGTGCGGCGGAGTCAGGCTGGGCGGGTTAGCGAGGCCTGATGATGGGGGCGTGCGCGCCGACAGGACGCGCGCTCCTGGTCTTTCGTCGCGTACAGGCAACCTTCACTGCCGATTACCCTGCGGGCGAACCTTCACGCATTGGCTCCGGCTGAAAGAAGACGTCAGGCGTCCCGCGGGCGACCTGGTCAGCCTTGTACCTCTTCAACGCCCTACCCAGAGCGGCGCCGCAGAGAGCGCAGCCGGCTGATAGTACAAGAGACAGAATGACTAAAAGCCATGGCTGCTCAACACCGCCTGTAAGCCATGAAAGGCGCTGAAAAATCAGCTCTGTCGCGATGAATGACAGCGTCATCGCCAGAAAACACCTGTGCGGGCGCCAGAACGCGAAGAGCGCGCATACGGTAAATATCGCCGCGCAACTGAGTGCTTGATCAATGATCACGCGCCAGACGGGCCCGACCGCCTGAGCCACCTCGACGTCGAAGAATCCCAGTGGCAGCCCTATGACCAATGTTGCAATGGACAGGGCACCGGTTTGAAGTGCTACCACACATAAAAAATGAAAAACTGCCGAGCAGCCAGTCCATTGGAGATGGTGCTTCATCACGCCGCGTTCCTTGTGCGTTGAGATCTGCCTTGCACGAGCATATCAACAACGTCCCCAGTTCTGGGCAGGGCGGTAGTTGAAACCGGGGTCAGGCGAGCCCCCAATCTGTGCCTGTGCGCACCGGTGATGTCGTACGTGCTGGGCAAGTCGCTGTTCGACACCGGCGTACTCACCACCGCCCTGGCCACCTGCGCCATGCTGTGGAACATGCTGTACAACGCGATGTTCGAGCGCGTGGAAAAGAAGTTCGGGTTCAAGCGGACTATGCCGGTGCGCATCGGGCATGCGGTGGGCCTTGAAGGCGGGCTGGTGCTGGTGGTGGTGCTGCTGGCCGCGTGGTGGCTGTCCATTTCCTACTGGGATGCGTTCCTGTTGGAGATGGGGCTGATCGCGTTCTTCCTGCCTTACACGTATGTGTACAACCTGGTGTATGACAAGGTGCGGGAGCGGTTGGTGCGGCGTGGGGAGAGTGGGCGGGTTGGCGTGGCCTAACTGGCTATCACCGTGGGGAAAAGGCGTCCTCTCTACTCGGTCGCGGCCTCGTGGATGTCGGCTTTCGGCCAAGCGAACACCCAACCTAGGGCCGTCTTTCCGCAAACCCCCGAGCTAATTCACCTACTTCACCGGTGCTGACTTTGCCCATACGCGTCCCGAACCCGCAACCCAGCAAACGAAGGGCGTCTTATAGTCCGGCAAGTCGCCGCATACGTTCCAGCACTATCGGAACTCGCAGAGCGTGATTCTCTGAGGGGTGAAAGTGTCCTTGGATCGAGTCACCGAAGGCCTTGTCAGATAAAAGCGCGTCAAATTGCTCCTCAATGTACTCACGTACATCTCCACCCGTAGCAATTACTTCGTCCACGACAGACGGCCGCCCATCGACTAGGTTCACGATGTCCTCGATGTCGTGGTGCATATAGTCACCATTACCACGCCCTCGGAATGCACCCAGCTTAGTCGCCAGTAAATAGGTCGCAGTGACGTGCCTAATCGAGCGCCCACTGGGCATTTCAAAGTAAACAGCCTCTCTTGCGGCCGCCTCAAACCACGGATTTCCGAACCCTAGGATTGACTCCTCGATCGGCACAACGTCCACGATCAGCGCATCCTTCCTAAACCGGCACGTTAGATCACCGGCGTCCCGGAACCCAAGGCTTCGTAGCCTATCGCAGAGCACGAGGTAGTCCGTGTATGTTGTGACTTCGGCAACCAGATCTACATCAATGGTGGCGCGGACCTCAGGCCTTGTGACATCCGTGACGAGCACGGCAACTGCGCACCCTCCAACTAATGCAAGCTCTGGAAGAAGAGGATCCAATGCCGCCGCCGCGAGCTCAAGAAGCGCAAGGTTCGCCTGGTGCCGGATCATGCGAGTATTTTCCGTAACTGTATGGTGGCCAGCTCCCGCTCGCGTGCAGCGCCAGCCCTGATGGCGTCCACCAAGGTGAGCGCGTCGTACAGTTTATTGTCGACCTGAGCTGCACGCGGCACTGAAGGATAGAGTGGATAGAGAGCAATCCCGCGAACGGACCCGCCGGAGAAGGGCCATACGTAGTCAGTTCCATCGGATGAAAAGCTCTCGCGTAGCGCCGGTGCCGAGGCGCCGGTTGGCATGCCTACCGCGAGCGTACCAAATGTCGCTGGAAAGCAGTATTTGACCCCATGTAAGATGAATTCCGCTAATGCGCCGTTGATAGCTCCGGTGGACCCTGCGAGACGCGTAAGGAGACCCGCCTCCAAGCTGCGATTGACGCAGCCGTGGGTTTCAGAGGCAGAAATTCCCAACTCAGCGCCCATCCGTGCGTAAGTCATGGGTTCGTTTCGATTGACTGCGATTTTTAGCGCGACCACGATATCTTGTGGTTTCAGAACCAACTGACGGTGAGCCACTTGCGCACTCCGACTTGCCGAGAAGCGAATACTCTCATAGAACTTCGCGCAAACGCCGTATTCGCTATTCGCGAATGGCGAATTCTGGCATCAAACAAGGATTGATCGTAATCTTTTTGAATATTATCAACCACTTAAGAGGAAATGGAAAAGCCGCGGCTTCTGTGGTTTAATTCGCGAAACATCTTCAGTTGAGTCGCCAATGAACGCCACTGTCAGGAAGAAGAGTCCGCGAGCTCCGTCAAGCTCGCTTTCCGAAGCCCTTGACAGGGCACTGAGGGTCTATGGCAAAGAGCGGCTGCATGCTGCTCCCACCGAGGTATTCGCCCAGAACATGGGCTACAAATCAGCAAATAGCGGAAGCGCTCTACAGATGATCGCTTCTCTCAGGTACTTCGGCCTAGCCGAGCGCGTGTCAGATGGTGTCCTGGCTATTTCAAAGGACGTGGAATCTCTCAAGTTCGCGCCAAGTGAATCGCTGAAGGCTGACATCCTCAAAAAGTTCCTTCGCGCCCCAGCGTTGTATGGGGAACTACTAGACAAGTACACGTCCGCGTTGCCCTCAGACCCCAACCTTAGGTTCGAGCTCATCCAGCGCGGCTTCGCACCTGCAGCTGCAGAGTCTGTTCTTGTTGCGTTCCGCCAGTCGGTAGAGTTCGCCGGTTACTATGCCCCAGGTCAACGGGACGAGGCGGAGATCACTCCTGAGCCAGACGAGTCAAATTCAACAGAGTCTCCATATACACCTATGGGTGCTACGTTTATCACTTCAGCGCCGCATACCATGCCACCACCGGCAGCTGGGAGGCTTGAAGACTTCGCCGGAAGTGAAGATCGAATCCCGGTGCGGCTACCGGGCGGACGGCGTGCTTGGTTGGTGATTCCCTCCCCATTCTTCGAGGCCGATAAAACGCGCCTGAAGGCTCAGATCGATCTCCTTCTAACAAGTGATGAAGAAGACGGGCGCGACGAGATTTAAAGCCGGCCGTTTTTACTGAGTATAAGGATTGCGGCGTATCGCGGGCCTTACGTGCTCGGAGAAGGGTACATTGTTCGCCTTCGAGCGTGGACGGCCACCGAACACTCCATCAAGACATCAATACCAGGCCCGATGGGGGTAGAACTTTAGCCAGGATACGCTGCCCCGGCTTTTGAACGATGACCGGCTTTCACCTTAGAACAACCCCGAAGGGAGTTCAGCATCCCCCGCATGTGGGGGACGCTGAACTCGCTTCGTTCTGCCCGTGTCCGCTCCCGGGCAGAAGCGGCGATCGCCATGTGCATGGAGTCGCATAATGGCTTGGCGATTGCCAGTTAATTGAAACTGCGCGCCACCGAATCGAACTGTGAGAACAAATGCGGCACGCTCATCGCCAGCTTTTTCGGCAAACCGAGCACCGTGCGTCTTCGGAATTCAGAAATCACCGAGATTTTTTATCGGCCCTCCCGCTTGGCAGAACGACGCACTGGCAACATGCATTCTGCATTCGCCGTGAAAGCCGCATTGTTGCAGATCATCGTGCGAAGTGCCGCACCGCAAGATAAGAAATGATTGGAAGCCAGCTGGACTAGCAAAGAAGTCAAAGGCGTTCACTCCGCGCCCTTAATGCGTCAGCTTGGGCTTTAAGCTCCGGTGATGTGATGGCACATCGACTTATCCACTGCCCCTGTACCGTTTCGTAGCCGCCAGATGCATCGACGCCAATAGTGACCGCTAAGACTCGCTCCGCGCCTGTTGAGAGGCACACCGCTTCAGCGGTGGCTTTAACTGCAGCCTGCTCAACTTTATCCTCATCACGATAAAGCCAGAATAGGAACATAACCCCTGTCGCCAAGCTGAAGTACCGCCTCGGATGCTGCTTCAATGACGTCCGAAGGTTCCGCAGGCAGCCAGCTAACTGTTCACGCCCCTCGGCGCCGAGATCGCGAATGTGGCTGTCAATCTCCAACCATGCCGCCCCCGGCTTCCTGTCCATCGCTCCGAGGAGACTGCTAACCTCTTCGGAGAAGAACTGCGCCGGAGGTGGGGTCGCTTCCCAATCCAGCCGGTTGAAGTAGTCATCTACTACCGCCGACATACCATTCATTAAAAGCAGCTGAGGGCCTTCTGCAAGTTGCTCGCGCAGATTGTCCGGAAAGCGGTTCTGTTGAATGTAGGCGCCAAGGTGATCGATCTCATCAAACAGGACCGCTCCTTCCAAGCTCGCAGCGTCTTGGCGAATGGTCAAGTAGTGCAGGAGTTGCCCGGCGGTTGGCAGAAATCGATCCAGTACTTGGATCTCATCGATCGCCAAGGAAATGAAAGGGAACTTGCCCAGGATTGGCGAAATCCCGGGGAGATCCTTTGCGCCGGTCGAGAACGGTGAGTATGACTCCACGGTGAGTCCAATGGGTAGCACGAGGCGATAGTCGCTCAGGCGTACGCGTAGGACTTCCTCGTAGCGTCCATCCACCAGACTATAGAGCTGAACCTCTTCCGCAGAGCTGAGATACTCCAGGAAACGCCGACACTGAGTGAAGGCCTTGACGATCAGATCTTGCACATCACGCGCGTGACGTTTGAAGGTATCGGCCGGAGATGCGATCGTCGCAGCCGCGCCCGACTTGGCTTCCACGAGAATTAGTACATCGTCCAACAGGAGCAAGGTGTCATTTTCGTACCAATTCCCCTTGTGCCGGTAGTAGACTTCGTTAAAGGCCTTCGCATCATCGAGTTGGCGCTTGAAGACCACTTGGAACGCAGCCTCGCTCCAGTCCTTCTGCTTGCTGTTGAACTCTTCTCGATACGCTGGTTCGCGCCGCAAGAGGTTATAGAGAATTGCACGGTAACTTGCATCACGCGTAAAGCTTGGATCGACCTGGTAAGAGTCATGGTCCAGCTTGATCAATGGCTTCTTCCGCGCAGGGAGGGTCCTCAATGGCGTACCGCTGTAAGGCCCGGGAGCATAGAAGTCCAGCTCCTCACCTTCTGAGTACGACAGGTCGTCCAATAGGGCCGCTGGCAGCTTCGTCTGCTGAGTCACATTGCAAATGCCGCCTTGGAAGAGATCGGCGACAGCCTGACCTACGGCGGCGGCCAACTCTGGCCGCTGAGCTTGCCAGCTCCCCAGCCCATCCTCCATAGATACACCGCGTTCTTGGAGAAACTCTTGAGCATCCTCCATGGAGCCGTGGATCGTCTCGGCGGCACGACCGTGGCCCAGGCGAATCGCATCAGCCAAGTCCTGGATGCCACGAGCTATCTCCGAAGAGCCAACGCCGTAGATCCGTCTGAGCGCTTCATCGTGCGGCGCTAGAGCGAAGGAGAAAAATTCCTCCTCAAGAACTTGGTGTCGGTGGCCGCGCAGCATGATCCAGTTTGAAAGCGCCTTGAAAATAAGATTCCGTGTTTGCTCACCAAACTGTGCTTCCTCGCTACTCGCTGCCACCATCATCGCCACAACCATGGACCTTGCCCTTAGCTCCCCGGCGACCTCGATGATCCTCGTGCATACTCCCTCGTCGAAAGTTCGGTGTGAGGACGAAGGCGATGTCGCGTAAGCGGCATGCACGTACTCCAGAAGGAACTGCGCCTCGTCAAGACCTAAGGCCGTCTGCAGCTTACCTTCTGCGCATTCGCCCTCATTCGAAGCACTATCCCTCTGCATCCACTGACAAAGCGCCAACATGCTATAGAGATATCCCAGCAGCTCCTTCGGCGGCTGACTTACAATCAATGTGCGTAACTTAATGGCAAGTTGTTCTAAGTCGCCCGCTGCCTTGTCTTGATGTTCATCGGCGAAAGACGAATGCTGTGAATCTGATGACATTTTTCACCCTGAAAGACTATTCTTTGGCACTTGGTGCGGCCCCGATCCGCAGATAGGTAGCGCCAACTAGGCCCGACAGGGACCCACTTCTGTCCCAATTGGCTTGGCTATGCCGTCTCCGCGATGCGGCCAAGACAGAGAGCGTCTTCAGCGAAGTGTCTTAATTGGCACCGGTCCTGCCGAAACCTCGCTACTTCAGAGCTCAGATGGCAGCGAGATGACCTCTCTAAGCGAATACATTGGAGCGTCGAAAGAATCACTATTTATACCAACGACGTGGCAGCCGTACAAGAAATCGTCCTGGTACCAGCGCTTGTTCTTGGCGATCGCGTCCAAGGCAGAGCGAAACACCAGCTGACGCGACACATCCAGCCAGTCACCATCGATCAATGGCGCCGTGGCAAGCCAGTCATAGACATACCGGCATTCGTCAAACGGCAGAACATCCAGGAACATAGCGGTCTTCCTCCCCTCCGCCACATACCGAAAACGTCTCGTCTCGGCCACATTATTGTGGGCCGGGTAGGCGATCTGCGCGAACATGGGGTAGAACGCCAATTCGGAGGTCGGCACGTCACACAGGAATGGCATCTTGGACATGTAGTTGAATGACGCAAGGCGCTTGAGGGCTGCTGACCACAGCGCTTCATCATGCCGCACCGCATAGAAGCAACACAGTGCTTCGACCGCGGTAAGCTTTGAATCAGGCTTGCCAGCTAGTTGATTTGCCCAGCGCCGACAAAATGTCCGAATTTCCTCGGGAGGGGGCGAGAAGTTCGCGTCGACAGGAAGAAGGCCGCAGGACGCAAGAGTGAAGAGTAATGAAAATGAAGAAGGCTCCGTGATCGCGTCGCCATCGGAGTCCACGACCTCGTGACCGCTGTCGTCATCTGGATCGAGATCAACTGCCGCTTCGCCTTCTTCGTCGGCAGCGAAACTAACAAAGCGCTCACCGCGCTTCGCCGCAGCACTGACATCAGAGACGAGTTCTTTGAAGAGACCAGAATTTAGAACCCGCATGGTGGGTGCAACGACGGAGGCGATGTCCACTGCATGACGCGTAAGGAACGAACCATAGTAGTCGCTGAAATGGTCTTTCACCTGCTGGATAAAATCCTCGTCGGGATCGACCTCTCCTTCTTCGACCCCTCCTTCTGTAGCGGTTAAGGGGAGCAGCCAATAGCCCTGTGCCTCCGCACCATCTGTATACGTGTGCTCTGGGTCATCAAACGTGTCCAAGAAGCTCTTGGGATAAAGATAAGCCGCCACCAAGTGCGCATAACAATCGCGAACTGCCTCCTTCGAAGTGTCCGGCTCACTGAAGTTAGTGATCAGCACCCCTAATGGCGCCAACGCAGAATGCCGAAAGATGTTAACAAGTGTCTGCACCGTCTTGGCGGTGTGACTCGGCAGGGGGCCGCATGCGTCGAAGTAGATGATATCGAAGCGTCGTGGCGTCGCCAAGAAATAGTCTTCGATGCTTACGTTCATCAGTTTGACACCGCGCAGCTGGGATCTCTCGACATCCTCCCGCGCAGATGCGAACACGTCTTGCTCGATCTCAAAGGCCCAAATATTTTCTGGTCGTACGCCGAGCATTATCAAGGTATGAAGGTCATTGGTGGGCTCGGGTCCAGCGAGGTAGGCGACCGTGATGTCTTCAGCCCGCTTGGTGCCGACGGATGATTGCCGGAACGCGCGCCAAGATTCGATGTCCTGCACATCAATCATTGCCGAGGCGCTGTGGTCCGAAGGGTGGCGACTGGGGTCTGCGAGTTCTGTGACAATCCTTGACACATACTCGGATGGGACTATGGCGCACTGCTCACGCCGGGCTGTAAGCAGCTCGACTGCATGGGTCAGTGCTTCTGTTCGCGCGGCGTGCTTCGTGGGCTGTTTGTATGTGGACATCAATGCTCCTATGTTTGATAAGCAACGCCGCGAACATCATCTGGCCGTCCAGATGCGCGGCGCCGACCGTTGGCGGTGATTATGCAGATTTCACTTAACCGGCTGTCAAACACCCCGTCGTGTTGCCGCCCGCACACTCAGGTCGACCTCGGCCACAGGGTTTTCTAGGGATGCCCCTAGCGCCATCCCAAGTGGGGCGCAGAAGTCTAGTAAAAGGTAGCGGAACACATTGCACTTCAACTATGTATTCCATGGCAGATGCGACCGCTTCCGTGCTTGATTCTGCGTTCCGCACGTCATTTCCTCCTGCACGAACCTTGCACCACGAAGGCTTCAATGGCCCAAGATTCCCAATCAAATTCACAAACTCACAAGAAGCTCGCTACATGACGCTCCCATATGATTCGAGCACAAGCTCGGCCCACCAATTGCTTCGAGACCTTTAGTCAAGAAAGATCATTTCTGGGTGACTCTCGCGATTTCCTTGATCGAACTCCAGTTGAGCCATTGCCCGCACCCGTCATTCACTGGATAACCTTTGGCTGGCAGCCGCTTCAGGTGGGAGGCGTCCCTCCCATTCTCGGCAAGTACTGCTAACCGTTTCCTTCTTCAACATCAGCTCCCAGCCAAGGGATGACTTTAATAGTATCTCGCGCAGGTGCCAACCACGATGCCCTATGGAGGAGTGACGTGCTTCTGCTGTGCGATATTGCCTCCGGATAGCTTCGCTCGTGCTGCTGAATTCTCAGCACCCTAGACGGTTAAGGAATCTCAGTCAGCAGCGGAGCGCGCTGACTCTGCCTAGCTGAAATCCGCAATATCGGAATTTTGGATAACCTAACCTGCGCAGTACGGTTGCTCCGCAAAGGAGAACCCTCATGCCCATCAAGACCTTCGGCTTGGCTACCCCGTCAGCCATCCAATCGTTATGTACCTGCACCCGCGACAACTCCGAGATCCCATACCACCGTTCCGTGGGAGCGGCCGGTCATTGGCCATTGCGCATCAGGGTCGCATCGGTGCGCGGCACCGCCGCCGCTACCGCTAGTCCGCGCACACACCGCCCCACCATCACCCCCACCTCTCCAAACCCGCAACTCCAGTTCACCGCATCGTTCGCACCAGCTGCGACCCCCTGCGAGCTTCGTCCCACTTCCGCACATCCACCGCACTCCACTTCGCATCATCGCGAATGCTGCCCGCCTGTCCGGTTGACCCTCTGCATACCCGAACGCATGGTGCACGCATGAACACACTCACGCGCATTGCCCTGCTCGGCGACGTGGCCAGCATCCGCCAGGGCCACCCCTTTCGCGGTGCCATTGCTGCCGTGCCGGAGGGCCCGGTGCAGGTCATTCAACTCAAGAATCTTGCCCTGGATGGGCTGCAGGAACGCGACCACCTGCTGCGCACCGCGCTGCGTGCGCGCAAGCCGCCCGACTGGGTGCAGGATCAGGATGTTCTGATTGCCGGGCGCGGCAATCACCCGCTGGCGATGCTGCTGCACAACCCGCCAGAATCCACGGTGTGCAGCCCGCACCTGTATGTGCTGCGGGTGTGCACGCCCGACCTGCTGCCGGCCTTTTTGGCGTGGCAGTTGAACCAGCGCGCGGCACAGGCGTACCTGCGCCAGCAGGCGGCCGGGTCGCGCCAGCAGAGCCTGCGCAAAACAGCAGTAGCGCAGTTGCCGGTGCATATGCCGCCGGTGGCGCAGCAGCGGCGCATTGTGGGCATTGCCAGCGCGGCGCAGGCCGAACAGCGCTGCCTGGAAGCGCTGATCCACATTCGCCAACAGGAGATTGCCGTGGTGGCCGAGCAGGTGTTGCAGGGGAGCGGCGCATGAAGACGATGGCGGGCCTGCCCGGTGCACACGCCACGCACGCCGCGCTGAGCGCCGCGCGCGAGCCCCTCAACGACGCCGCCGATGCCAACGCGTCCACTTACCTGCTGTTGGCGCTGTTGCTGCTCAAGATTGCCAGCGACACCGACGCCGCTGCGCAGGACCCGGACCAAACCTACGGCGCACCGCTGCACTGGCCGCCTACCGCGCCCGGGGCACAGCTGCTGGTGGTGCCACCCGAGGCGCGCTTTGAGCTGCTGTTCCGCCAGCGTTTCGCCCCCGGCAATGACCGCCGCATCACCACCGCGCTGCAGCAGCTCAGCCAGGCCAACCGCGCCACGCTTGCCGAGGTGTTCGATGTGCTGCGCCTGCACGATGGCTGGCCGCGCGATGCCGAGCAGCGCGATGTGGCGCTCTCTCGCGTGCTGGGCCGCATGACGGTGCCGGCGCTGGACTTCCGGCCCCTGCGCGGCACCTACCGGGCCGACATCGGCCAAGCGGTGGATCGCCTGCTGGAACGCAGCCAGCCCCGCCGCAGCCCGGCGCCGGTGGCCCACGTGCCCGACCCGCTGGGCTGGCTGATGGCCGGGCTGATGGACCCGCGCGAAGACGAAACCATCTGCGATGTGGCCTGCCACCACGGCAGCCTGCTGCTGGCCGCCAGCCGCTGGGCGCGCACCACCCACGGCGCACGCCGGCACCAGTTGCTGGGCCAGGAAGAAAGCGACACCGCCTGGGCCTGCGCGCGCCTGCGCCTGCTGCTGCATGGCGAAGACAACCATGCGGTGCATGCAGGCACGCCGCTGCTGCACGACGCCCTGGTGGATGCTACCGGGGAGCTGCGGCGGTTCCACGTGCAGCTCACGCGCCCGCCGTTTGCGCTGGCGTGGTCGCCCGAGCGCGGCATCCGCGATACGCACCAGCGCTTTGTGCATGGCATGCCGCCGCGCCAGTGGGGCCATCTCGCGCTGTTGCAGCACATGGTTAGAACGATGGACCGGCACACCGGGCGCATTGCGATGGTGGTGCCGCACGGGGTGCTGTTCCGCGATGGCGAGGAAGCGTTGATTCGCCGCAGCCTGCTGGACGCCAACCTGATTGATGCCGTGATCAGCCTGCCCGACCGGCTGTTTGCGGGCAGCCCGGTGGCCACTGCGCTGCTGGTGCTGCGCGCGATGCGCGACGACGAGAACGTGCTGTTTGTGGACGCGCGCCAGCTGCAGCCGGCCACCAAGCGCGGGCCTCGGCTGGATCAGGCCGCTGCCGAGCAGGTGCTGGCGCTGTGCCGCCGCCGCGAGGACGTAGCCGGTGTGGCCTGCCTGGCGTCACCGCAGATGCTGGCCTTGCAGGGCAGCAACCTGAGCATTGCGCGCTATGTGCAGCCGGGCGAGCACGCCCCGGTGCCCACGCTGGAGGCGCTGCGTGGGCAGCGTGCGCGGTTGCGCTCGCGCTTGGGTGCGTTGGAGCAGTCACTGGACGGCGATTTGGCAGAGCTGGAAGAGCGGCCAGCAAAAGCGGGCTGACACTGCGGTGCGTGCCGGATTGATTGGCGCCCGCTATGTGCATGCTTCGGTGCATTGAAACTGTTCACTGCACCGTGCAGCGGATGTGCAGGAAACGGAATGGTGCACACGGTGTGGCCCTTAACGGCTGCGCCAGACTGCAGGCATGCGCTATCGAACCTTCCGTTTCGCCACGCCGCCGCTGTGCCGTTTCCCGCTGCAAGGCGGGCTGTCATGAGCCGCGCACCGGTGCGCGGGGTGGTAACCCGCTCCACCTTGGGCTGGCTGCAGCGCCTGGGCTGGCAGTACCTGGCGCCGAACCGGCGTTGTTCCCTGCGCGGCGATGACGGCAGCATGCTGCTGGACGGTCGTTTGCGACAGTACCTGCAACAGCTGCGCTTTGAGACGCATGGCGAGAAGTGGCCGTTGGATGCGGACGGCATTGCGCAGGTGCTGGCCGCCGTAACCCAAGGCCCGTTGCGGCGTGGCTCAAACGCAGGCAGCGACGCCCTGCTGGTCGCGCTGCGCAACGGGGTATGCGTAGCGCAGCGGCTGCCAGATGGCCGCACGGTGCGGGCCACGGTGCCGTTGGTGGATTGGGCCGAGCCGCTGAACAACCAATGGGACATCGCCAGCGCGCGTGACGAGGGCCAGCCGCTACTGGATGCGGCGCCACGCATCGATGTGTTGGTCGGCTACGTCAACGGCCTGCCCTTGCTGCGGCTGCTCTGCGTGGAGCGCGATGGGCAGGCGCGCTGGGGCCGGGATGCGGCGGCCATTGCCTTGCATGCCCGGCAGGTACGCGCCCGCGGCAATGCGTGCAGCCCGCCATTGCTCCTGGCGCTGGACCGGCGCGGTGGGCGCTATGCGTGCAGCGGCGCACCCGCTGGCGGCTGGGTGCGGTGGCGCGAGCACGGCTGGAACGCGGACGCCGTGCAGCAGCTGCGCGATACCGTACCCATGCCCCGAACCGGCGCTGCCGAGGCCAATGGCCGCTGGCTGCGCGCGGTGCACGCGCCGTTGCTGGCCGGCGTGGCGGCGCCGGCGCGGGTGTTGGCGCTGCTGCGGGGTTTCATGCACACCGGTGCAGACGGCCAGCCGCGTGTTGCGCGGGCGGCGCAGTACTTCGCGGTGCAGGCCGGGCTGGCGCAGTTGCGGTGTATCGACGCGCAGGGTTGCCGGGGGCGTGGACACCTGCGGCTGGCTGCGGGCGCCGGCATGGCGCTTACGTGGCACTGGTTGGTGCAGCACGTGCAGCGCGACCCGTGGTTGCGCCACTGCCGGGTGTTGCGGGTGCGACAGCACCCTGCCGTTGCACCCCAGGCGGGCAGGCGGGGCGAACTACCGGTGTCGCCCGGGCGGCGGCTGGCAGCCTTCATGGCCGACGGACGCGGCTGCACACTGCAGACCACGCCGGGCACGCTGCAGGCCTGGCTGCGCCGCCGCGATGCCGAGCATGACGGTGACGACCTGATTCTGCTGGTGGACGCGCACCTGCAGGCCGGCCAGCCAGGGTGGGTGGAACGCGCGCGTGAGCGGCTGCCGCGCGCCGGGTGGCTGTGGCTGGGCAACGGCCCGCTGCCGGAAGCGGTGCCGAGCGTAGTGAGCGAGCCGCTGCTGTTTGCATACAGCAACGCCGACGCCATCGCCGATGGCCTGTTGGCGCCGGTGTACCACCATGCGCTGCAGCCCACCCCACCACGGCGGCAGAGAGCCAAGCGCGGGGCCACGCGTTTGGTTGAGCCCGCCGCGCCGCCGAGCGTGCGCTGGGCGTCCACCATCGCCCAGCACCTGCGCGATACCTTGCAGCACACCGAACGCAACCTGCGCGCGGTGCTGCTGGTACACGATGCCGAAACCATGCGCCGCTACCAGCGCGCCTTTGCCAAGGACGGCGCGGTACACAGCGCGATGGTCGGCCCCGGGTGCGGGCGGGCCGGCGCAGCGCAGCAGCAGGCGCAACTGCTGATTGCCAGCGACCCGCACGCCCTGCCCTATCTGGATGCGCGGCTGGCGCTGGTCTACCTGGACACGGCCGTGGACAGCGCGGGGTTGGCGCGGGTGTTGGCCCTGCTCAACCGCCCGCACCCGCACAAGCACTGCGCGTGGCTGGTGCATCTGCCGGGTGTGCCAGCGCCTTGGCAACACGGCGAGGCAGATGGATGGGCCCCGCTGCCGTTGCAACAGGTGCAGGCCGGGCTATCGCGCCAGCACAGGCGCCTGCGGGCGTTGCTTCCCCCCACCGGTAGCGCGGATTTCCACGCCTGCCGCGCGCACGTGGGGCCGCGATGGGGCGTGGACGCGCACGGTCAGGAACGCGACCTGCACCGCCTGCGTCGGCGTTGCCTCCACCAGCGCGTGACGGGCTTCGGCCAGCAGCTGCAGGCGGCAATGCTTGGGCTGCCCGGCGAGGGCAGTGGGGCCGAAGCGGATACACCACAGCAGCGTTACCGGTATGACCTGCATTTCTGTTCGCTGCTGCGCGATGCGGTGGCCGCCGAGGCGTGCGAGGCGCATTTGAGTGCAGATGAAGACGTGCGCATTCGCCATTGGGCGCGAGAGCGGGCCCCGGAGGTGCGTGATGCTGGGTGGGACTACCTTGGCGCAGTGGACACGCTGCCGACCAACCCGCGCCAGGAGGCGGATGCGTTGCACAGCCTGCTGCGCCATCAGCTGGAAACCAGCACGATCGGGGCCGCCGCACGGCTGCAACTGCAACGCCAGCTGCGGGGGTCGTTGGCCACGCCGCGTACGCCTGCCGAGCGGTTGCAGTGCCTGCAGGCGCTGCAGGCATTGCAGGTGCTGCGGCTGCGGGCGCTGGAACTTCCCGCTGCCGGCAGCGCGACGCGGGTGCAACTGGCCTGCCGTGGGGTGCTGGTCCGCATCTTGGGTGCGCCGAAAAACACCGCGCAGCGGCAGCTGCATCATGCAGTGGCCGAACAGCTGCACAGCGCCATCGGCGCCGCGCACGCGGCACAGCCACGCGCGCCGCACCTGGCGCTGGCCGACCTGCAACGCCGGCTGACCCCGGCACTGGCGGCGGTGCTGTCGCCCACGCACTGCGAGGCAGTGTTGGCGCAGCTGCCGACGCTGCTGGCCGACACCGCACCTGCGCCCACGTAGAGCGGGGTTCTACGCGACATACCAACCTAGTAGAGCGGGGCTCTGCCCCGCTGCCATGGACCCCGAGCAGCCGGGCAGAGCCCGGCTCTACGCGGCGTACCTATCAACTTTGTGGCGCGGGGCTACCCATCAACGCTCGTAGAGCGGGGCTCTGCCCCGCTGCCATGGACCCCGAGCAGCCGGGCAGAGCCCGGCTCTACGCGGCGTATCCATCAACATTGTGGCGGGGGGCTACCCATCAACCCTCGTAGAGCGGGGCTCTGCCCCGCTGCCATGGACCCCGAGCAGCCGGGCAGAGCCCGGCTCTACGCGGCGTACCTATCAACTTTGTGGCGCGGGGCCGCCCATCAACGCTCGTAGAGCGGGGCTCTGCCCCGCTGCCATGGACCCCGAGCAGCCGGGCAGAGCCCGGCTCTACGCGGCGTACCCATCAACATTGTGGCGCGGGGCCGCCCACCAACGCTCGTAGAGCGGGGCTCTGCCCCGCTGCCATGGACCCCGAGCAGCCGGGCAGAGCCCGGCTCTACGCGGCGTACCCATCAACATTGTGGCGCGGGGCTGCCCATCAACGCTCGTAGAGCGGGGCTCTGCCCCGCTGCCGTTGATTCCCGAGCAGCCGGGCAGAGCCCGGCTCTACGCGGCGTACCTATCAACTTTGTGGCGGGGGCTACCCACCAACGCTCGTAGAGCGGGGCTCTGCCCCGCTGCCGTTGATCCCAACGCAGCCGGCCAGCACCGGGCGTTACGGCATAACCGGCGGCACGTAAGTCAGCGTCATGCCCAGCAGCCACAACAGGCCCAGCACCAGCGGGATGTGCACCAGCAGCTGGATGAAGGTGAAGCCCACAATGTCGCGCGCCTTCAGGCCCAGTACGCCCAGCAGCGGCAGCATCCAGAACGGGTTGATCAGGTTGGGCAGTGCCTCGGCGGCGTTGTACACCTGCACGGCCCAGCCCAGGTGGGCCTTGAGTTCGTTGGCAGCCTGCATCACATACGGCGCCTCGATGATCCACTTGCCGCCGCCAGACGGCACGAAGAAGCCCAGCACCGCCGAGTACACGCCCATCACCAGGGCGAAGGTGTCGGCGGTGGCGATGTGCACGAACAGGCTGGACAACCGGTGCGCCAGGGTTTCATCGCCGCTGCCCACCGCGTGGGTGAGGATCATGGCGATGCCGCCGTACAGCGGGAACTGGATGAGCACGCCGGTGGTGCTGGGCACGGCCTTGGCCACGGCGTTGAGGAAGCTGCGCGGGCGCCAGTGCAGCAGCAGGCCCAGCGAAATGAACAGGAAGTTGTAGGTGTTGAGGTTGGCGATGGCGCTCACCAGCGGCTTGTTGGCAAATTCGCCAAACAGCCAGCCGAACGCCAGCAATGAAAGCAGCACGGTGAGCAGCGGGCTGTATTCCAGCCACTCGCCCGGACGGGTGCGCGGCTGCAGCGGTTGCGGCTCGGCCTGCGCAGCACCGCCGAAGTCCCGCGCGGTGCGGGCGGTGGCCGGGCCGGGGGCGGTGAGCCAGGCGATCAGCAGCGACACCAGGATCAACGCGGCGGTGAGCGCGATGGACTGCCACAGGAAGATGGTTTCGGTGAAGGGCAGCACCCCGGTGATCTCCACCAGCCCCGGCGGCATGCTGGCCGGATTGGCCTGCAGCTGGGCGGCCGAGGAACTCAGGCCCATCGCCCACACAGCACCCAGGCCAAGGTAGGCCGAGGCACCCGCGGCGCGGTAGTCCATGTTCAGGTCCTCGCGGCGCGCCAGCGCGCGCACCAGCAAGCCGCCGAACACCAGCGAGAAGCCCCAGCTGAGCAGCGAGGCCAGCATGCTCACCAGGCCCACGTACACCACCGCGCCACGGCCGGTGCGCGGCACCCGTGCCAGCTGGTCGATGAAGCGCGCCACGATGGGCGCGGTGGCCAGGGCGTAGCCGCCGATGACCACGAAGGCCATCTGCATGGTGAAGGGGATGAGGCTCCAGAAGCCTTCGCCGAAGGCACTGGCGGTGGCCTGCGGGGTGGCGCCGAAGCCGATGGCGGCCGCCGCCACGATGACTACGCCGAGCACGGCGAACACGTAGGCGTCGGGGAACCATTTTTCCGCCCACGCGGCCGAGCGCAGTGCTGCGCGCGCCATCCAGCCGTCTTGTGCTGCTGTCGACGTGGCCATCGCCCTACCCTCCCAGGTGATTCAGATGGGGAGCAGTGTGTGGGTTGGGTGGCGGGCTGTCAGTCGCCTATTGGTCGTAGGGGCGAGGTGCGGGGTGGTGGCTGCGGGGCGGCGCCTTGGGATGGTCGGGAGCCGGCCAGCGGCCGGCACTACCGGGGCATGGGCGGCTCGACCGGCCGGTTGGCCCCGACTGTTGGTCGGGGCGCCTTAATGAAACGCCAAGGCCGCGGCGATACCGGCGAACAGGGTGGCGCCCACCCAGTTGTTGTGCAGGAAGGCCTTGAAGCAGGCATCGCGCTCGCGTTTGCGGCAGATCATGAACTGGTAGGCGATCAGCAGCGCGGCCACGCCCACCGACATCCAGTACGCCGCGCCCAGGCCGGCGCGCAGGCCCACCAGGCTCATGGTGCCCAGGAACAGGGTGAACAGGATGCCCTGGATGACCAGGTCCAGGTCGCCGAACAGGATGGCCGTGGAATGAGAACCCATCTTGAGGTCGTCGTCGCGGTCCACCATGGCGTACCAGGTGTCGTAGGCGGTGGACCACAGGATGTTGGCGCCATACAGCAGCCAGCCCACCACCGGCACTTCGCCCTGCACGGCGGCGAACGCCATCGGGATGCCCCAGCCGAAGGCCATGCCGAGGTACACCTGCGGCAGGTGGGTGTAGCGCTTGAGGTAGGGGTAGCTGGCGGCCAGGAAGATGCCGATGAAGCTCAAGCCGATGGTCAGCCGGTTCAGGGTGAGCACCAGCGCGAAGGCGACCAGCATCAGCCCGGCGAACAGCAGCAGCGCCTCGCGCCCGGACACCCGCCCACTGGCCAGCGGGCGGTCCTTGGTGCGCTTGACGTGCGGGTCCAGCCAGCGGTCGGCGTAGTCGTTGATGACGCAGCCGGCCGAACGCGTCAGCCAGACCCCGGCACTGAACACGAACAGGGTCCACAGCGGCGGCAGGCCACCGGCGGCCAGCCACAATGCCCACCAGGTGGGCCACAGCAGCAGCAGGGTGCCGATCGGGCGATCGGCGCGCATCAGTTTCCAGTACTGGCCCCAACGCGACGGTGGGGGACCGTCGGGGGCTTCAAAACGTTCGTAAGCCATGCGCAAAGGATACCGCCAAGCCCCGTCGCGAGCGTTGCCGTGCCGGGCAATTGAACAGGGGGCAGACCTGCGCCGCGTTTACCGCTAGAATGCTCCTCCCGCGCCATCACGGCGTACGGCGGCCAGCACCGGCGCCCGGGACTGCAGGACACAACGCGCTCGTAGCTCAGCCGGATAGAGTAGTGGCTTCCGAAGCCATTGGTCGGGGGTTCGAATCCCTCCGGGCGCACCATCCTTGCCTTGTGGCCCATCGCCACATCCCCCTGAACGTCCCGAACCCTGCCCTGCGTCGCAGCCATTGCGATACCTGCAGCCCAGCGTGGATGGCCCGCGTTTCTGGGACACTTCGGCCATGAAACGATCGCATGCGTGGCAACACCACGGCACCGTGTCGCTCTGGCGTTATCGGGACAACCTGCGCAACTATCCGGGCTGGCACATCGGCGCCGATGCCGCCGGCTGCGCGTCGATGCTGGCATTGTTGGATGCGCTGGCGCTGGACGGCCCGGGCGCGACGCGGACGCTGCAGCTCTCTCCGCCCAGCCCTGCGCAGTTGGCCGTGCCGAACAACCGCGATGCACGTTGGGACGCCCAGACATCGTTACGGTTGACGGTCGATGAGGATGTCGCGTTCTGGCAGTGGGAAGCGGACGGCGCGCGCGCCACGCTGCGGCTGGGAGAGGCCGCGATGGCGGCGCTTCGACAGGGCGTGCTGGATGTTGCCGCGGGTCGAGGCGACTACAGTGTGGGCCAGGGCGCGCAGGCGTTGTGGTTCTGGTGGGGCTGAGCCGGCGGTAATGATGTGCCGTGCGTGCGTTTTGGCGTTTGGGTGAGGTTGCTTGCAGCCACCCATGGGGTGGCTCTACCCGGAGCGCGCGCAAAGGGAACGAGGGTCGGGTACCGGACAGACTGCCGGGGCCAGGGCTAGGTCTTCCCACCTGCCTGGCAGTGGCGAAACGCGTGTGCGGTCCACGACGTCCGTGTCGTTGTTCTGTCCGGTGTCCCGGTTGAAACGGTCAGGCGGTGAGCAGGTCCTTGAAGCGGGCCAGCGAGGCCATGTGGAAATGCACCAGCGCCAGCCAGCCCTGGCGGTGCCAGGCCAGCACGGTGGCGTCGGGGAGTGCGGCGAAGCGTTCGGCGTCAATCAGCTGGAAGCCGAGCAGGCTGGACTGGCGGCCGTCGGGATGCACGACGTCGGCCTGGCGTTCCACCAGCACGCCGGCAGTGACCAGCGCGGCGCTGAAGGCGGCCGTGGCGGTGGCATCGCGGGTGAACGCCTCGCAGAACGCCAGGGCCTGGCGGGTGAGCGCGCTGGGCTGGCCGTCGGCGTCGAACAGGGACTGGCCTTCGTCGCCGCAGGTGCGCAGCATCGGGGCGTCGGCGTCGATGGCCAGCACATGGCCGTTCGGCTCGGTCGTGCGGGCGAATACGAACGGATACCGGCGCACATACGCGGGCACGTAGGTGCCGGTTTGCCAGTGGTCGGCGACCACGAAGCGGTTGTGTTCGGCCTGCAGGCCGAGCACGGCAACCGGGGCGGCGTCAGCGCCGACGAACACCAGCGGGTAATCGCGGGCGGCCGCGGCGAATTCGCCGATGACCAGCGGAACGGCATGGCTTGCGGCGGCGAACGCGGCATCGCCGGGCAGCAGGCGCCAGTGCGCGTGCTCGTGCGATGAGAGCACCACCGGGGTGCGGTACAGCGGCGGGGAGGCCGGCGCGGCGGCGTCGGCTTCGATGGCATCGGGCCCGGCCTGGTCGGGCGCATCAGGCAGCGGGTGCAGGGTGTCGTCAGTGGTCATGGGGTATCCAGCAGGGAAACGGCCGGCGCGGGCGCACCGGCCAACAGGTCAGAAGCCAGCGTTCACTTCGAGCTGGAAGACGTCGATGGACTGCGGCGCGCCGGTTACTTCCTTGGCCGCCATCCAGCGGCCGGTCAGCCACACGTTCTTGTCAAACATGTAGGAGCTGCCCAGGTAGTAACCCTTGGCATTGGTGCCGCCCAGGTGGAAGTTGGAATCGTTGTAGGCGTCGGGCAGCGCATCGGCTTCCAGGCGCTTGTAGCCCAGCCACACGTTCCAGTCGCCGGCCTGCTTGAGCGCCAGCTGGCCGAAGGTGGCCTGCGCCATGTAGGCCATGTCACCGCTCTGGATGTCCTGCGGGCCGGCCACGCCGTTGGCGGCCGCGCCCAGGTTGGTGACGATGCCGCCTTGCGCGCGCGACCACATGCGGTTGCGGTCGAAGGCGAGGTTCTTGATGCCATGGCCTTCCACGCGCAGCGCGTAACCGGCGAAGGTGGGGGTTTCCCAGGCCAGGTTGAGGTCCAGCAGTTCGAATTCGGAGGCCAGGCCCACGTACTGCGGCATCGGGGTGTTGGCCGGGTCGAGCGGATCGAGCGCGATGTTCCGCAGCAGCATCAGCGTGTTGCCCTTCTGCATGAAGGCCGGGCGCGACCAGTCGCTGCTGCAGTGGTCGGCACCGGCGTACAGCGCGCAGGGCTGGGAGTACTCGCCGGCGATGTTGCGGAAGTCGAAGTAGCCCACCGCGGCGCGCAGCTTCTGCTGGTCGCCGAACTGCCAGTCGGCGCCCACCTGCACGCCGTTGAGCCACTTGTTCTCGCTCTTCATCTTGGTCTGGCTGGTGTTGGGGAAACCGTCGGACGAATACTCCAACGGGGTCAGGCCCAGCGTGGCGAACAGCGACAACCCCTCGCCGCCCAGCGGGTGGGCGTACTTGAAGGCCAGGCCGTCGAAGTTGAGGTCGTTGGAGAACAGCGTGTCGGTGGACCAGTACGGGTTGCCGAAGCGGCCGCCGATGATGTCCAGGCCCTGCACCGGTGTGTAGGACAACCAGGCCTGGTCGAGCCAGGCGTCCTTCTTGGCCAGGCCGCCGCCCAGGGTCTGGGTGGACGACACCGGGCCGTTGTCATTGCCGGTGGCCAGGCGCACGCCGGCACGGGTGTGCTCGCCCAGCTCGGCCACCACGCCCAGGCGCGCGCGAATGCGCCAGGAGTTGTTCCGGTCTTCGCGGGTGTTGCGCAGCGGCGGCAGGCCCAGGTTGGTGTTGCCGTTGACGTCATAACCGTTGCTGGCATTGATCCGCGCCCAGTCCACTTCGATGTCGCTGTTGCGGTCCGAATACAGGCGGCTTTCATTGCGCACGCGCACGTCGCCCTGCACGCGCAGGCGCTGGGTCCAGTCGGGCACCTGGTCCGGTGCGGCCCAGCCTTCGGCCTTTGCCTGGGCCATCACGCTGGTCTTGAGCTCCTCGCGGATCTCATCACGCACGGTCTGCGGGATGTACGGTACCCGCACGTCGCCGGGCTGCGCGGCGATGGCACCGGTGGCTGCGGCCGGGCGCGCCACGGCGGCTTCGCGCTGGGCTTCCAGCAGCAGCGCCTGGCCCGCCTCGGGCTTGAGCGCGCCGCTGTCGATCAGGCCGCGGATCAGCTTGATCATCGTGCTTTCGCCGCTGCCGTCCTGGGCATGGGCGGCACCGCTGGCCAGCACCAGCACGACACCGGCGGCGAGGGCGGAACGGCGCAGGCCCAGCAGCGCGGCGGAATAGGTTGAACGGGTCATCAGCTTGCTCGCAGAAAAAGGAAAGTCGGGAAGAAGGAGGCGGCCGCGCCTAGCCGGCCGGGCGCCGGCCCTGCACCAGCACGCGCGCCGGGAAATCCAGCGACGCCGGCGGGCGCTCGTCGATACGGCCCACCGCGCGGATGGCCTGCAGCACGCGTTCGTCGGCCTCGGGGTTGCCGCTGCCACGCAGCAGTTCCACCCGCGTGACCGCACCGGTCGGGTCCAGCCAGATGTTGACGGTGAGCTGGAACGACAGCCGGCGAACCTGCTCGTCGCGTGCGACGGCCTGCTGCAGCACGTAGCCCAGGTAGCGCCCGTACGTGCCGTTGCCGGCGCCACCGCCACCGGTGCCACTGCGGCCACCGCCGCTGCCGGACTGGATGCCGAAACTGTCGGTGCCGGCCTGCGCGGTGGCGTCCATGGTCACCGGGTCGGCGGTGTCCGGGGTGGGCGCTTCCTCGGTGGGCTTGGGCACCTCGTCCAGCGGCTCCGGTTCGGGCATGACCTCTTCGGGCTTGGGTTCGGGCTCGGGCGCCGGTTCCGGCGGTGGCGGGGGCGGCGGTGGGGGCAGCATCACCATCGGCACCTCCACCTGCGGGCGGCGGGTACTGGCGGTGTCCTTGAACAGCAGCAGCCATGCCAGCAGCGCGAGCAGCGCGATGCCGGCCAGCAGCGCGGCCAGCGGCCACCAGCGCTGCCAGCCGGCCGCGCCGCGTGCACGGGGATTGAGTGCAGTCACGCCATCACCCCTGTGGTTTGCCGGTCACCAGGCCAACCTGGTTGAGGTCGATCCGGCGCAGCAGGTCGAGAACCTCCACCACGCGTGCGTACTGCACCTGGGCGTCGCCGCGCACGATCACCGGGAAGTCGGGAGTGAGCGCCTTCTCGGTGCGCAGGCGGTCTTCCAGCTCGGCCAGGCTCACCGGGTAGGCGTCGAGGAAGATCTGCCCGGCGTTGTCGACGGTGATCGCCCTGGTCTTCGGCTTTTCCAGCGCCATGCTGGAGCTGGCCTTGGGCAGGTTGACCTGGATTCCCGGAATGGAGGCGTTGCTGGTGAGGATGAAGATCACCAGCACCACCAGCAGCACGTCGACGAACGGGGTGACGTTGATGCCCTTTTCGCGCTTCTTGATGCCGAACCGTTTTGCCCTGGCCATGGTCGTGCGCCTCAGGCCTGGACCGGACGCGCGACGGCGGCCGGTGCGCTGCGGTCGAACTCTTCGGCCAGGCGCGCGGTGAACTCGTCAACGAATACCGACATGTCCGCGGCAATGGCTTCGGCACGCGAGGCCAGCCAGTTGTAGCCAAACAGCGCCGGGATCGCCACGCCCAGGCCGGCCGCGGTGCACAGCAACGCGGCGGCCATGCCGGGCGCAACGGAGTTGATGTCCACCGCACCGGCCATCGCCGCCACCACGAACACCAGCATGATGCCGATCACCGTGCCGAACAGGCCGATGTACGGCGCGCCTTCGATGGTGGTGGACAGCCAGTTCATGCGCTTGGACATGCGCTCGGTTTCACGGGTGACTTCGGCGTCCATCGAGGCGCGGATGGAGGTGATGGCCGCGGCGGTGAGGCCGTGGTGGTGCGAGCCGCGCCCGTCCATTTCTTCCATGGCGATGCGATACAGCCGCCACAGGGTGGAGCTGTCGCGGATCTGCGGCGCCAGCGTGCCGGTGCGCTCCAGCTCCTGCAGCGAGGCCACCGGTGCGCCGGTGACCTTGCGGTACTGCACGGTGAAGGCCTCGTTGGCCTTGGCGACGATGCCGAAGTAGCGGCTCTTGGTGATCATGATGGCCCACGACAGCAGCAGCATCAGGCCAAGCATCGCCACCACCACCCAGGCGTCGACCGGCATCGCCTTGAGGATGAAACCGAAGTGGCTGACCCCGGCGGACTGTTCGTCTTCACCGAAGGCCACCAGGCGCGATTCGGCGCCCTGCGCACTGGCATCGGCCAGCAGCAGCGTGGCCGGGCGGGCCACCTTGGACACGCGTACTTCGTCGATGTCACCCAGGAACGGCTGGGCCATGGCCACCGCTGCGGTGGCACCCGCAGCCGGGGCCACGTCGGCGCCCAACAGCGCCTCACCGGCCAGCGCCGGCAGGCTGGCCTCGATGCGGGTGGCCTCGCGGCCGCCCACGTACAGCACCACCGCGCCATCGCTGGCGGTTACCGCCAGGTGCGCCCACTGCCCCGCCGCCAGCGCCGGCACCGGTTGGCTGCGCTGCTGGTTGACGCGCACGTAGGGCACGCCGTTGTCGAGGCCGATGATCAACACGTTGTCGCCTTCGCGGCGGCTGTAGACGGCCTGGTCCGGGCCGAGCTGGGCCGGCTTGATCCACGCCGAGACGGTCATCGCGCCGTTGGCGGCGATGGCCAGCGACGGCGAACCGGGCAGGTGCAGCGGCTGGCCGGCCAACTGCGCACCGCGCCCGATGATGGCGCCGTCGGCGGCCTTGAACGGGCCGCTGGGGTGGTTGACGTAGGCGGTGGTGTCGCGCGGCTCGTTGCCTTCGGCAAAGTGGTACACGGCGCTGTAGTCCGGGTCGAACACGCGCTGGCCGTTGCCCGCCGCCGGTGCACCGGCGTTGCCGTAGTACATCCACAGGGTCTGCGGCGCGGTGCCGCTGATGGCCGGCACGTCCACCCAGATCAGGGCCATGCCCAGGCTGGCGTCGTACTGCTCCACCTGGTGGTTGAGCACGGTGCGCCCGTCGGCACCGATGAAGCGGATGTCGCTGCCGCCGTCGGCCACGCCGTCGAAGGCGAAGTTGCCGGTGTGCAGGCGCACCAGCACGGGGGTGCGGCCGAGGTTGCCGCCGAGCGCGGCGCCGTTGGGGCCGGCGTCCACGGTGATGGGCTTGCGGTACTTCCAGTCGGCCTGCCACCACGGGGTATCGGCACGGGCGGTGCCGAGCGCGCACATGCTCAGGCAGAACAACAACAGGGCAAGAAGGCGTTGCATGGGAAATATCTCCGGGGAAGTCGGGGGTCGGGCTCAGTAACTGGCGCCGACGCTCAGGTGCAGTCGGTTCGCGCCCTTGGTGGTGGTGGGGCCATCGCTGAGCGTGTGGCCGTAATCCAGGCGCAGGTTGAAGTGTTCGCTGATGCGCAGGCTGCTGCCCAGGCCGGCGGCGGACATCCAGCTGCTGTCGGCCTGCTCGGGCAGCGGCCGGCGCAGGCCCAGCCAGGCGCCATCGACGAAGGCGTACAGGCGCCAGTCCTGCAGGCCCCACAGCGCGAACGGGCGGGTGCGCCATTCCAGCGTGGCCAGCGCGCCGTAGTCGCCAATGCCTTCGGCCGAGCGGTAGCCGCGCGTGGTGTACATGCCGCCGGCGGCGAACTGCTCGCCGGAGACCAGCGGCTGGTCGGTCATCTGCGCGGAGATGCGCGCGAACCACTGCGCCCCGCTGTCCAGGGTGTAGGTATCGCTGAGGTCCAGCTTGAGCGCGAAGAAGCTGGAATCGGCGTAGGCGCGCTTCCAGTCGAACTCGTCGTCGCTGCTGCCGTAGCCGAGCAGGCTGCGCGCGCCGAACACGGCCTGCAGCGCCACGCTCAGCTGGTGTTTGTCGCCCTGGCGGAAGCCGCTGTAGCCCAGCGTCAGCGGTGCGTACTTGAGCGGTGCGAAGTCGGACGCCTGGCCCACCATGGCCACCGATTCGTCCAGGTCCTTGAAGTCGATGCCGGCCGACAGCTGGTGCCACCACACGCCGGTCATCGGCAGGCTGTGGTTGAGCTTGATGCCCAGCGCATGGCCCTTGCCGGTGACGTTGGTCTGGCCGCTGGAGACCACGTTGCTGTCGGAGCGGTAGCCGGAGAATTCCAGCATCCAGTCCGGGCTGCCCAGCGGCAGGCCGTAGGACGCCGACAGCACGTTGGCCTGGTCCAGGTCCTGCGGGGCGGCGAAGAAGGTCAGCGAGGCGGTGTGGTCTTTCTGCCACAGGTTGTCGTGGCCGATGCTGACGATGCTGCGCAGCGGCTCGGTGTCCACGCTGTGGTCGTTGTTGACGGTGGCGCTGAACCGCCAGGGCGTCTTGTCGTCGACCTTCAGCTCCACGTCCATGGTGCCGTCGGCGGTGCCCTGTTTGACCAGCGGCACCACCTGGCGCTTGCCGCCGCGGTTGAGTTCGGTGAGTTCGCGCTGCGCACCGTCGAAATCGGGCACCTGGCCCGGCTGCAACGCCGGTACGCGTTCGCGCAGGCGCGCGGCGTCGTTGTAGCGCGCGCCCACCACGTTGACCTGGCCCACGCGGGTTTCGGTCACCTGCAGGATCACCACGCCGCCGCTGACCTGCTGCTCGGGCAGGTCGACGTAGACCGACTGGTAGCCCTTGCGCTGGTACGCCGCCTGCAGTGCCAGCCGCGCGGCGTCCACGTCCTGCAGGGTGCGGTCGGGGCCCAGGTGCGGGGTGACCGCGCGCTCGATGTCGCGTGCATCCAGCACGCTGTTGCCGCGCACCAGGTACTCGTTGATGGTGACGCGCGCAGCGGCCGGCGCTTCGTTCGCAGCGGGCGTAGCCGGGGTGGCGGCCGCCGGTGCCTGCTGGGCAGTGGCCAGCGGCATCACGCACAGCAGGCACAGCGGCAGCGGCGACCAGGCCATCGCCTTGGGGGTTGAAGACATCAGGAGCTTCTCACTGCGGAAGAGGGAGGGAACACGCGCTGCGGTGGCCGCGATGGTGCGCAACGCGGGTAACACCGGCGTTGCACGCGCAAGGCAGTTGCGGCGCGTTGGCCGCACCGGGCCGTGGCCACGCGCGGGGGCCGTGGAAATGTCGGGCGTCATGCTCACTGCCGTTGCGTGCCCGGGGCTGCCATGCGCGCACGTTGCTCGGCGCTGAGTTCGCCCATGCCCACCACCTGCACCACGCTGTCGGGGTCGTAGCGGTCGTCGCCCTTGGCCGGGGTAACGCTGCTGGTCTCCTCGCCAAAGCCCAGCACCTGCACGCTGATGGTGGACGGCTGCGCCTGGCGCGTTTGCCGCTTGACCATGTCCTGCGCAGCCTGCACGGCGTTGTTGGCCGCCGCACTGGCCGAGGTCAGTGCGTTGACGTTCACCGCCGCCACCATCGGAATGCCCACGGCCTTGCCCTGCACCTGGATGTTGTCGGCGTTGAGCACCTGCAGCGCGGCCAGGTTGACGTTGCCGGAGACACGGATGCCCGCTTCGCCTGCATCGATGGTGCCCAGCGGTGCGATCAGGTCGATGTCGCCCGGGGCGATCTCCGGGATCGGGTTAAGGGTGGCGATGCCGGCACCGGTGGTGGGCGTGTTCGGCGACAGGCTGACGTTGCCCACGCTGTCGTAGACGCGGCGCTGCGGGGTGTAGACCACGGTGGTCTTGCTGCCGCGTCCGGCGTTGATGTCGCCCTCTGCCGACCAGGCCAGCACGTTGCCACCGAAGGTGGTGAAGATGCGGCTCTGGCCCAGCAGCAGGCTGCCGCGCGCATAGATGTTGATATCACCCTCGCCCTGGGTGAGCACGCCCGAACCCGGCCCCGGCACGAACCCGCCGTCGACACCGACCAGCGCGCGCCCGCCGGGCACCAGCAGGCTGATGTCGCCACCGAAATCGGTATGGATGCCGGCATCGTTGACCCGGTAGAACGGCAGCCCTTCGCTGGGGCGACCGGCGGCGATCCACTCGGCTTCGGTCACGTAGCGCTTGCCCGGCAGCGGGCGGCGGGTGGCCACCACGTCGCCGGTCTTCTCGAAGTACAGGGCGCTGCTGAACATGGTGAGGTCGCCGCGGTAGGCGATCTCGCTGCCCTTGGCATCCTTGGCCGGCAGCAGCGTGGCGATGGCTTCGCGGCCGCGCAGGTAGCTGCCCTCGCGCGGGCCGTCCACGTCGGTGTACTCGCGGCCGCCGGCCTTGAGTTCGGCGTAGTACACGTTGCGCAGGAAGGCGCTCTGCTGTTCGGCCGGCAGCTGCGCGAAGAACGCCTGGGCGTCCATGCTGGCCGCGTCGAAATGCAGGCCCCGACCATTGGCACCGCCGAAGCGGGCGGTAAGCCAGTTCACCAGATGCAGCTGGCTGTCCTGCTTGAACTCCCGGGCCAGGTCGCGGTTGGCCGCGCCGGTGCCGCCGCTGGCGGTGGCCGCATCGCGCGCCTGGTCCAGCGTCTGCTGCTGTTGTGCGAGGAACGCGGCGGCACCGGCCTCGTCGCCGCCGTAACCGAATTCGGTCTTCAGCCACTGCGCCAGCGAGGTGGCACCGCCATACACACGCACCACCTTGCCGGCCTGTTCGCCCAGCGCGCGGTTGGGATCGGCCAGGTTGGCCGCGTCCAGGTAGCGCGCGGCGAAGCCGGTCCAATCCGCACCGTGCGGGCCGACGCCGGCAGCCACGGCAATGGCGGCCCCGCTGCTGCGGTCACCGGCGCCCCCGTTGGCGACCGGGCCCAGGCTGCGCAGTTCGCCCTTGTCGGCCATGTACAGGTCACGGCCGGCACTGATGTCCAGCAGGCCGGGGCCGGCGATGTAGAAGGTGCTGAAGCGGATGTCGCGGCCGGCCTGCACCACCGACACGTCGTCGGCGCTGGTATGTACGATCAGGTTGCCGCGCGCGGTGCCGGCGCCGATGAAGGTCGGTTTGGGCGCGGCCGTGGGGTCGCCGCCCTTGAGCTGGCCGAACCAGCCCAGTGCGCCATCGTTGTTGCCGTACACCATACCCACGTTGTCCAGCGCGCCCAGTGGCGTGCCCGAATTGACGATGTCACGCCCGGCCCGGATGGCGACCGCGCCGCCACCGTCGTACCAGGTGGTGGTGTCGGTCCGGACGGCACCATTGCTCAGCACGTTGTTGGTGGTGGTGACGATGCTGCCGGTGCGCAGGCCCACCAGGTCACCGGTGAGCGCGTAGTAGCGCGACGGCACCTGGCCCACGTACACGTGGCCCGATACGGTGGGGGCGGTGAACGCGAACAAGGGATAGGCCTGTGCCGAACTGCTGGGGTCGTTGCCAGACAGCAGCACGCTGGGCGCCAGGCCGGTGGGGCTGACGTTGTGGATGAACCGGCGGCCGTACCAGACCGCGTCGGCCAGGCCCACGAAGCCGGGATTGAACGGGCTGGGCAACGCGGACGGGTCGGCGCCGGACACACCCAGACCGGTGCCGTTGGCATAGATCGAGCCGGCCGCGAGCAGTTCCAGCTGGCCGGTGCCGCGTGCGGTGAACACATCGTCCACCGGCGACGGCGCCAGCACCACGCCGGCCACGAAGTTCTCGTTGTTGGTGCCCTGGGTCGGCGCGGTGCGCGGGGTGCCGTAGTAGATGCTGCCGCTGGCGGCGGTAGCGCGCAGCACCGACGGGTACACATGGTTGCCGTCGGTGGCCTGGGCGTCGGTGCGGGTGTTGCGGTCGAGCATGGCCAGCGACGGGGTGAGGTTGCCACCGGCGGCCATCAGGTCCACTGCCGTGGATGGCGTCCACAGCGAGAACCAGCTCCAGCCGCCATCCTGGTAGGCCGTGCCATCCACGCTGAAGGGCGTGCCGTTGTTGAACTGGGGCACGCGCCCGGGGTCGGTGACGGTGCCCAGCACCAGGTCGCCGCGCGCGTCCAGGCGCGCACCGGCATCGCCCAGCACCAGCACCGGGCCGCCCGCCGCCGTGGCCGCTGTCGCGCTGTACATGTCGTACGGGCGCGATTCCTTGGCGTCCTGGCGGCTGCCGTAGCGCAGCTCCACGCCGCCCACCGCACCGGCTTCCAGACGCAGCGCGCCGCGCAGGTTGGTGAAGCTGCCGTTGAGTTCCAGGTGATGAATGTCGTTGACGGTGACCAGGTTGGCCTCCGGCGGGCTGTTGCTGCCGGTGTACGAGCGCAGCGCGGGATCGGCGTTGAGGCCGCCGCCGATGCGGATGTCCAGGTCGCCGCCGCCGGTCTGCACCAGGGTGCCGTCGGCGGTGACGCGACCGGTGCTGGCCACGGCCAGGTTGAGACCGGCGCTGCGGTTGATGTGGACCCCGCCGTGGTCGCCACGCCCCTGCAGCATGCCGGCGTCTCCGGTCGCGTCCAGCAGCAGGTTGCCGCCGCCGAGCGTGCCGAAGCCGGTGAAACCGATCAGCCGCGGCATTTCCACGAAGTTGTCGTAGTAGTTGGCGCCGTTGGGTGCCGCCACGTAGGTGCCGAAGTTGATCCACCACGCGGTGGGCAGGCCGTCGGCCCCGCCCTGCACGCTGCCGGTGCCCTGCCGCCACAGCCAGTTGCCCACCGCGGCGGTGGAACTCACCCGGTCGGTGGCATAGCCCAGCGCTTCGGCACGCAGGATTGTGCCCGGTCGGCCCAGGCTGTCGCCCACGATGGTGCCGCCGGCGCGCAGCAGCAGGTTGCCGCCCGCTTCGGGATACCAGGCCTGGTACAGGCTCTGGCTGCCGCCGTCGACCAGGTGTTCGAACACACTGCCCTTGTCGCCGAGCACGGTGTTGCCGATCGGATTGGAGGGATTGGGCGTCACCACCGCACGCGGCTGGTTGTACGGATCGCGGCCCTGGGTGGACACCACCGCCGACGGCGTACCTGCGGTGTACACGCCGTACAGCGAGGTGGTGGCGATGTCGCCGCCGGAGACCAGGCGCAGGTCGCCGGTGCCGGTACGCACCACGCTGGGCAGCTGCTCGCGGCCGGGCAGCGTTTTGTACTCTGTTTCCGGCGGGACGGCCGGCGAACCAACGGCCGCCAGATCACCGTAACCCTGCGCGTTGAGATTTTCCGGGCCGCTCCAGATGAAGCCCCACATCATCAGCTCGTTGAGCTCATCGGCGGTGAACGCCGCGCCCGGGGTCGGCACGAACGTCAGGATGTAATCGCCGTAGAAGTCCCGGACCATCTGTTCGAAGGGGGCCAGCTCGCCCCAGACATAGGTGGCCGGCGAGCCGGTGCCGGGAATCTCCACCACCGCCCCACCCTGCCCGTAATGCGGGTCGGACAGACGCAGGCTGCCGGTGCCGGCCCGGTCGATGGTGAGGCGATCGGCGCCGGCCAGGTCGGCGCCGGCCACCAGGCTGATGTCCCACGATTGCGAACCGGCCGCCAGCATCGGCGCCAGCGCCCAGATGCGGCCCTGGTTGCCGTCGGCATCGGTGGGCCGCAGGTTGACCGTGGTGGCACCGCCGGGCAGCTTGACCTCGGTGTCGCTGGGAATGAAGGCGCCCTTGGCCAGGCCAAGATCGGCGGCCAGGGTCACCAGGTTGCCAATCGGCGAGGCGGGCAAGGCCACGCCTGCCGGCCAGGTCATCGCCGCGATGTTGGCGGCCATCGGCAGGCGCAGGCCGGCGGACAGCTGCGCGCCCTGCGGCAGCGTGACCGCGTCGGCCAGCACGGTGCCGGCCGGGTACAACAGCGCGCCGGATGCATCGTGCACCGCCGCGCCCAGTACCGTGCCCTTGGCCAGCGCCAGGGGCAGCGCCAGGCGGGCATCGGCCGGCAGCAGCGTGCCGGCGGCCATCTGCATGCCGCCGATGGGCAGGTCGTAGTTGAGCACCTTGCCCGAATTGAACACGCTGCCCGCGGCAAGCGTGACCAGGCCGCCGTGCGGCACCACCACGTCGCTGCCGAACAGCTGGCGGCCGGCGGTGAGGTACCAGCCGTTGTCGTCGAAGGTGGTGCCCAGGCGGCTGCCATCGAAGCCATCGCTGATGCTGCCGAACACCTCCAGGTCGCCCTGCGCGCGCAGCACCAGCGCACCGGCTTCACCGGAGCCGCGCACGCTGCTGCGCGCCAGATTGTGGTTCAGGCTGGCATAGCGGTGGGCGGACAGGTCCAGGTCGCCGTCCACGTGCAGGTTGCCGTCGGCGTTCACGCCCAGGTCGGCCACCACTTCCACGCCGGGGCGCAGGTGGAACGCATCGCCGTAGCGACGAAGGCCGGCCAGGCGGTTGTCGACCAACGCGCTGTTGCCCAGTGCGGCGTCGATGAAGGTGCTGTTCTGCGCGTGCAGGCGGTCGAGGTAGGCCTGGTCGATGACCTGGTAGGTTTCGCCGCTGGCGGTGCGGTCGCTGCCGGCGGCAGCGCTGTTGTCGGTGATGAAGGCATTGAGCTGGATCGCCTTCGCACCGTCGATGGTGATCGCGCCGCCAGCGTCGATGGCCACGTCGTTGCTGCCCATGCGCGGGGCGTTCAAGGCCACCGTGCCGTGGCTGCGGTCGCTGCCGGCCACGCGCAGGTCCATGCGCGCGCCACTGGCGATGCGCAGTGAGCCTATGCCCGAATCGATCTCGATGCTGGCCCGGTTGGGCGCATCGATGGCCACGCCGTAGCTGTCACGGCGCAGCACGCTGGCACTGGCATCGAGCACCGCCGTGCTGCCCAGGCTGACCCCGTTGCGCGCGGCCAGGCGGATGCTGCCGGCCTGTTCGCCGCTGGCATCGACGGTGCCGTTGACGGTGAGCTGGCCGTTGTCCAGCCCGATGTTCACCTCGTGCGCCACCACTTCATCGCCCAGCACCAGGTCGCCCAGGCCGATGCGGAAGGTGCGCGCGCCGGTGACGCCATCGCGGGTGAGGCGGGTGTTGAGGCCGCTGAAATCGGCGATGGACTGCGCATGCAGGTCGATCCGACCAGCGCTGTAAGGCACGTCGGTGCCGCCGGCATCGTAATGCCCGGTGCTGCTGCCGAGCAGCGTGCCGGCCAGGTCGATGGCCCCACTGGCGGCACGCACGCGCAGTGAACCGGCGCGGTTGTTCTGCGCGGAAAGGTCAATGCGTGCACCGGCGGCCTGCTGCACGTTGCCGCTGCGGCTGTCGATCACCACATCACCGCCCCAGCTGTACTTGGCGGTGTCGAAGAAGGTGATGCGGCGGCCGGCCAGGTCCATCTGCGCACCGTCCGCCAGGCGCACATCGCCCTGCGCGGCCAGGCTCAGCTTGCCGCTGGGCAGCAGCACGGCGGTGTCCAGCAACAGGGTCCCGGCATGGCTGTCCAGGGCGATTTCCGCGCCCAGCGCGCCGGCCAGGGTGGCGTTGTCGGGGCGGGCCGCGGCACCGTTGCCGGTGACCTGCAGGTTGCCGCCGGCGGTGATCGTGTTGACCGACCCGGCCGCGCCGGTGAGCAGCGGGGTGGTGATGAACAGTTCGCCGCCCTGGCGGGCGTACGCGCGCGTGGCCGGGTCCCAGTCACCCTGGGTTTCGAACACGCTCAGACTGCCCTTCTGGTTGGCGGTGAGGCGCTCGCTGGCGTTGAGGTGCACGCCGGCAAAGCCCAGTGCGAGACGGTCCTGCGCACGCACGGTGTCCGGCTGCGTGCGCGGGCCGTAGCCCAGCACGATCTCGCGGGCGTCCACCACCAGCTGGCCGTGGCCGGTGCCCGGGCCGCCGGCAATGATGCTGCCGGCCGGCGCCAGCGCGCCGCTCCAGACCAGGGTGTCGGTCTGGATGCGGGCCACGGCATCGGCGTCGCCATATCCGTAGATGGCCGGTGTGCCCAGCACCAGCTGCTTCAGCGCGGATTTTCCGGTGACCGCATCGAAGGTGGACAGCGACACGTCGCCGTAGAAGTTCACCGACTCGCGTGCGGTCAGCGACAGCGCTTCCAGTGCCGGCGCACCCACGGTGGTGTCGCCCAGCAGCAGGCGGCTGAGCACGTCCTGGTTGAGGGTCATGCCAGAGGGCAACGTACCGCGCGCGGTGGCGTCGGCAATGGCCTCGGCACTGCCGACGTTGATGCCGCCCACGGCCAGGGACAGGTTGCGGGTGCCATAGCGCACCGCATCGCCGAGCACGAACCGGTTGTCGGTGGCGGTGGCGATGGTGCCTTCGGAGTACAACCGGGTCTGCCCGGTGCAGGTGTCGCCCACCGCGCAGGCGCCGATTTCGATGCTGCCGGCGCCGTTGCCCTGGGAATCCGGCGCATCGGGCGCCAGCAGGTTGATCTGGCCGTTGGACACGGCCAACAGTGCGTTGCGGCCGGGCGTGTAGATGTAGCCTTGGGTGGCGTCGTAGGCAGCCGCGCCCTGCCCCAGCGTGTTGATGCCCGCGCCCTGCTCCAGCACGATGCCGCCGGCCTGGCGGCCGGTCATCAGGAACACGTCGGCGGCCTGCAGCTGTGCACCGGCACGCAGCACGATGCTGTTGCTGCCCGAGCCGCCCTCAATGGTGATCACGTTGGCCGACTGCAGCGAACCGGTAGTTGCGTTGGCATAGGTGCTGCGCAGCTGCCCGCCGATTTCCAGCCGTGCCGCGCCGATGCGGTTCAGCTCGCTGGCATGCACCGACACGCCGTTGAAGTCCGCGCTGGCCTGGCCGCCATCGGCGAGGATTTCGTAGTGGGTGGCATTGACCAGGCGGGCCACCGAACCGGTGCCACCGCTCGCCGGTGCGTCCAGCACGGTGGCGTTGAACCGGAGTGACGGCAGGTCCACCCCGCCGGCCACGGCCGGGTTGGTCACATTGATGTTGACTGCCTTGGCGTCGCGCTCCAGCAACGGGCGCGGGGCGCCTTCGCGGGCGGCCTGCTGCAGGGCAAAGTTCGCGTAGCTGGTTTCGTTGTACTGCGCGTAGCTGCGCAGGGTATCGGCGGCGGTCACCACCAGCTGGGTGGGCAGCACGTCGCTGCTGCCGGTGTTGGCAATGCCCAGCCGTGCCGAGGTGCTCCACGAGCCGTTGCGCATGGCCTGGGTGGTGCCGAAGGCCGCCGCGCTGCCGGCCAGGCCGTTGAGTTCCACCCGGAACGCGCCGGGCAGCAATGCATAGGTGGACGGCAACAGGGTGTAGGTGCCGGCCGGCAAGCCCGGCACACCGGCGCCGATGGTGACCTGCTGGCCAATGGCCGGGTCGCCGGCGCCGCGCTCGCTGCCCAGCGGCGCCTGCCCGGCCTGCGCGCCCGGCACGATGGCGTACACCGGGTTGGTGGCCAGGCCCGGCAGGGTGAAACCGTCGCGGCCCATCTGCACCAGCGGGTGCAGGCGCGCATCGGTGGAGCCGCCGCTGCCGGACAGGAACGCCGCACCGGTCAGTTCGCCGCCGCCGGACAGATCAAGCACCGCGCCTTCCTGCGCGTTCACCGCGTGCGAGCGGAACTCCACCTTGGGTTCGCCGCCCACGCCCTGGTAGGCCACGTCCACGCCGTTGTAGTTGTACACCAACCCATCGACGGTGCCGCCGTAAGGCATCACCAGGTCCTTGGCACTGACCGAGGTCACGCTGCCCGGCAGCAGGTTGACCACGCCGGTATAGCCGCTGCCATCGGCACGGCCCAGCGTGATGGTGCCCAGCGGCGCGCGCAGCACGCCGCCCTGGTTGATCACCGCCGCGCCGAAGCTCATGTTGCCGAACACGCTGTACGGCTGCGGCGGCAACGCGGTGCCCACGCGCTGGATGTCCAGCACGCGGTCCGGGTCTAGTTCGGTGGTCAGCGCGCCCCACTCGTTCAACGTGCTGCGCAGGCCCACGGTGACGTTGCCACTACCGTAGATCTGCGCGGCCGCCAGGGTGGTGTTGCCCGGCGAGAACAGGTCGGCGGCGCGCAGGCGCAGGTCGCCCTGACTCTGGATGCGCACCGTACCGAAGGCATCGCGTTCGACCACCAGCGGATCGACGGCATTGCGCACGATCTCGCCGTTCGCACCGAAACCGACTGCGCCCACCACGTCGACCAGGTTGCCGGCGAAGGTAATGGAGGCGGCATCGGCCAGCGTGGCCACGCCCAGCGAGCCGGCAGCCGGGGTAGTGTTGCGCGACCCGGTGACCGGGTTGGGCATGATGGTGTTGTCGATCTGGCGGCGCGCCGCGCCGGACAACCGCAGGTACGGCGCCTGCAGCCGGACCTGGCTGTCGCGTGCGGCATCGGTGGACAGGCCGAGCGCGCTGGCGGTGAGGTACAGCGCCTGGCGCATGCTGAGCGTCACGTTGCCGTCGAAATCGAGCAGGCCGTTGACGTACAGCGACGCGGTGTCGAAGCCACCGGCCTGGATGACATCCACGCCGTAGCGCGCCTTGCCGTAGGCCAGGGTCGGGTCACGTTCACCGGCTACCACGTCGGCACCCAGGCCGCTGCCGCTGTACTGCTGTTCAATGATCAGCTCGCGCGGCATGCGCACGGCATCGTCCACCTCGGCGCCCTTGCTGCTCCAGCGGTCAACCTGGCCGTAGACCGGGGTTTCCAGGTTCAGTGCCAGCGTGCCGCCGCGCGCGCCGTTGCCACCGGCCGCGGCATGCAGGCTGCCGTCCACATACAGGCCGTTGCTGGCACTCAACGCGATCACGCCGCCGTGGCTGGCCACGGCAGTCTGGCCGAGGCCGGGCAGGTCCAGCACCGCCTGCGCGCCGGAAGCCTCCAGGCGGGCACCGTCGCGCACCACCACGAATGCATCGATAGCCGGCAGGTCGCGCGAGGCCAGGTCATGCCGCGCGCCGATTTCGATGGTGCCGCCGTCCAGCACCTTGCCCTGGCGGTCGCCGGTGGCGCCCACCGCGGTGAAGGCCGCGCCGGAGACGTCCAGCAGCGCGTGCTCGCCGATCCAGATCGAGCGCGCGTTCGGCATGCCGTCGGGGCGGTTGAGCAGCGGGCCTTCGCCCAGGTCGCCGCCGAGCACGCTGATGCGGCCGCCGCGGGCCTGCAGCGTGCCGTCGAGGGTGATCTGCGCATTGCCGGTCAGCTGGAGGGCCTGGCCCGGGTCGACGGTGATCCGGCTGTCCGTGCCGACCTCCAGGTCGGCGGCGTTCTGCGGCGTGCCGGCGGTCAATGACAGGCCCGCGCCCTTGCGCAGGGTGACCGCACCGCTGGTCGGATCATCCTGCTGCAACGGCGGCAGCCAAGCCGACAACGCCCCGTGCGGATCGTCGCCGCTGACCAGTGCGCGCGCGGCCGCCAGGTCAACCTGCAGCAGCGGCATCGCCACGTCCACGCGCGCGCCGTCCACCACGGTGACGCCGTCGCGGCCGATCACGTTGTACTGCTTGAAGCCGGACTGGAACAGGCTGCTGTCCAGCGCAAGGAACGACTGCACCGGCACCTCGCGCTGCCACACCGTGCCCACCGGCAGGCGCGTGCCGGCCGGTACGGTGATCGCCGCAGTGGCCACGCTGCCGGCGGTGTAGCGCGAGGTCTGCGCGGGAATCGGCAGGCCGCCAGGGAAGACATTGGCCGGCACCACGTAGCCGGCCGGCAGGTCGGCGATGGTCCACAAGGTGGTGCCCGCGGGCAGGATCTCGCCGGCCTGGCGCACCGGCCCGTTGTTGGCCAGCTGCACGGTGGTGGGCAGCACCCATGGGGCCTGGGTGGTGACCGGCTTGCTGCTGCTCACTTCCGGCCGCACCGTTACCGGCATGGGCTTGCCGCCCGACACGTGGGTGACGGTGATGGCGAAGCTCAGCGGGATGATGTCGCCGGGCTGCAGGACCACGTCGGCGGCCAGGCGCACCGGCAGCGTGCTGGCCTCACCAGCGGCGAGGTGTTCGACCGCATCGGGGATGTCGCCGCCGATGCTCACCAGCGTGCCGTTCTCGATGTTGAGCGCGCCGCCGCCCTTGACGCCATGCGCGCGGATGCTGCCATCCAGCGACAACACGCCGCTGCCCATGTTCTGGCCGGCGGCCAGGGTGACGTTGCCGCCCTTGCCGCCCGCCACATCGCCGTCCACGCCCATCGCCGCGCCGGAGGACACATCGATCAGGCTGCCTTTGCCCAGGCTGACGTTGCCGGTGCTGCGCAGCGACACACTGCCGCCATCGATGAACGGCAACCCGGCGATGGACGCCGGGTCCTGCCACTGGTTGGTCCACAGGCCGCGCGCATCGAGGGTGACGTTGTCGCCCACCATGACCTGGTGCAGCAGCGTGTCGCCCGGACGCGCACTGATCGGCAGGTCCAGCCACGGGGTGCCGGTTGTCGTGTGCTGCACCACCATGTCGCCCAGTGCGATGCTGCCGCCCCGGGCGCGCACGTCGGCGTTGATGCGCACGTCGCTGGCATGCAGGGCGATGCTACCGCCATGGGCCACCTCGACTGCCTGGTCTACGCTGATGCCGGCATGTGCGTACACCGCCACGCCGCCGAATGCCTGCGCGTTGAGCCACGCCGCGTCCAGCGCGATCGTGCCTGCGCCGCCGCTGTTACCCTCGCCGACAGTGACACGCTCGACCAGTGGCGCAGGGCTGAAGCGCTGCTGGCCACTGTCCTTGTCGTAGAACGGCAGGTAGCTGCCCACCACCAGCTGGCCCTGCCGGGCCACGCTGGTCTGTGCCTGCTGGTAGCCGTCCAGCGCGCCGTCGCGCGCACGCTGCTGGCGCTCGCCCTGGAAGGTGGTGGTGTCCACCTCGCCCTGCAGCTGCGCGTGGGCCGTGGACACGATCAGCTGGCCGGCGTCGCGGCCCACGGTGTAGCCGTTTTCCAGCTTGCGCTGCGGGGCGATCAGCGGGTTGTAGTAGAACGCGGTGTTGCCCCAGCGCGCGTGGGTATCTTCAAAGCCACGGTACAGGCCGGTGTAGAGCAGGTCGCCGGGGGCGGTGGAGGCGTTGTACAGCATGCCGTCCGCGCCCTTGAGGTGGGTCAGGTTGACGTAGCCGGTCTGCACGTCCAGCGCGCCGCCGGACAGGTTGATGCTGGAGCCGCGCGCGGTGGTCACGTTGCCGCCGCTGAACTGCACAGTGCCGCCCTGCGCCGACCACTCGCCGATCCCGTGCCCGGTGACGCCCAGGTAGCCGCCCACTTCGAGCAGACCGCCGGCGGTGTACCAGCGGTCGGCCTCATAGCCGTTGGTGCCGGCCGGCACCAGCACCAGATCGCGGCGGTCGAGCCAGATGTTCTTGCTGTTGAGCGATGCGTCGTCGCGGTTGAGCGGCGCGTCGCGCTGCTCGTTGCCCTGCACGTTGATCTGGACGTTGTTGGCTTCCATCGCGATCTTGACGCCGACGTAGCCGGCCACGTCGAGACGGGCGCCTTGGCGGACGTCGCTGTCGGCGGCATCGACGAAGATCTGCCCGCCGGTGGCCAGCGTCAGGCTGGTATCGGCAAAGGCAACCGTGCCGCCCGTGCTGATCTGCACCAGGGACTGGTCACGGCGATGGGCGATACCGTCGCCGACCTTGTCCGAGTCCTGCACCAGGGTTTCGCGCTGCACGTCCAGCGCGGTGGTGGCGCTGGGGTCGAGCACGATCGCGGTGGTGCTGCCCTGGTCCAGCAGTACGCTGCCGGTGGTGTCGGTTCGCTCGGTCTGCAGGTGCACGGTGCCGCGCGTATGCACCGAGGTCGTGGACAGCAGCGTGCCCTGCTGGCGCACGTCGTGGCCGGCCAGGGTGATGTCACCGGTGCTGGCCTGGACCAGGCCGGTGTTGCTGACCACGCCGCTGGCAGATGCGCTATCGGCACCGGCCGCCGTGGGGCTGCGCAGCGTGCTGACCACGTTGCCGCGGGTGGTGGAGGTCTGGTTCTGGTCGGTGGCCATGCCCTTGCGGATCACGAACGCATCGCCGGCCGCCAGTGTGGTCTGGCCGTTGGCGGTGGTGATCTGGCCGTGGTTGTGCACCTGGCGGCCCAGCATGAGCACATAGCCGCCGCCGTCGGTGACCGAGGCGGGCACGTGCGTGGTGATCTGCGCGCCGCGCTCGACCACCACGTCGCCGATTGCGGCGCCATGGCTGAAGCTGCTGGCAGTGGTGGCCACCTCGTTGCCGAAGGTGGGAATGAAGCCGCTGCCCTGCGCGTCGCTGTACAGGCCCTTGCGGAACTGCGCATCGCTGATGTTCACCGCCGCGGCGGCGAGGTTCTTGACGTTGACCTGGCTGCCGCCGTCGAACACCACGCCGTTGCGGTTGACCAGCATCACCGTGCCCTGGCCCTGGATGCGGCCGAGGATCTGCGAGGGCCGCGCGGACCGGTCATTGACCCGGTTGAGCAGCGACCAGCCAGCCTGCTGGTCGAAGTCGACCACGGTGTTGCGGCCGACGTTGAAGGTTTCCCAGTTGAGGATGGCCTTGTCGGCGGTCTGCGCGATGCTGACCGTGGTGGTGCCGTCCTTGCTGCCCTGTACCGGGCCACTGGCGTTGGACCAGCCGCGGGTCAGCGCGTCGTCGTCCACCTTCAGGCCACCTTCGCCCAACCCGTCGGGCACGCCGCCGGCACGCAGGCGCGCGGCATCGCGCGCGGTCTGCTGCATGCGCTGCTGCATGGCGATGGCCTGCGCGGCGGTGTTGAGGTTGTCCAGCGAGGTCTTGAGCGTATCGCGCGCCTTCTGCGCCTGCGCATCGGTGCGCGCCAGGTTGGACGGCATGCCGTTGGGCAGGCGGCCGCTCTGCACCGCGTTCTGCTGCTGCACGCCCTTGTTGGCGAACCACGCAGGGCTGAAGGCCTGCTGCGCGGTGGCACTGGCCACCACGCCGCCGGCCACCAGCATCACTGCGATGGCCTGCGCCAGCGGGCGTACCTGCGGCGTACGCAGGGATGCACCGACAACCGAACCGTTCTGCTGCTTCACCATCGCCGTCACCCGTCGCAATATCGTTCGCTGATAAGGGCAAGCGCAGGTCACCGCGTTACGCGGCACGCCTTTCCCTGGCAACGGGAAACAGCGTGACAGGGCAATGCGTTGCGCTTGTTACGCTGGATAAGACGCGGATAGGTGGCAACGACTGAACCGCTGCAACAAAAAATTCATCTGTACATGACGCCGCTGCGATTCGTGCCGTGTGCGTCATCGCGCTGTCATCGCGGCGTGCTGCAATCGCGCACGGATGCGCGACCCGCTCAGCCGATCAGGACCACGCCGCCGGGCATGTGCACCACGCGCGCGCCGTACACGTCGCGGACCAGGTCGATGAAGGTGTCCAAGTCACGCAGGGGAATGCGCGCCTGCACCCGACGCGCCTGCAGCGCCGTACCGGTGATGACGATGCGGCCGGGGCGGTAGCGGTTGATCTCGTCCACCACGTCGGCCAGGGGCTGGTCATCGGCCACCAGCCAGCCCTGGCGCCACGCGTCGATGCGGTCGGTGGCCACCTGCGCCACCGAGGCGATGCGGTCGCCGCCCAGGCGCGCCTGCCAGCCCGGCTGCAGCGTTACCGTGCGCGTGCCGCGCGTCAGCGTGGCGCTGCCGGCCAGGCAGGTGACGCGCGCGTCGGCACCGACGCAACGCACATTGATCCGCGCGCCGGCAGCCGGCGTGACCCGGGCACCGTCGACATGGATCGCGAAGTCGGCGCTGCCGCGCGCAGGCACGCTGAACTGCGCTTCGCCCTGGCCCAGTTGCAGGCCGGTGCCGCCGTCGACACGGCGCAGGTCGGTGCGGGTGCCCATGGCCACCGCCACCCCCTGGATATCCAGCGTGCGCTGCTCGCCGGTGGCGGTGCGGAAATCGGCCCCCAGCGCGTCCATCTCCGGCCACATCCCCAACGGCGAGCGCGCCATCAGCCAGCCGCCGGCGGCGGCCGCCACGGCACCGCCGAGGAACGCGCGGCGCGTGCGGTTGACCCGGCTGCGCGGGCGCCCATGGGCGGCGGGCACGGGCAAGGGCAGCGACGCTGCTTCGATGGGTGTCACCGCGGCGGCGTTGCCGGCCTGCAATGCGGGGCCCAGCGCATTCCACAGGGCACGCGCCTGCGCGAATGCCGCCGCATGGCGCGGGTCGAGCGCGCGCCAGCGGCGGAAGGCATCGGCGTCGGCCTGGGTGACGGGCGCGCCCTGCAGGCGCAGCAGCCAGTCGTGCGCCTGCTGCTGCAGGTCGGGCGGAATCACGGTGGAGGCAAGCGGGTTCATACCAGTCATGACGGTTTTCCGGCGCCGGGACCGAACCGCTGCACCAGCGGCCGGTCCAGCCGTGCGGCGCAATGCTGCAGCGCCTTCTTCAGGTCTTTGCCGATCATCCGCGCGGACACGCCGTGTTCGGCAGCGATGGCCTCGATGGGGCGGTGTTCCACGCGGGCGGCAATCAGGATGGCGCGCTGGCGCGCGGGCAGTTCGCGCAGTGCCTCGGTGAGTGCGCCCATCTCCGCGCGGCCAAAGGTGACCGTGGCCGGGTCGAGGTGGTCGGTGCCCTCCTCCATCAGTGCATCCACCTCGGCGCCGGTGAGCACGCGGGCTTGAGCGCTGCGCTGATCGCTGGCGGCGTTGACCGCCATACGGAACAGGTAGGCCACCGGGTTGCGCTGCGGTTGTGCGCCGCCCATGCGCTCCACCCGCAGCCAGGTTTCCTGCAGCGCATCCAGCGCCAGGTCGTCCGAGCCGAGCCGCCGCCGCAGGCGCTTGCGGAACGCCTCGTAGTGTTCCAGCAGCACGCTGCCCAGGCTGCTCACGGCGCGCCCTTGCAGGGCACCGTGGCGGTCGCGCTGCGCGGCAGCAGCTGCAGCGTGATCGGCTGCGGCAGGCCACTGGGCAGGCCCGGCAACGCAATCCCGCGCACGCGGTCCAGCAGCGCATCGTCGCGCGCGGTGTCGCCGCTGCCCTGCAGCAGGGTGCTTCTTTCAACGCGATGGTCAGCATTCAACCAGAGTTGCAGCACGGCACGGTAACTGCCCGGGCGCGTGGCGCGGGTGCCGCACAGCGCCTGCTCAAGCGAGCGCTGGATGATCCGCGCGGCGTGTGCCGGCACCCTGCCTGCCGACGCGGCAGCAGCGTCCACCGGCGCAGCAGGCGTCACTGCATCGGCGGGAACCAGGGTGAGGGCCGCACCGTCGACGAAGCGCGGCGCCAACCCGGTGCCATCCAGCAGGGTCTGCAACGCAGGCAGCGGCGCAAAGGTGCCCTGGACCGGCGTGGAGCGCAGCCCACCCAGCAGATGCGCATCGATCAGTACCGCCACCCCGGTAATCTCCCCATACGACTGCAAGGCGTCCGGCAACGATTGTGCCGGTATGTCGAAGCGACGTGGCGTGCCGCTGTCATCGGCACCGGCTGCTGCCGCGCACGGCAGCCACAGGCCCAGCGCGGCGCTGCACATCGCCCCCAGCGCCAGCCCCAGCAGCGGTCGCGGGCGGGCCCGCGCCCCGGTGTCATCAAACTGCATGCAAGACACGCCAGCATCAGAACGCCAAGCCGGTCACGTTAGAGCGGCTTCATTGCAGCGCGGTGACAGACATGATGCAGAACGTTTCACGCAGGGGTTGCGCGGTGCTGGCCTGTGCCGCGCTGTGGCTGGGCCTGTGCGGCACGGCCGCACGGGCAGGCGAGGCGACCGATGGCACCGGCTGCATCGAGCTGGAGGTCAATGGCGAGCGGATCCGCGATTACGCCTGCATGAGCCGGATGTTGGCACCGGCGGCAACCACGGCGACACCGGCAACCACGGCTCCGATGGCCGCCGAACAGCGCGTGCGCCAACCGCCCAGTGCACTGGGGCTGGCCAACCGTGCCGCTACCCAGCAGCGCATGGGCACCAGTTTTGGGGTGTCCACCCAGCCACAACGGCCTGCCCCGCCGCCCGCACCGGTGCGTCCGTGAGCGATTAAAGAACGGTGGCTTCGGCCGGTTGCATCCCCAGCCCAAGGCGCAGCGGCTGGCGCATGCCGGGCGGCGGGGGTCCGGGCAGGGGCGCATGGTCCAGCACGGCGCGCAGGTCGGCGTCGGCCTGCGCATCCCCCAGCGAGGCGAAGTGGCTGCGGATCACCGTGCCGCCCGCGTCGATCCACAGGCTCACCACCAGTGGGGCGGCCGGTGCAGTCGCGGGGTGCTGCTGCAGGAACGCCTGCAGGCGAACCACGCGCGGGTCGTCGGTGCGCGCAAGACGTTCGGCCAGCGCGGTGCTGGCGCTGCCGGCATAGGCCTGCCATGTGGCGGGCACCGCAGGCTCGGCGGCGCTGCCGGCGCTGGCCGCAGCCAGCCCCGCCACTACCAGCCAGCCCCGTATGCGGGCGCCGCCCCGCCATTGCCACACACCCATCGCGCCTGCTCCGTCACCGTGTCATGAACCCGGACCGCGCGCCGCCGCGTGCTGCGGGGCCCGACGGAGGCCGGGTGGGCATGTACTGTGCGCAGCCTGCGTGACAGTGCGATGGCGGACGGCGTCGGGGTGGCACCGGCCCTGGCCCGGTGCACCCCGCCGGTAGGCACCGACCGTTGGTCGGTGCGCCGTTGCTCAATACGTCTCGTCGAACGCAAAGATCGGCTTGCGCTGCTTCCACAGCCCGGCGGTGAAGTCCGGGAACTCCAGCGTCTGGAAGCTGTTGGCGATGGACTGCTCCGACAGCGGGGTGATCGCACTCCAGGTGATGGCGTCGTAGATGTCGATCGGCATCGGCGCGCGGGCCTTCAGGGCCTCAACGAACGCATGGATCACGAACCAGTCCATGCCACCGTGGCCGGCGCTGGCGGCGGTATCGGCGTGCTGCTTCCACAGCGGGTGCTCGTACTGGTCCTGGTAGGCCTTGAAGTCTTCCCACTTGTGCGGCGGGCTGCGGCCTTCGATGTGGATGGACTGGTTGACGTCCATCCACAGGCCCTTGGTGCCCTGCACGCGGAAGCCCATTGAGTACGGGCGCGGCAGCGAGGTGTCGTGCTGCAGGATGATCGTTTCGCCGTTCTCGCAGGCCAGCGTGGTGGTCACCACGTCGCCCAGCTTGAACGCCACTTTGGTGCTGGGATGGGTGGTGCCGCCGCTCTTGGCCACGGTGTAGTCGTGCAGGCCGCGCGCCTTGCTGGCGAACGCGTTGATGTGGGTGAAGCGGTTGCCACGGTTGATGCCGGTGTACATCGCGCAGGGGCCGATGCCGTGGCTGGGGTACAGCTCGCCGTTGCGCTTGACCGAGTGCTCGGTGCGCCAGCGCGCCTCGGACCAGCCCTTGGCGCCGAACTCCACGCCGCTGTCATACGGCTGGTTGGGGTCGCCGGAGTTGAACTTCACCCCGCGCAGGTCGTGCTGGTAGCCGGCCTGCAGGTGCACCAGCTCGCCGAACAGGCCTTGGCGCACCATCTGCAGCGCGGCCATCACATCGCGCCGGTAGCAGACGTTTTCCAGCAGCATGTACGGGGTGCCGGTGGACAGCTGGGTCTTGAGCACGTCCCAGTGGTCCTGCAGGGTGATGCCGGCCACCACTTCACAGCCAACCGCGATCCTGGCCTGCATGGCCGCAATGGCCATCGGGGCGTGGTACTCCCACGGGGTGGCGATGACCACGCCATCCAGCCCGCGCTGTTCCAGCAGGCGCTTCCAGGCATTGACGTCGCGGTCCTGGCCGTAGGTCTTCGGCGCCGGCTTGCCGGCCTTGGCCACCATCTCCACGGCGCGGCCGAGCATGATCGGTTCGATGTCGCACAGCGCCACCACCTCCACGTCGTCGCGGCGCACCAGTTCCTTCAGCAGCACCTGGCCGCGCATACCCGTGCCGATCAGGCCCAGCCGCACCTTGCGCCCGCGTGCCCAGGCCGGTACCTGCGGCAGCAGGCTGCTGGCGGCGACGGCGGCGCTGGCCGCGATGAATTCCCTACGTTGCATGCAACACTCCTCCTCTTGAGACCGCGCCGGCGGGGGCCGGCGCGGTGGAACCGTCAGAACTTGTAGCCGACGGTCAGACTGTAACCACGACCGAAGATGGTCGCGTAATCGCTGGAATCGCCCAGGAAGCTGTTCGGATCGTAGAACGGCAGGCGGTCGAACAGGTTCTTGATGGTGAAGCCCACGTTCCAGTGGTCATCCGGACGCCAGGCCACGCTCAGGTTGGCGGTCCACCACGACGGAGCGCCGTCGCACTTGCTCTGCTCCACCGGCAGGTAGCCGGCGGTGCAGGTCTGCGGGTTGTTGTCTTCTTCATCGATCTGCTGGAGCGCCCACTTGGTGCCGCCCACGTAGTTGATGAACATGCTGGTGGTGACCTGCTTGTAGCTCCAGTCGGCGTTCAACGTGGCCCGCAGGCGCGGGTTGTTGTAATAACCCACCAGGTCACCGTAGTACCAGCCGCTTTCCTCGTCCAGGTAGGAGCGGTTGCGGTTGGCGATGGTGGCGGCAACGCCGATGTTCAGGTTGCCCCACTCGCCCAGCGAGAAGCGGCTGCGCGCGTCGATGTCGAAGCCGTCGATCAGGGTCTTGCCGCGGTTTTTGTACTGCCCCACCACGCTGGCCACGTTGCCGGTGCTGTAACCGGGCAGCGTGCCGGGGCAGCTGACGCCGCTGGCCGGGTCGGCGCACATGGCCGCCAGCGCCGCCTGGTTGGCGCGGTCGGCTTCGGTGATCGGCGAGCGGGTGGAGGAGATGATGTCTTCGTCGCGGGTGTAATCGGGCGCGACGATTTCGTTGGTGCGGTAGATGAACCAGTAATCGGCCGACACCGACAGCCACGCGGTGGGTTCGTAGACGAAGCCCAGCGTGGTGATCTTGGCCTTCTCCGGCTTCAGCGCCGGGTTGGGCTGGGTCATGCGCGCCACGGTACGGCTGCAGTCGCTGTTGAGCAGGGTCTTGCCCAGGTCCACGTCACCGCCGCGCCGGGATTGCAGCAGCAGGTTGGCAATGGCGTTGGTCTCGTTGCAGCGCACTTCGTCGCGGTAGCCGCCAAGCTGGGCGAACACACCGCCGTTGCCGGATTCGGCCAGGCTCGGCGCGCGGAAGCCGGTGGAATAGGTGCCACGCAGCATCAACTGGTCGAACATCTGATACTTCAGGCCTACCTTCGGGGCCAGGTTGGCGCTGAAGTCGGGGTACTTGTCCACGCGCAGCGCCGCGTCCAGTTCCAGCTTCTCGGTGAGCGGGGCCACGGTTTCGGCGAACAGCGCGTAGGTGTTGCGCTTGCCGTCGAACCACGAGCCGCCCTGCTGGGTGATCAGGCCGTTGGCCGCGTCCGGGTTGCCGGGGGTGTAGAAGGTTTCGCGGCTGGCATTGAAGCCGAAGGCTGCGCGTACTTCACCGGCCGGCATCTGGAACAGCGGGCCTTCGATCTTGCCGTCCAGGGTGTGCAGGCGGGTCCAGGACTGGATGTCGAAGGTGGGGAATGCTTCGCGGATCAGCGCCGCGTTGGCTTCGCTGTATTCGCCAAATTTATACGCCGGGTGGTCGGAGATGATCACCCGCCCGGTGCCCGGGTCGACGCTGTACGGGCCAAACGCCTTCTCGAAGCCGGCCAGGTTGACGTTGGTGGTCTGGTAGGTCACCGAGTGGCTGCCGGCGGTGGCGAAGGCGGTTTCCCAGTTCCAGTCGCCCACGTCGCCGCGCAGGCCGGCCACCACGCGGTAGCTCTGGTCGGTGTTGCGCTGGCCGAAGTGGTTGGCGCCCACGTCCTGCAGCAGGTATTGCAGGCCCACAACGCCACCCATCAGGGCTTTCAGTTCGGGCGAGGCGTGGTTGTATTCGTTGTTCGGGCCGAGGTACGGGTACAGGAACTGGTTGACCGTGGTGCCGGTGTTGCGCGAGAACCAGCTGGTGGGGTTGCCGGTGGTGGTGCCGTAGGCACGCGGGGTGCCGCCGTTGGCGGTCAGATCGATGTCGGTGTAGGTCGCTTCGGCGAACGCCTCGGTGCTGTCGCCGATCAGGAAGTGGGCGTTGACGTACGCAGTGTTGCGCTCGGACTTGGCACCGGCGTCGATCTCGTTGTTCATCCACGTCTCCCAAATACAGCGCGGGCCGGCCGCTTCACTGGTGAGCACGTTGTTGCAGCCCGGCGCGGCTTCCTGCACGCGGCGACCGGTGACCGGGTCGAAGGCGAAGTAGCTGCCCGGGTTGAACTCGCCCGGCTTGCTGCCGGTGCCCAGGCGCAGGTTGGGCAGGTAGTTGGGGTTGTTGACGTAGTACTGGGACGGGCGCTTGTCGTAGAAGTCGCTCAGCGGAATCGCATCGCGCCGGTACAGGTTGACCGAGGCGTACACGTTGTAGCGGTCTTCATCCAGGTCGCCGAAGCCGGCGGTGATGCTGCCCTGGTGTTCGCCGTAGGAACTGATGCGCGAGGACTTGTCGGTGGTGAGGTTGATCTCCGCGCCCTGGTAGGAGCGCTTGGTGATCACGTTGATCACGCCGGCCACCGCGTCGGTACCGTACACCGCCGAGGCGCCGTCGGTGAGCACTTCCATGCGTTCGATCGCCGCGGCGGGAATCGCATCGATGTTGACGAACTGGGTCTGGAAGCCGGCGGGCGCGCCGTAGTACGACAGGCGACGGCCGTTCAGCAGCACCAGCGTGCCCTGCGCGCCGAGGCCGCGCAGGTTGGCCTGCGAGGCGCCGTCGGAACCGGTGAACAGCGAGCGCGCATCCTGCTGGGCGGGGCGTGCCGCCGGCAGGTTGTCGAGCACCTGCAGCAGCGTGCGCGCGCCCATGTTCTCGATGTCCTGCTTGCTGATCACCTGCACCGGCGAGGCGGTTTCCACGTCGCTGCGGCGGATGTTGGAGCCGGTCACTTCAATGCGCTGCAGCTCGGTGGCCTTGGCAGCGGGCGCGGCCTCCTGCGCACCGGCGTTGCCGGCCACGGCAAGGGCCAGGCCCAGTGCGATGGACAAGGGGGTAGCGGGGATGCAGCGATGGCGATGGCGTTCGGTCAACATCTTTGTCTCCTTGTTCGATCCGCAGCGTGGGGCTGGCGGTGGATGGGTGTTTTCGGGCAAACGTCCCCCGTGCCGCGGCCACACGGCCGCAGACGGGAAACGGAGAGAGCTGTTTTTCTGAAAGGGTGTTTCTTCGGTTACGGCGACACGATGCTGGCGGTATCGCCCTCCTGTCCGATCAGCGCGGCGTTGGCCCAGTTGCCGCAGACCTGCGCGGGGTGGTCGCCCTGAGCGCCCAGCGTGCGCAGGCTCAAGGTGTGCAGGCCGCGTACGTCCAGTTCCGGTTTGACCACGCCGGGCGCCTTGACCAGGCCGCTGTCATACAGCAGCCGGTTGTCGCCCCACACCTGGAACTGCATGCCACCGGCGGCGCGGCACTGGTCATCGATGCCCAGGTCGGCGCGCAGCAGGCGCCAGCTGCCGGTGAGCTTCAGGTCGATGCGGCTGTTGGCATTGACCCCCAGGCCGCGGCGGAACAGCAGGCCGTTCATGCGCAATGCCGCATGGCCGCCAAAGGCGTGGTCGCTGGCCACGCTGGCCTGCAGCGCGGCCGGCAGTGGCAGCGCAGACAGATACAGCTGCTGTACGGGCGTGGTGGGCTGCGGGTGTTCCAGCACATGGAAGCTGGACAGCACGATGGGGCCAACGTCGCGCGGCTGCAGCGCATCCACCGTACGGGCCACGCTGCCCTGCGCGGCAGTCACCATCGGATCACTGCCACCGGCACCGTCGCCGTCGGGGTTCTGCGTGCTCAGCACACGGAAGCGCAGCAGGCGGCCGGCCTGGGCGGGGAAGTCGATCTGCTGCACGCCCTGCTGCAGGGTGAGGCGGCCCCGTTTGACCGGTTGGCCCCACTCGCCGTTGCTGTCGGCCAGGTAGATCTCGTAGTCGCGGATCTGGCCGTTCTTCCAATGCTGATCGTTGCGTGGCGCCAGCGCGATGCCGTCGATCAGCTTGCGTTCGCCGAAGCCGAGCACCCATTCGTGCGCGCCGGTCTTCACCGCCTGGTTGCGCACCGTGCGGAACCAGGTAGCCGGGTCGTCATCGAACGCCTTTTCCAGTTCATAGCCCTGCTCTTCGGCCGGGCGGTTGACCACCAGCAGGCTGTCCGACGGCAGTGCGCGGCCCAGTTCCGGCGCGGCCGGGTACGCGTCGTCAGCAACGGCGGCGGCCACCGGCAGGGCCAGCTGCAGCGCCACCGGCTGGCGGATGTCGGTGGGCGCGGTGCGTACATGCAGCGTGCCGCGACGCTCGGCGGCATCGAAGTACCAGCCTTCGCTGGCCGCCTGCCACGCCGCCTTGTCGGCCAGCATCGGCAGCGCACGCTCGCCCAGGGTGACCGCGGTGGGGCGCTGGCGGCTGAGCACGCGCAATGCGTAGCGGCGTTGCGGCAGCTGGCCGGCGTACTGGCCCTGCACCGCCCCGATGGTGACCTGCACCGGGCCCGTGCCCTGCGTGGGAGCTGTGACGGTCACCTGCTGGGTGCTCGATTCGCCCTTCTCGTAACGGCGGGTGTTGCCGTCGTCTTCGTACAGGGTGTACTGCGCATCGCCCTGTGGGTACAGGTCGAAGGTGACTTCATCCAGCGGCTTCTGCCCGTCGTAGAGCATGTCCGGGTACATCGGAATGATCGCGCCGGCCCGCACGAACACCGGGATCGTGGCCAGGTCCACGGCACGGTCCAGAGTGCGACCGGCGGCACCGGCCTGCAACTGGCGGCCATCCCAGTAGTCGATCCAGCGGCCCTGCGGCAGGTGGATGTCGCGGCGCCAGCCACGGCTGGCGGCCTGGCTGCGGTACACCGGCGCGATCAACAGTTCGCGGCCGAGCAGGAACTGGTACTTGTAGGCTTCGGTGTAGGCCTGCGGGTCCTGCGGGTAATCCCACATCAACGCGCGCAGCAGCGGTGCGCCGGTGGTGGCCGCCTCATGCGCCAGCCCGTACATGTACGGGGTCATGCGCATCTTCAACTTCAGGTAATCGCGGTTGACGCTGCGGTAGGGCTCATCGAACCACCACGGGTGTTTGCGGGCGTTGCCCGACCAGCCGGACATGCCCATCAGCACCGGGGTGAAGCTCTTCCACTGCAGGTCGCGGGTGAAGGTTTCGGCGCTGCCACCGAAGATCGCATCCACATCGCCGCTGGCATAGGCCATGCCGGACAGCCCCGAGCCGACCAGGGTGGGAATGTGCCAGCGGATGTAATCCCAGCTGCTGCTCTGGTCGCCGGTCCAGGCCACCGCGTAGCGCTGGATGCCGCCCCAGCCCATCACCGTCCACAGGAACGGGCGCGAGTCGGAGTTGTGCAGGATGCCGTTGAACGCGGACTGGTTGGCGTCCATCGCGAACTGGTAGCCCTTGCCGGTCCAGGCCACGTCCAGCTTCTGCACGCGGCTGCCGGCGGTGCCCACTTCCCAGGCGATCTTGTCCACGCCGTTCTCGGTCCACAGGCCGGTCCTGAAGCCGTACCGGGCCAGGCCCTTCACCGTTTCTGGCAGTTTCTTGTAGCCGCAGCCATAGCCATCGTTGGGCAGGATCCAGCCGCCGGGCATGTCGTGGTCGCGGTACTGTTTGGCCACGCTGTCCACCACGTCCGGGGTGGTACCGGTGGGACCGTCGCTCCAGCCATCGGGCACGCTGCCGGGTTTCTTGATGTTGTCGCCGTCGTTGTAGCAGTCGGCGTCGCCGTAGGAGAACGCCCAGCGCGGCAGCAGCGCGGCACGGCCGGTCAAGGTGGTGTAGCGGTCCAGCAGGGTGTGCAGGCTTGGGCCGACGAAGTAGTACGCATCGAAACGGTCTTCGCGGTGCAGCAGCGTGGCCTGGTCGGCCTGGCGCAGATCGTAGGTGCCATCGCTCCAGGTGTTGCGCAGCATGCCCCAGCCGCGTGCGCTCAGCAGCATGGGCGCGGGGTTGGGGCGGTCGCCCTCTTCCCAGCCACCGGAATAGGACACCTCCAGTTCGCGGCCCTTGAAGGCAAAGCGGCCGTTCTGCTGGCCGCCACCGAAGAAGTGTTCGTCGGCGTCGCTGGACAGCACCTGCACGCTCTGTTCCTTGCCCAGGTCCAGCGGCTGCAGCTCGCGCCACAGCGGCACGGCGCCGCCTGCGTCGCGGCGGTCCAGCGCCAGGCGAAGCGGTTGGCGCTGGATGTGCAGCACAAGCGCCGCGGTGCGGATGCGGACCTCGGTGGCGTCTTCTTCCAGCTGCGCGGCCACCTTCGCGGCCGGCTGCGGCACCACGATCGGGGCGGCCTTGTCGCCGGCGCCGCTGAGCGTGCCGTTGCGTCCGGCCTGCACGCGCAGCATGTCCTCGCCCAGCAGGTCCACGCGCAGCAGCATGCCGTTGTCGGTACGGATGTCCCAACCGGGGCTGCCGTCCTTGCTGGGGGCGGCGCTGATGCGGGCCAGGTTGCCCAGCGGCTCGGCCACGGCCGGTGCCGCCGCCAGCGCGGAGAGCAGGGCCACCATCAGGCCAGTACGTCGAAACCGGGATTCCACCTTGCCCCCAAGCCCGCGGTCAGCGGGAATCTGAAACCAGTGCGGCCGACTCTAGGGCAGGGTCTCGAAAGATGTCAACAAATTGCAAAGAAAAAGGAAGGATATTTTCTTCAAAACGAAAGATATGGCTGGAGCCGCTTTCTATATGGCGGCTGAATACGCGATTGTTGCCGCCTGAAACCTTGCTGCGATGCGGCATTGCGGCGTGAAGGCGCCGCGTTCGCCCGGATCGATTCGTAAAAACTGTGACCGCCCTAGCTTTTCTTTATCTTTCGATATTTGACATTTCGAAAGAAAACGAAGAAGGTGCGGTCGCCCAACAGGAATTGCGAATGGACGCTTCTGTGCTTACCGACTTGCCCGCGTGGCAGCGCCTTGGCGGCGCCTATACCGCCGAAGAAATCGCCCAGCAGCCGCGCATGTGGACTGCCCTGGCCGACCTCCTCGATGACGCGCAGGCGCGCATCGACCGCTTCCTTGGGGATGCACTGCGCCAGAGCGGCCAGTTGGTGATCTTCACCGGTGCCGGCAGCTCGGGCTTCATCGCCGAAATGGTGGCCGACCACATCAATGCGCAGTGGCCCGCCGAGGTCCGCGCGCTCCACACCACCAGCCTGCTCACCCATCCGGCGCTCTACCTGCGCCGCGAGCGCCCGACCCTGCTGGTGTCGTTCGGGCGCAGTGGCTCCAGCCCGGAAAGCGTGGCGGCGGTGGAACTGGTGCGCGACCGGGTCGACGACGCGCGCTTCCTGGACATCACCTGCAATGCCGATGGCGAACTGGCCCGGCGTGGCCATGGCCGCAGCGACACGCTGTCGTTGCTGATGCCGCCGCCCAGCTGCGACCGCGCCTTTGCCATGACCAGCAGCCTGACCAGCATGCTGCTGGCCGCGCTGAGCGTGTTCGACAGCGCGCCGTGGCCGCAGCGCGTGCAGCGCCTGCGCAGCCTTGCCAGCCACGGCGCGCGTGCCCTGCAGGCGTGGGACGGTGCCGTGGGCACGCTGGCCCAGGCCGCGTATTCGCGTGTGATCTACCTGGGCAGCGGCCCGCTGGAAGCACTGGCCCGCGAAGCGGCGCTGAAGGTGCTCGAACTCACCGCCGGCCAGGTGCTGGCGCTGGCCAACACCCCGCTCGGCTTCCGCCACGGCCCCAAGTCCACGCTCAATGGCGACACCCTGGTGGTGATGCTGCGCAGCGCGCAACCGCTGTCGCGCCGCTACGAACAGGACCTGCTGGACGAACTGCGTGGCGATGGGATCGCCGCACGGGTGATCTCGGTGGGTCCCGATGGCGATGACCGCGCCGACGGCGACTTCGTGCTCGACGCACCCGCGCTGGACGACAGCTGGCTGGCCCCGCTTTGGCTGCTGATGCCGCAGTGCTATGCGCTGCAGCGTTCGGCGGCGCTGGGCATGACCCCGGACAACCCCTTCCCCGACGGCACCGTGAACCGGGTCGTGCAGGGCGTGACCATCCATTCCCATGGCTGAGCAGGGCATGCCCATGCAGTGCTGGTACGGCATCGACGTTGGTGGCACCAAGATCGAGCTGGTGGCCTACGACGCCACCCTGCGCGAACTGCACCGTGAGCGGGTGACCACGCCCACGCAGGACTACGACACCTTCCTGCAGGCGATCACCGGGCTGGTGCACAGCGCCGACCGCACGCTGGGCGGCGCGTGCCGCGCCATCGGTATCGGCCTGCCGGGCGTGCGCGACCGCAGCACCGGGCGGCAGCTGAGCGCGAACGTGCCCAGCCTCACTGGCCGCCTGGTGGGCGAGGACCTGCAGGCCCGGCTGCAACGGCCGTTGCAGTTCGGCAACGACCTGCAGTGCTTCGCCCTGAGCGAGGCGCATGGCGGCGCGGGCGAGGGGTACCGAAGCATGTTCGGCGCGATCCTGGGCACCGGTGCCGGTGGCGGTTTCTGCGTGGGCGGCCAGCTGCTCACCGGGGCCAACGGCATCGCCGGCGAGTGGGGGCACTGGAGCATTCCAGCCACGCTGCTGCAGCGCCATGCGCTGCCGGTGCTGCCGTGCGCGTGCGGCCTGCGCGGTTGTCTGGAACGCTACGTGTCCGGCAATGGGTTGGCGCTGATCCACGAAGGCCGCGGCGGTGATGCCGTGGACGCCACCGCCGTGGTGGCGCTGGCCCACGCCGGCGATGCCATCGCCATGCAGGCGCTGGACATCCACCGCGACCTGCTCGGCTACAGCTTCGCCAACCTGATCCTGGCCATCGACCCGCACGTGATCGTGCTGGGCGGCGGCCTGTCCAAGCTGGAGCAGCTGTACCACGACCTGCCCGCCGCGATCGTTCCCTACCTGTTCCAGGGGGTGCGCGTGCCGCCGATCCTGCCACCCACCTTCGGCGATGCCGGCGGTGCGCGCGGCGCGGCGCTGTTGGCCCGCCAGCACCACCCTGCCTGCTGATACCCCTTCGTTGCACCGCTTGTTTCCGGAGTTGCCATGTCTGCCATCCAATCGCTGATCGCCGCCCATCGCCAGGGCCATCCCGTGGGCCTGTACAGCGTGTGCTGCAGCAATGAACAGGTGCTGCTGGCGGCCATGCAGGTCGCCCAGCGCTACGACACCCTGCTGCTGATCGAGGCCACCTCCAACCAGGTGGACCAGTTCGGTGGCTACACCGGCATGACTCCGCCGCAGTACCGCGACTACGTGCTGCACCTGGCCCGCGATGCAGGCTTCCCGGCCGAGCGGCTGGTGCTCGGCGGCGACCACCTCGGGCCGAACGCCTGGCAGAAGGGACCGGCCGAGGTGGCGATGGCCAACGCGCGCACGCTGATCGAGGCGTACGTGGCCGCCGGCTTCCACAAGATCCACCTGGACTGCAGCATGTCCTGCGCCGATGACCCCACCCCGCTGCCCGATGCAGTGGTGGCGGCGCGCTCGGCCGAACTGGCCCGCATCGCCGAACGCACCGCCGCCGCGCACGGCCTGCCGCCGCCGGTGTACGTGATCGGCACCGAAGTCCCGATCCCCGGCGGTGAAGCCTCGCTGGCCGGTGGCCTGCAGGTCACCACGCCGGCGGCGGCGGCCACCACCCTGGCCATCCACCGCGAGGCGTTTTCCGCCCCGGACCTGCTGCCGGCGTGGGAGCGCGTGATTGCGATGGTGGTGCAGCCGGGCGTCGATTTCGACCACAGCAGCGTGCACTACTACGACCCGTCCGCAGCGCGCGCGTTGTCGGCGTTTGTCGACGCGCAGCCGCGCATCGTGTTTGAAGCGCACTCCACCGACTACCAGACCGAAGCCGGCCTGCATGCGCTGGTGCGCGACCACTTCGCCATCCTCAAGGTGGGCCCGGCCGCCACCTATGCGTTCCGCGAAGCGGTGTTCGCCCTGGCCATGATCGAGGCCGAGCTGCTGCCGGCGGCGCAGTGCTCCAACGTGATCGCCGTGCTCGACCAGTGCATGCGCGACAAGCCGGGCAGCTGGCGCAGCTACTACCAGGGCGACGAGCACGAACTGCGGTTGCTGCGCGCCTACTCCCTGAGCGACCGCAGCCGTTATTACTGGGGCGAGCCGGCGGTGGTGGCCGCGCTGCAGACGCTGGTGGCCAACCTGCGCCAGCACGCGCCGCCGCAGATCCTGCTCAGCCAGTTCCTGCCCAACCAGCAGTTGGCCATCGAAGCCGGCGACCTGACGGCCGAGCCGCTGGCGCTGATCCAGCACAAGGTGGCCGAACGGCTGGGCGAGTACGCCCGCGCCTGCAATCGCAACCGCGCCGGGGCCAATAACGAAACTTCCCGGGCCACGGAGCTTTCGGAACGGTAAGCTTTGGCTTTCCTTCCGAACGGAATCGCCCCCATGCGCAATACCCGCCAGCGTCGCCAACAGATCCTGCAGTTGCTGGTCGAGCACGGCAACGTGCAGGTCAGCGAGCTGGTCGGGCGTTTCGGCGTGTCGGCGGTGACCATCCGCGCCGACCTGACCCACATCGAATCGCAGGGCCTGGCCACGCGTACCCATGGCGGCGCCACCCTGGTGCGCACCCCGCCGCAGGAACAGGACATCCACGAGAAGGACGCCCTGAACCTGCCGGTGAAGGACAGCATCGGCACGCACGCGGCCGGGCTGGTCAAAGCCGGCGACAACATCATCATCGACTCCGGCTCCACCACGATGACCCTGGCCCGGCACCTGCGCGGGCATCGCGATGTGACGGTGATGACCAACGGGCTGAACATCGCCTGGGAACTGGCCAACGCACCGGGCGTGGAACTGCTGCTCACCGGCGGCCTGCTGCGCAAGCAGTCGCTTTCGCTGCAGGGCAGCCAGGCCGAGGCCAGCCTCAACACCTACAGCTTCGACACCCTGTTTTTGGGCGTGGACGGCCTGGACCTGCAGTTCGGCCTGACCACCCACCACGAGGCCGAAGCCAGCCTCAACCACCGCATGGTCGAGCGCGCACGCCGCATCGTGGTGCTCACCGATGCTTCCAAGTTCGGCCGGGTCAGCCTGCACCGCATCGCGCGGCTGGACCAGGTCCACACCGTCATCACCGACGCCAGCATCGACGCCGAGTACCTGGAAGGGCTGCAGCGGCTGGGCATCGAAGTGATCATCGCGCAGGCCCCCGCGTGACCCAGACCCGCTCTCTTTACGGCCGCATCCTCACCCCGCTGGGGTGGCGCCGCGGCCATGTGCACTTCGACACCCATATCCGGCAGCTGCAGGTGGACGACCACAGCGGCGCCGATGATCTGCAGCTCCCGGTGATCCTGCCCGGCTTCATCGACCTGCATGTGCATGGCGCGGCCGGCGTGGACCTGATGCAGGGCGGCGACGTGGCCCGCACCATCGCCCGCACCCACGCGCGGTTTGGCACCACCACGCTGCTGGCCACCACCATGACCGCCGGCCTGGACGAGATCGCCCATGCGCTGCAGGGCGTTGCGGCCACCATGGCCACGCCCGAAGCCGCGGCCGCCTGCATCGCCGGCGTGCACCTGGAAGGCCCGTTCATCAGCCCGCAGCGGCTGGGCGCGCAGCCCAATCGCACGCTCGAGGCCACGCTGGCGCTGGTGCAGCAGCTGCACGCGCTGGCGCCGATCCGGGTGATGACAATGGCACCGGAGATCGGCGCGCACACCGCGTTGATTCCCGCGCTGACCGCGCTCGGCATCCGCGTGCAGCTGGGCCACAGCGCCGGCACCTACGAGGACGGCGTGGCCGCCCTGCAGGCCGGCGCATCCGGCTTCACCCACCTGTTCAACGGCATGACCGGCGTGGACCACTACCACCCCGGCATTGCCGCCGCTGCCCTGGCGCATGCGCAGTACGCCGAGATCATCCCGGACCTGCAGCACCTCCACCCCGGCGTGATCCGGCTGGCCGCACGCGCGATTCCGCGCCTGTATGCGGTGACCGACGCCACCGCCGCCACCGGCATGCCCGACGGCGAGTACGCCCTGGGCGAGCAGCGCGTGCACAAGTGCGGCGGCTGCGTGCGTCTGGCCACCGGTTCGCTGGCCGGCAGCGCGCTGACCATGGACCAGGCGCTGCGCAACCTGGTGCAGGTGGGGCTGGAGCTGGCCGATGCATCACAGCGCGTCTCCACCTTCCCGGCCCAGTACCTGGGCCTGGACGATCGCGGCAGCCTCGCCCCGGCCGCGCGCGCGGACCTGGTGGTGCTGGATGCCGCGCTGCAGTTGCAGCAGGTGTTCGTCACCGGCCACCCGATCGCCCTGTAACACCGGGTGCTGCCCGGCCAGCACCAACAATTCGCCAGGCCCGGCTGCTGGCACCGCCCCTTCTTCCCGTCTTTCCAGGAACGCGTAGATGACCACCGCCGCCGCCACTGCCGTTCCCGCCCCCGACGCCCCACGCTGGCCGATCCGCTACCTGCTGTTCATGGGTGGCATGGGCGGCCTGCTCTACGGCATTGATATCGGCATCATCGCCGGCGCCCTGCCCTACCTGGAGGCCACCGCCACCGCCAGCTGGCACCTCACCAGCCAGCAGCTGGGCTTCGTGGTGGCCGCGGTGCTGCTGGGCAGCGTGCTGTCGTCGCTGTTCGCCGGCATGGTCGCCGACCTGATCGGCCGACGGGGCGCGATGTTCCTGGCCGGCGTGCTGTTCACCGCCAGCATTCCGATCATGGCGCTGTCCGACGGCTATGCCGCGCTGCTGATGGGGCGGCTGCTGCAGGGCATCAGCGGCGGCCTGATCGGCGTGGTGGTGCCGCTGTACCTGGCCGAAGTGCTCAGCCCCGAACGGCGCGGCCGAGGCGCGGCGATGTTCCAGCTGCTGCTGACCATCGGGCTGGTGCTGGCCGCCTTGATCGGCCTGTACCACGCGCATGCGGTGGACGCGGCCACCGAAGCGGTGCGCCAGCTGCCGGTTGCCGAACAGCAGCGCCTGCTGTTCGACGTCAAGGACCACGCCTGGCGCACCATCTTCTGGACCTGCCTGCTGCCGGGGCTGGTGTTCACCGGCGGCGTGCTGCTCATCAGCGAATCACCGCGCTGGCTGGTGCGCCGTGGCCGTATCGAGAAGGCGCGGCTTGCCCTGCAACGCACGGTGGCGCCCCGCGATGTGGAACCCACCCTGCAGCGCATCCAGGCACCGGATGCCGTGCAGACCGGCGCCACCGGCACGCGCGACCCGCTGCTCAGCCGTCGCTATGTATGGCCGTTCGTGCTGGCCTGCCTGGTGCTGGCCTTCACCCAGGCCACCGGCATCAACTCGGTGCTGGCCTATGCGGTCAACATCCTCAACCAGGCCGGCCTGCCCGGGTCGGTGGCCAACGGCGCCGACGTGGCGATCAAGCTGCTCAACGCGGTGATGACCGTTGTGGCGCTGGTGCTGGTGGACCGCAAGGGCCGCAAGTTCCTGCTGATGTTGGGCACCGGCGGCATCACCGTGGCCCTGCTGGCCGCCGCGCTGCTGTTCGTCAAAAGCGAGCACGGGCGGCTGGACGTGCAGGCGCAGCTGCAGCAGCAGGTGGCCGGCAGCACTTTGTCCCTGCCGCTGGATGCGGCCCAGTGGCAGCGCCTGGACCGCAATGCCGGCGACGCCCCGCAGCAGCTCACCGTGTCGTATGCGTACGGCGGTTTCAGCAACGTGCGTTCGCTGCGCAGCGACAACCCGATCGACGCCACGCTGCAGATCCGTCGCGAAGACGCGGTATCGGCCGACAGCGTGATCGGCGCGTTCTTCCGCCGGCTGCACCTCAACCCCTTCCCCGATCCCGCCCACGCCGCGCAGGCGCCGCTGGTGATCGAGCGCGCGATGATCGGTCCGGTGCCCTCGCCCACCCACGGCTGGCTGGTGGCCGGCTGCATCCTGCTGTTCGTGGCGTTCTTCGCGGTGGGTCCGGGCGTGTGCGTGTGGCTGGCGCTGTCCGAACTGATGCCCACCCGCATCCGCTCCAACGGCATGAGCATCGCGCTGCTGATCAACCAGTTCGTGTCCACCGTGATCGCCGCGATCTTCCTGCCCACCGTGGGCCACCACGGCTACGCCAGCATGTTCTTCTTCTGGGCAGCGTGCACGCTGCTGTACTTCCTGATCGCCGCGTTCTGGCTGCCGGAAACCAAGGGCAAGTCGCTGGAGCAGATCGAAGCCAACTTCCGCTGACGCGTACTGCCGGGCTCCGACTCTGCTCGCCCTACCGTAGCGCCGGGCTCTGCCCGGCCGCCTGCCCGACCGTCCCAACGGCGGGCAGCGATGTGCTCAGGGCGTTTTTCCGGTGATTTCGGTGTACATGCGCTGGGCCTGGGTGGCATCGCCCAGGCCGGACACCTGCATGCCCTTGCCGAATGGCCCCTGGATGGTGGCCACCGACAGCACCTTGTCGCCAACGCTGAAGGCCACCCGGCGGCCAATCCGGGCCTCGGTGGCGGCCTGGATGCGCGGCGCGGCGGCGTCGGTCATGGTCAGACTCAGCAGCGGCTCGCCACCCTGTGTGTTGCGGTCCAGCGCGACCGATGCGATATCGGCGGTGGTGATGAACGCTGGTTCCAGCACGGCCAGCGGTCGTCCGTTCTCGTCCTTCAACAGGGTGGCAGCGGCGCTGCCGTGCTCGTCCACGTCGCGCATCAGGATCCGGGCCTGCGGCAACGGTGCCGCCGAGGAGGGGGGATCGAACACCTGCTGGATCTGCTGGCAACCGGCCAGGCCGACCGTGCCGGCCAGCAACATCACGGCAAGAAACATCCTGCGCATACGCCCTCCTCCCTGTCAGGGGGTGCGGGCCTGGCCCGGCACCGGTCAGCGCAGGCGGCGAAGGCGGAACGCCACCACCACCTGCAGTACGCCATAGATGAGGCTGCCGATTCCGATCCACAAGGTCGTGACGGCGATACCGGCCAGCGGGTTGGCCACCAGCAGCGCGCCCAGCACGATCGCCAGCACGCCGCTGAGAATCAGCAGCCATTCGCCCTGGATGTGGCGGCGCACGCGCACCGCGAACACGATGCGGTGGATGCCGGCCACGATCAGCCACACCGCCAGCAGCAGCACCAGCACGCTGGCCGTGGCCAACGGATTGATCACCGCCAGCACGCCGAACACCAGCGATGCCAGCGCGTACACCGCCAGCCAACCGCGCGATACCCCGCTGTTGCCGCCGAACAGCGCAACCAGACTGATCACGCCCTCCACCACGGCCATCACGCCGATCGCCCATGCCAGCGCGGTGGCGGCCGCGAGCGGCTGCAGGATGGCGACCGCACCAAACACCAGCGCGACCAGGCCGTACAACAGCAGTACCCACCAGCTGCGGGCAAGCAGCGACACCAGAGGCGATACCGGAATGTTCATGCGCGGCTCCATGCAGGGAGGGGGAACAGCCCATGCTAGCGCCGGCGCATGAAAGCCGCAGTCACACCGCGGCGTCGCCTGGCACTGCCTTCAGCTCATCCAGCAGCGCCTGTTCGGCCGCCGCGCTGAAGCGCCAACCGCCCTCCACCGGCACGATCGCCCCCTCGGCCACCCGTGTATCCCACCACTCTTCGACGAAGCCGGGCGCGAACCCACCGGTCTTGAAGCCGAAGGGCGCCACGACCAGGTCGAACGGCACCATGAGTTCGTAGCACGGCGTTGCGTAGTCGTCCTGCTCGGCGGGGAGCTTGAGGAAATGCGTGAACGAGGTGGCCGTGGTCAGCTGCGAGTACAACCAGAACATCAGGTCGTACATCCGGTGCGAATCGGGATCGGCATGCAGCGCGAAGAAGCCCTTTTCCTCGGTGATCCGGCGCGCCAGCGCACGCAGCGCGCGCTCACCGTCGGGCAGCACAGCGGCCGATACCTCCAGCGCGCGCTGCACGATCGGCGACAGCGTGCCCCGGTCCACCGTGATCAGGTCGATCTCCAGGGTTTCGGCTGCATCGTCGAACGCTTCTTCATCCACCAGTCCGTGGATGAACGTGGCGAAGTCAGGTGCTACCACGGTGATCTGGTAGTCGTCGCCCTGGTCCACGTGCACCACCTGCGGCTCGCCCTGGGGGCCGCACTGGCGGTAGTCGAGCATGATCAGGTCGTGCCCGGCGCTGGGGCAATCGGCGATGACGATGCCGATGTCCGGGTAGCCCCACTCGCGCTGCATGAACCGCGTGCCGATCTCCCCGCCAAGCGAATACCGTGCCTGGCGGCCAATCGCGTGCAGGCCGGTGACCTCGATGTGGTCGTCGGCCCAGCTGGTGGCCTCGTCCATCGGGTGGCAGCTGCGCTGCAGCAGGCCGCCGTTGTGGCGACGGGCCAGTGCGATGTACGCATCGGGGAAGCGATAGCCCAGCTCGGCCTGCAGCTCGGCAATGAGCGCGTCGCTGGGCGGCGGTTCCTGGTAGTTCTGCTGCGAGTACTCGCAGTCGTCCCAGAAATCGGAGAAGTCGAACGTGGCGAACGGATCCATCGGCAGCGGTCTTTCCCTATGACAGCTTCCGAGTATAGAGCGGCCACTCACGGCACCCGTGCGCAGACCCACACCGCGGGGTCGGGCAGGCCAACGCGTTGCAACGCGTGCACGGCCGCGTCGAGCGTGGCGCCGGTGGTCATCACGTCATCCACCACGGTCAATCGCGCCGGCGGTGGGGTGGTGATCGCAAAGGCGTCGTGCAGGTTGCGCCGCCGCGCATCGGCATCCAGCGCCGACTGCGCGGCCGTCGACCGATCCCGATGCAGTCCGCACCACAGCGGCTGCCGCAGCGCGCGCGCCAACGGCCGGGTGAGTTCCAACGCCTGGTCGTAGCCGCGCGTGCGCAACCGTTGGCGGTGCAGCGGCACCGGGGCCAGCGGGCCGATGACGAAACCGGGCACCCGCTGCAGCATCAACTGCGACAGCAGACGCCCGGCGGCCAGGTCGTGGTGGAACTTGAAGCGACGCAGCAGCTGGTCCACCGGTGCGGCGTACAGGAACGCCGCGCCAGCGGCAGCCTGCCGGGGCGGGTCATGCAGGCAGGCGCCACAGCGCCGCGCCGGCGTGCCCTCCGGCAGCGGCAGCGCGCACAGCGGGCATGCGTGGTCGTTCCAGGGCAGGGCGGCATGGCAGGCCGCGCACAGGTCCAGCCCGGCGCTGCCGGGTTCTTCGCAGACCAGGCAGCGCAGTGGCAGGGCCTGCCGGCCCAGCCAGGTCAGCGCAGCAGACAACCGGGCAAGCATGCGATCACCGCTTGAAGAGGCCGGCCCCAGTGTGGCGGCCTGCCCCCGGGCGTGTCTGTCGGTGCTTGCCGGTGCGTGCGGTCGGCCTTCTACCGGGCGCACCCGCCGATCAATCGCAGTCCTGGTAGCCACCCAGTTCGCCACACTGCGTGCAGCGGAACATGTACGCGGTAGGCGAACCGTCCTTGCGCAGCGCGCCGAAGAAATGGTCCCACTGCGGGCCATCATCCAGCCCGGTGCTGTCCTGGATCGCCGCAATCGCGCCTGCGCCCAGTGCCTGCAGTTCCGCCTGCCCGGCACGGCCAATGAACTGGCCCGCGTCCCCGCAGTGGGTCCACCACTTTTCCTGCTGCCAGGCGCTGAAGCCGGGAGTGCGTCGCGCAACTTCCTCGACCACCGCCTCGGGTACTTCGTCCCATTCACCGCCGCCGCCAATGCCTTCGTCATCGGTGAAGCTGGCATCGAGCCGCGCGCTGGCCGACCCGTCGGCAATGCACCACGGGCAGATCTCCGCGTCGTACTCTTCTTCGGCATACACCGGGCCGGTGTAGACGTAGCCGCGCGCCTGGTGGCAGCTGACGCAGACCGTGGCGGAGGCGACGACGCTGCCGGTGGCGAGCGGGTCGGGGTGGTAGGTGAAACGGGGCAGGGACATGCGGTCTCCTTCTGGTGCTTGGGTGGAGACTGTAGTGAGTTTGGGGTTGGCCGGGGTGTCGGCCGGCGGCCGGCACTATCTTTCTGTAAACCTTTTGTATCGCCATTTGGTTGACAGCAGGTTGCGTCAGCGACCACACTTCCGCCCCCGTTCCTGCACGCAAAGGGCTGCTCCATGCCGAGCGACATCCGCCACGACTGGCGCAGCGAGGAGCTGCTGGCCCTGTTCGCGCTGCCGTTGCCGGCGCTGCTGCACCGCGCCGCCAGCGTGCACCGCGAGCACTTCGATCCGGCGCAGGTGCAGGTGTCCACGCTGCTGTCGGTCAAGACCGGCGGCTGCCCCGAAGACTGCGCGTATTGCCCGCAGGCCCAGCGCTACAGCACCGGGGTGGATGCGCAGAAGCTGATGGCCACCGAGGACGTGGTGGCCAAGGCGCGGCAGGCCAAGGCGGCGGGTGCGTCGCGGTTCTGCATGGGCGCGGCCTGGCGTTCGCCCAAGGAACGCGACATCCCCAAGGTGGCGGCGATGATCCGCGAGGTGAAGGCGTTGGGCCTGGAAACCTGCGCCACGCTGGGCATGCTCAGTGGCGAGCAGGCCGTGGCGCTGCGCGAGGCCGGGTTGGACTACTACAACCACAACCTGGACACCGCGCCGGACTATTACGACTCGATCATCCATACCCGCCAGTACCAGGACCGCCTGGACACGCTGGGCCACGTGCGCGACGCCGGCTTGAAGACCTGCTGCGGCGGCATCGTGGGCATGGGCGAGACCCGCGAGCACCGCGCCGGGCTGCTGCTGGCGCTGGCCAACCTGCCGGCCCACCCCGATTCGGTGCCGATCAACCGGCTGGTGCAGGTGGCCGGCACGCCCCTGCACGGCACCGCCGAACTGGACCCGTTCGAGTTCGTGCGGATGATCGCGGTGGCGCGCATCGCCATGCCCCGCGCGATGGTGCGGCTGTCGGCCGGGCGCGAGGCGATGAGCGACGAGCTGCAGGCGCTGTGCTTCCTGGCCGGGGCCAACTCGATCTTCTACGGGGAAAAGCTGCTGACCACCGGCAACCCCGACACCGAACGCGACCTGGCCCTGTTCGCGCGGCTGGGCCTGCGCCCGATGCCGGTGCAGGTGGATGCGGCCGACCACGACCGTCCCGGCACGGTCCATGCCGACATCACCCAGGACACAGGGCGTTGCGGTGGCGGCTGCGAGCAGGCGGCCTGAGGCCCGCCCGGTGCCCGCCCCCCGGGGCAGCGCCGCGCCCGCCAACCGGGTACGCTAACCGCCCATCCATGCCAGCCGACGACCATGGCCCGCCCCGACCTGCACGACCGCATCCAGGCCCAGCGCAAGCTCCGCGACGCGCAGGGCCGCATCCGCGTGCGCCGCACGGTGACCCGTCGCGACGGCGTGCGGCTGGAGATCGACGGCCAATGGCTCACCGGCTTCTGCAGCAATGACTACCTGGGGCTGTCGCAACAGTTCGGGGTGGTCAGCGCGCTACAGGATGCCGCCGCGCGCGAGGGCACCGGTGCCACCGCTTCGCACCTGATCTGCGGCCACCATGCGCTGCACGAGGCGCTGGAGCGGGAAATGGCCGAGTGGCTCGGCTACCCGCGCGCGCTGCTGTTCGGCAGCGGCTTTGCCGCCAACCTGGCGGTGCAGCAGGCGTTGCTCAGCGAAGAGGACGATGTGTGCGTGCAGGACCGGCTCAACCACGCCAGCCTGCTCGACGCCACGCGCCTGGCCGGTTGCCGGCTGCGCCGTTACCCGCACCTGGACACCGAAGGCGCGCTGCGCCAGTTGAAGCACGCGCCCGACGGCGCGGCGATGCTGGTCACCGATGGCGTGTTCAGCATGGACGGCGACATCGCCCCGCTGCGCTCGCTGTCGTTGGTGGCGCGCATGCAGGAAGCGCTGTTGTACGTGGACGACGCGCATGGCATCGGCGTGGTGGGCGAACATGGCCGCGGCTGCGTGGCCGATGCCGGGCTGGGCGTGGCCGACATACCGCTGCAGCTGGCCACCCTGGGCAAGGCGCTGGGTGGCAGTGGCGCGGTGGTGCTGGGCGATGACGCCCTGATCCAGCACCTGGCCGAAACCGCCCGCCCGTACATCTACACCACGGCGGTGTCGCCGGCACAGGCGGCTGCCTCGCTGGCGGCGGTGAAACTGGCCCGGCGTGACGACTGGCGACGCGAAAAGCTCGGCGAGCTGATCGCCGTGTTCCGTGCCGGTGCGCGCCAGCACGGGTTGGAACTGATGCCATCCGATACGCCGATCCAGCCGTTGCTGTGCGGCGCCGAGTCCACCGTGATGGCCTTGTCGGCCGCGCTGGAAGCCTCCGGCTTCCTGGTCAGCGCGATCCGTCCGCCTACCGTGCCGGAAGGAAAAGCGCGCCTGCGCGTGACCTTGTCGGCACTGCACACCCCGGCGCAGGTGCGCGCGCTCACCGACGCGATCGGGCACGCGCGCGATACCGTGCTGCGCCAGCAGTCGCTGGATGCACTGAGCGCGTGAGCCCGGTGCTGTGAGCCTGCATATCGAGGTGGTCGGCACCGGGCCGGCGCTGGTGCTCATCCATGGCTGGGCACTGCATGGCGGCGTGTTCGCGCCGCTGGTGGACCGCCTGGCCGCGCAGTACCAGCTGCATCTGGTGGACCTGCCCGGCCATGGTTTCAGCCACGACGATGCCACGCCGCTGCGGCTGCCCCACGTGGTCAACGCCATCGCGGCCGCCACGCCACCGGCGGTGTGGTGCGGCTGGTCGCTGGGCGGGCTGTTCGCCCTGCATGCCGCCGCCACGCTGCCGCAGGTGCGCGCGGTGGTGATGATCGCCGCCACCCCGCGTTTCGTGCGCGGCGACGACTGGCCGCACGCGGTGGAACCGGCGGTGTTCGAACAGTTCGGGCAGGACCTGGCGCAGGACTACCGCGGCACCCTGGAGCGTTTCCTGGCGCTGGATGCGATGGGGTCCGAACACGCCCGGCAGGAACTGCGCACCCTGCGCGAGATGCTCATCGCGCGCGGTGAGCCGGCCGCGCGTGCGCTCCAGGAGGGGCTGCGCCTGCTCGAGAACAGCGACCTGCGCGGCGCCCTGGCCGGGCTGGGCAAGCCGAGTCTGTGGCTGGCCGGCGCGCGCGACCGGCTGGTCTCCGCGCGCGCCATGCAGGCGGCCGCCACGTTGGCGCCGGGCGCGCAGGCGCATGTGATCGCCCAGGGCGGCCATGCGCCGTTCCTGGGCCACACCGACGCGGTGGCCACGCAGCTGCAACACTTCGTTGCCGGCCTTCCCTGACCCAGCCACCGCGCGCATCGCCGATCATGTACGCCCGTCTTTCACTGCAGGAGTGACCCATGGATCTTGGAATCGCCGGTCGCTGGGCGCTGGTCTGCGCCGCCAGCAAGGGCCTGGGGTTGGGCTGCGCCCGTGCACTGGTGCGCGAGGGTGTGAATGTCGTGGTGGCCGCACGTGGTGAAGACGCGCTCGACCGCGCGGTGCTGGAACTGCAGGCGCTGCCCGGCGCGCGCACGGTGGTCGGCGTGGTCGCCGACATCACCACCGTGGCCGGCCGCGATGCGGCCCTGGCCGCTTGCCCGCAGGTCGACATCCTGGTCAACAACGCTGGCGGCCCGCCCGCCGGGGATTTCCGCCAGTTCACCCGCGACGACTGGATCGCCGCGCTGGATGCCAACATGCTGGCCCCGATCGAACTGATCCGCGCCACCGTGGACGGCATGATCGAGCGCGGCTTCGGCCGCGTGGTCAACATCACCTCCTCCTCGGTGAAGGCGCCCATCGACATCCTGGGGCTGTCCAACGGCGCGCGCTCGGGGCTCACCGGCTTCGTCGCCGGCCTGGCCCGCAAGACCGTGGCCCACAACGTCACCCTCAACAACCTGCTGCCCGGCCAGTTCGACACCGACCGCCTGCGCGGCAACTTCGCCTACCTGGCCCAGCAGCAGGGCATCGACGCCGGCCAGATCGCCGAGCGCAAACGCACCCACATCCCGGCCGGCCGCTTCGGCACCGCCGACGAGTTCGGCGCCGCCTGCGCCTTCCTGTGCAGCGCGCACGCCGGGTACATCACCGGGCAGAACCTGCTGATCGACGGCGGCGCCTACCCGGGCACGTTCTGACCTTCGCACCCTTGTTTTCGCAGTGAGCCTTCCATGACGTCCAGCTTCGATCCCCGCCACGTCCGCCGCGCGTTCTCGCGTGCCGCCGCCAGCTACGACGCCGCCGCCGCGCTGCAGCGCGAGGTGGAAAAACGCCTGCTGGAATCGCTGGACTACCTGGAAGACCGCCAGCCGCAGGTCGTGCTGGACGTGGGCAGCGGCACCGGCCACGCCACCGCGGCGATGAAGAAGCGCTGGCCCAAGGCGCAGGTGATCGCGCTGGACCTGGCCGAACCGATGCTGCGCGAGGCCAAGAAGCAGGCCGGCTGGTGGAAGCCGTTCACCCGCGTATGCGCCGATGCGCAGGCGCTGCCGTTGCTGGACCAGAGCGTGGATGTGATCTACAGCAACCTGTGCCTGCAGTGGGTCGAGGACCTGCCGGCGGTGTTTGCCGGGTTCCGCCGCGTGCTCAAGCCGGGTGGGCTGCTGCTGTGCTCCACCTTCGGCCCGGAAACGCTGATCGAACTGCGCGACGCCTTCAGCCAGGCCGACGCGGTGCCGCACGTGAGCCGCTTCGCGCCGATCGCGCAGTTCGGCGACGCGCTGATGATGGCTGGCTTCCGCGACCCGGTGCTGGACCGCGACCTGTTCACCCTCACCTACGACGACATGACCGCACTGATGCGCGAGCTGCAGGCCATCGGTGCCACCAACGCGCGCCATGACCGCCGCCACACGCTCACCGGCCGCGGCCGCTTCGCCGCCGCCCGCGCCGCCTACGAACCGCTGCGCCGCGAAGACGGCAAGCTGCCCAGCAGCTGGGAAGTGATCTACGCCCACGCCTGGGCGCCCGAAGCCGGCGCCCCGATCCGCGAACAGGGCCGCGACGTGGCCAGCGTGCCGGTATCGGCCATCCCGATCCGCCGCCGCACCCCGTAGAGCGGGGCTCTGCCCCGCCGCGACACACCATCACCCCGTAGAGCGGGGCTCTGCCCCGCTGCGACATACCGTCACCCCGTAGAGCGGGGCTCTGCCCCGCCGCGACACACCACCACCCCGTAGAGCGGGGCTCTGCCCCGCTGCGACATACCGTCAGCGGGGCAGAGCCCCGCTCTACGCCGGGAACAGGTCCCGGTGGAAGAAATAGATCTCCTGCACCAGGAATTTCCAGCTGGTGTGGAAGCTGCGGAAGCGCGTGCTCGGGGTGGAGGAGGCCAGCGCATCGATGCCCAGCTCGCGCGCCAGCCGCAGCGCGCGCGCCATGTGCAGCGGGTCGCTGACGATGATCACCCGGTGCAGCTTGCGCTGCTGCATCAACCGCCGCGCCTCGATCAAGTTCTGGCGGGTGGTGCGCGAGGCGGTCTCGATCAGGATCGCCTCGTCCGGAATCCCCTGCTTGAGCGCATAGCGGCGCGCCACCTGCGATTCGGAGAAGCGCGCGCCGGTACCGCCGTAGCCGCCGGTGAAAATCAGAAGCGGCGCATAGCCGGCCTCGTACAGATCCAGGCCATGGCGGATGCGTTCCTCAAACACCGGTGACGGCTTGGCGTCATACGCGGCCGCGCCCAGCACGATGATCGCGTCGGCCTTGGCCGCCTGGTCGCGCTCGCCCACCCACACGATCCACGCGGTGACGCCCAGCAGCCAGGCCACCAGCAGAATGCACAGCCGCCATACCCAGCCCAGCAGCCCGACCCCGGCACGGCGGCTCATGCGCGCACCCACGGCAAGGCATCCAGGTCGACATTGCCGCCCGACAGCACCACGCCTACCCGCTGCCCGGCAAACCGCTCCGGGGTGGCGAGGATGGCCGCCAGCGTGATCGCCGACGACGGTTCCACCACCTGCTTGAGCACCTGCCAGAGCAGGCGCATGGCCGCCACGGTGGCGGTATCGGCCACGGTGATGACCTCGGCCGCGCCGTGCAGCAGCGCGAAGTTCGGTGCGCCCAAGGTGGTGCGCAGGCCATCGCACAGCGTGTCCGGGGTGAAATCGATGCGGCGTTCGCCGGCCGCCAGCGAGCGCGCGGTATCGGCCGCGCCCTCCGGCTCGGCCAGCACCAGTCGGGTCTGCGGTGCCAGCGCCTGCAATGCCAGCCGCGTGCCCGATGCCAGCCCGCCGCCGCCCACCGGCACCACCACCACGTCGAACGGGCCGTGGCTGCGCAGCAGCTCCAGCGCCGCCGTGCCCTGCCCGGCGATCACCCGCGGGTCGGCATAGGGGTGCACCAGGCTGGCGCCGGTCTCGGCCTGCACCTGCGCGCACATGGCTTCACGCGCGGCGATGCTGGCCTCGCAGCGCCACACGGTGGCGCCGTGCCGGGCGATGTTGGCCAGCTTCGCGCCCACCGCGCCCTGCGGCACCACCACGTTGCAGGCGATGCCGCGGGTACGCGCGGCCAGCGCCAACGCGGCACCGTGGTTGCCCGAGGAATGGGTGACCACCCCGCGTGCGGCCTGGTCCGGGTCCAGCGACCAGACAGCGTTGCAGGCCCCGCGGAACTTGAAGGCCCCGCCACGCTGCAGGTGCTCGCCCTTGAACAGCAGCGACGCCCCCGCCAACCCGTCCAGGGCGCGCGAGTGCAGCACCGGGGTCACGCTGGCATGCGGGGCAATGCGTGCGGCGGCCGCCAGCAGGTCGTCGACACAGGGCAAGGGTGAATCGCTCATGACGCAAGATTAACGTATGGCCCCGGTTCGCACCGCCCCGCCTGAACGTGACACGATGGCAATCATTCAGCGGATCGAGCCGGAGTTAAGGGCCGATTCAATGCGCCGGGCCGAAGCTGGCCGCATACCCTCGGGGGGAACCCATCATGAAAATGCGCCTGATGTTCGCCGGTGGCCTGCTGTTGGCCCTGTCCGGCTGCGCCACCTACGACTATGTCGGCGGTGGTGCCGGCAGCGGTTACTACCACGGCGCGCCGTCGGTGGAGTACCGCTATCCCTATGGGTACCCGTCCGGTTACGGCCCCGGCTACTACGGTGGCGGGTACTACGGCGGTGGCTATGGCTACGGCAACCCGTATTACCGCCCGTATCCGAACTATCGCCCCCCGCACAACCACCGCCCGCCGCCGCGTCCGGGCAACGGGGGCAATCCGCCGGTGCGGCCGGATCGCCCGGATCGCCCGCGCCCGTCGTACAACGGCGGCTCGCCGTGGCGGAACATGGATTCGGTGGGCGGTCGGCCGCCTCAGCAACAGCGTCCGTCGCCGCCGCCGCAGGCACGCCCCGCCCAGGCGCCGCGCCCGGCCCAGCGGTCCAACGGTTCGCCGTGGCGGAACATGGACAATTTGAACCAGCGCACAGTTGAGCCCTGATCCATCTTGATTTTCACCACCCACCCGGTTCACTCTAGGCGGGTGGTGACGGCCTCGGTCGCAAAGTGACAAAAGCGACACGGCACGTCACATCCAGCTCTATGTCGATATCCGCCGGGATTCTCTGGATCCCCCCTGTTCCGGCCCTGTCGGATGTCGGCACCTACAACGCAGAAGGCCCCGCCATGGCGGGGCCTTCTGTTTTTGGATCGTGGCATGGGCGCAAAAAAACAGGGCCGGCAGTCCCCCGACTGCCGGCCCTTCTGCTTCCCCTGGTTGCGCATGGACCGGCCCCTGTTCCAATTCCGGTCCGTAACGCCAAACGGCGCCTGCCAGCCTGGGTGCTATTGGGTTATCTGCAGAAAACGTGCCAACTTGAGGGTTGATTTCAGCGACAGCCACGATTGGCGCTAAAATCACCACCCACGCCCTGCTTCCAGGGCCGTTCCGGGCCCCCGTGCCCCCGAGCCCCATCGAAATGACCGACTCCTTCTACCGTTACGACGTCATCGTCATCGGCGGCGGCCACGCCGGCACCGAAGCTGCGCTGGCGGCTGCGCGCAGCGGCGCACGCACCTTGCTGCTGACCCACAACGTGGAAACCATCGGCGCGATGAGCTGCAACCCGGCCATCGGCGGGATCGGCAAGGGCCACCTGGTGAAGGAGATCGACGCCCTGGGCGGGGCCATGGCGCATGCCGCCGACCGCGCCGGCATCCAGTGGCGCACCCTCAATGCCTCCAAGGGCCCGGCCGTGCGCGCCACCCGCTGCCAGGCCGACCGCAACCTCTACCGCATGGCGATCCGCCAGATCGTGGAAGCCCAGCCGAACCTGACCGTGTTCCAGGCAGCGGTGGACGACCTGGTGATCGACGGCGACACCGTGCGCGGCGCGATCACCCAGACCGGGCTGACCTTCCACGCCCCGGCCGTGGTGCTCACCGCAGGCACCTTCCTGGCCGGCAAGATCCACGTGGGCCAGACCCAGTACGCCGCCGGCCGCATGGGCGACCCGCCGGCCACCACGCTGGCCGCGCGCCTGCGCGAGCGTCCGTTCGTGATCGACCGCCTGAAGACCGGCACGCCGCCGCGCATCGACGGCCGTTCGCTGGACTACCGCGTAATGGACGAGCAGCCCGGCGACGACCCGCGCCCGGTGATGTCCTTCCTGGGTGACCAGGCCGAACACCCGGCCCAGGTGAGCTGCTGGATCACCCACACCAGCGAGCGCACGCACGAGATCATCCGCAGCGCCCTGCACCGCTCGCCGCTGTACAGCGGCCAGATCGAAGGCATCGGCCCGCGTTACTGCCCGTCGATCGAAGACAAGGTGGTGCGCTTCGCCGAGAAGGCCAGCCACCAGATCTTCGTCGAGCCCGAAGGGCTGGACGTGGTGGAGATCTACCCCAACGGCATTTCCACCTCGCTGCCGTTCGACGTGCAGCTGGCGCTGGTGCGCAGCATCACCGGTTTCGAGAACGCACACATCACCCGCCCCGGCTACGCGATCGAGTACGACTTCTTCGACCCGCGCGGGCTCGACAACACCCTGCAGACCAAGAGCGTGTCCGGGCTGTTCTTCGCCGGCCAGATCAACGGCACCACCGGCTATGAAGAAGCCGCCGCGCAGGGCCTGCTGGCCGGCATCAACGCCGCCCGCCACGTGCGCGAACAGGCCGGCTGGTGCCCGCGCCGCGACGAGGCGTACCTGGGCGTGCTGGTCGACGACCTGATCACCCACGGCACCACCGAGCCGTACCGCATGTTCACCAGCCGCGCCGAATACCGCCTGCAGCTGCGCGAGGACAACGCCGACGTGCGCCTGACCGGCACCGGCCGCGAACTGGGCCTGGTGGATGACCGCCGCTGGGCCGCGTTCCAGACCAAGCAGGAGGCGGTGGCCACGGAATCGGCACGCCTGCGCGCGCTCTGGGCCACCCCCGGCAATGCACTGGGCCGCGAAGTGGAAGCCACGCTGGGCGTGGCGGTCAGCCGCGAAACCAACGTGCTGGACCTGATCAAGCGCCCCGAACTGGACTACGCCCAGCTCATGCAGGTGCCGTCACTGGGGCCGGCGGTGGCCGACCCGAAGGTGGCCGAACAGGTCGAGATCGGCGTGAAGTACGCCGGCTACCTGGACCGCCAGCGCGATGAGATCGCGCGCCAGCAGCGCCACGAGAACACCGCCATCGCCAGCGACTTCGACTACGCCGGCGTGCGCGGGTTGTCGGCCGAGGTGCAGCAGAAGCTCGAACGCGTGCGCCCGCAGACCATCGGCCAGGCCCAGCGCATCCCCGGCATGACCCCGGCCGCGATCTCGCTGCTGCTGGTGCACCTGGAACGCGCGCGCCGCATCCGCGCCGCATGACACACCACCCCGCCGCATAACACGCCACCCCACCGGGTAACGCGGCACCCCACCAGGTAGAGCCGACCGTTGGTCGGCTGCTCCAAATGCCGGTAGAGCCGACCGTTGGTCGGCTGCACAGCATCCGCCGCCGGGTTCCTGGCAGCCGACCAACGGTCGGCTCTACCCCCGGGTGGGTGCGTGCCGTTGCGCATGGCGGGCGGCGGGCGCCCCCGCGTTATCATCAGGGATCTCGCTGCTGCTGGTGCACCTGGAACGCGCGCGCCGCATCCGCGCCGCATAGCACGCCACCCCACGGCATAACACGCCACCCCACCGGGTAACGCGGCACCCCACCAGGTAGAGCCGACCGTTGGTCGGCTGCTCCAAATGCCGGTAGAGCCGACCGTTGGTCGGCTGCACAGCATCCGCCGCCGGGTTCCTGGCAGCCGACCAACGGTCGGCTCTACCCCCGGGTGGGTGCGTGCCGTTGCGCATGGCGGGCGTCGGGCGCCCCCGCGTTATCATCAGGAATCTCGCTTCTGCTGGTGCACCTGGAACGCGCGCGCCGCATCCGCGCCGCATGACACACCACCCCGCCGGGTAACGCGGCACCCCACCAGGTAGAGCCGACCGTTGGTCGGCTGCTCCAAATGCCGGTAGAGCCGACCGTTGGTCGGCTGCACAGCATCCGCCGCCGGGTTCCTGGCAGCCGACCAACGGTCGGCTCTACCCCCGGGTGGGTGCGTGCCGTTGCGCATGGCGGGCGTCGGGCGCCCCCGCGTTATCATCAGGGGCCGGGACAACGCTGCAGGCGGCGTACCCGCCCCTGCCTTGCCGGAGTTTGCGCATGTCCCCGATCCGCCCCTACCTCGACAAGCGTCCCGTCCTTGGCGAGCGCTGCTACATCGACCCGGCCTGCACCATCATCGGTGACGTGGTCCTGGGCGATGACGTGTCGGTCTGGCCGGGCACGGTGATCCGCGGCGACGTCAACCATGTCAGGATCGGCGCGCGGAGCAACATCCAGGACGGCACCATCATCCATGTCAGCCACCATAGCCCGTACAACCTGGAAGGCTTCCCGACGCTGATCGGCGAGGGCGTGACCGTGGGCCATGGCACCATCATCCATGCCTGCACCATCGGCGATTACAGCCTGATCGGCATGGGCGCGTGCATCCTCGACGGGGCACGGGTGGAGCAGCACGGCTTCGTCGGCGCCGGTGCCGTGGTGGGCCCGGGCAAGGTGGTGGGCGAAGGCGAACTGTGGGTGGGCAACCCGGCGCGCCTGGTGCGCACGCTGACCAGCAAGCAGATCGAATCGCTGCACTACTCGGCCGACCACTACGTGCGGCTCAAGGACACCTACCTGGGCTGATCGCGCGCGGGACGGTCGCAACCGCCATCGCCCTGCCCGCAGCGCTGGGCATCGGCCCGGCCGCACGGTAAAGTCCACAGCCGACCAGGAAGCAGTCGAGAACCGCATGCCCCCGCTGGCAGCAGACCGGAGAGGATTCCGGCACATCGTTTCCGGCCCCGTGCGCGCATGAGCGCGACGATGCTGGACACCTACCGTGAAGTGATCACGCCCGAAGGCGTGCCGCTGCACCTGCCGGCCGCCGGTCCGGTGCCGCGCGCGCTGGCGTGGGCGATCGATTTCAGCATCCGCGTCGGCGCCTTGATGATGCTGAGCATTCCGCTGGCCTTCCTCGGCGAGTTCGGCCAGGGCCTCTACCTGGCGCTCATGTTCCTGCTGATGTGGGCCTACACCATCGTGCAGGAAGCGTTGTGGGGCCGCACCATCGGCAAGCGCGCGCTGGGCCTGCGCGTGGTCGCGCGCGACGGTGCGCCGATCGGCTGGATGGCGGCCATCACCCGCAACCTGCTGCGCACCGTGGACATGCTGCCATTCGCCTACGCGCTGGGCCTGCTGTCGAGCCTGTTCGATGCACACGGGCGTCGCCTGGGCGACCTGGTCGCCGGCACCGTGGTGATCCACGACAGCGCGCGCCCGGTGCTGGGCAGCGTGGCCATCGACACCGTGCTGGCGCCACCGCAACCGTTGCAGCCCGCCGAACAGGCCGCCGTGGTGGCCTTTGCCGAACGTGCCGCGCGGCTGTCCGCACCGCGCCAGCAGGAACTGGCCGGCATCGTTGCCCCGCTCAGCGGCGGCGGTGGCCAGGTGGGCGTATTGCGCCTGTATGCAATGGCCAACTGGCTGCTGGGGCGCCGATGAGGCAGGAACAGTTCGTCGCCCGCTACCAGCACGAATGGCAGGCGCTGGAGCACTGGCTGGCCACGCGCGGGGACAACCCGCGCAGCGGGCGCGGGCAACCGGCGGCTGACGGGCTCAATGATGAGGACATTCCGCAGCACTACCGGCGCCTGTGCCAGCAGCTCGCGCTGGCCCGCCGGCGCGGCTACAGCCCGCAGCTGGTGGCACGCCTGCAGCTGCTGATGCAGCAGGGCCACCGCCTGCTCTACCGCACCCCACCGCCCCGCTGGCGGCGTGCGCTGGAATTCCTGTTCGCGGATTTTCCACAGCTGGTGCGCAGCCAGGCACGCAGCATGTGGGTGGCCACCGCGCTGTTCGTGGTGCCGCTGGTGGGCACCTTCGCGCTGGTGCAGTGGTACCCGCAGTTCATCCACCTGCTGATGGACAACGCCCAGATCGCCGCGATGGAGCGCATGTACGATCCGGCCGCGCCGCACCTGGGGCGCGACAGCGGCACCGACTGGATGATGTTCGGCTACTACATCATGAACAACATCAGCATCGGCCTGCGCACTTTCGCCAGTGGTCTGCTGGCCGGTGTGGGCACGGTGCTGATCCTGCTGTTCAACGGGCTCACCATCGGCGCGGTGGCCGGCCATCTGCAGCACGTCGGCCATGGCGATCCGTTCTGGCGCTTCGTGGTCGGGCATGGTGCGTTCGAACTGACCGCGATCGTGATCGCCGGGGGCGCCGGCCTGCAGCTGGGCATGAAGCTGCTGGCCCCGGGGCGCAGGCGGCGCATCGATGCATTGATCGAGGGCGGCGTGATCGGTGCGCGGCTGTGCCTGGGCGTGGCGGCGATGCTGTTGGTGGCCGCGTTCATCGAAGCCTTCTGGTCCTCGATCGCCGAGATACCCGCGTGGGGCAAGTTTGCCGTGGCCGCCCTGCTGTGGAGCGCGGTGTTCGCCTGGTTGTGGCGCGGCGGGCGTGGGAGCGGGCATGCGCATTGACCAGCTCGACGTGGTGCTGCGCGCACGAAGCGGCTGGGAAGCGGTGGAGCTGGGCACGGCGCTGGTGCGCCGGCATGCACGCGCGATCTGGACACCGATCGTGCTGCTGGGCCTGCCCGTCTTCGCGTTGGTCAACGCGCTGGCATGGTGGGCCGATGCATTCGGCTGGGCGTGGCTGCTGATGTGGTGGCTCAAGCCGGTGTTCGACCGGCTGGCCCTGTATGTCATTTCGCGCAGCATCTTCGGCGACGAGCCCACTGCCCTGCAGACCCTGCGCGCCCAGCGCCAGTGGGGCTGGGCCGGGTTCTGGGGCTACCTGGGCTGGCGCCGTTTCAGCCCGCTGCGCACGCTGCTGATGCCGGTGAACCTGCTGGAGGGCAACCCGCCCGAACACCGGGGTGTGCGCCGACGTGCGATCGCCAGTGGCGCGTTCGGGCACGCGCTGCTGCTGGCCGCCACCTGCATGGCCTTCGAACTGGTACTGGTGGCCGGCTGCATCGCGGCGGTGTTCCTGTTCGTACCGCTCGAGCTGCTGTCCGACTCGTGGCGCGCGGCGTGGGCCATGGTGCGCGACGACACCCCGGCCTGGGCCCTGCTCGGGCTCAACCTGGTGTTCTGGCTGTCGGCCACGTTGATCGGGCCGTTCTACACCGGCGCCGGCTTCGGGCTGTACTTGAACCGGCGCACGGAGATGGAGGCCTGGGACGTGGAGATCGCGTTCCGGCGCCTGCGCGACCGCCTGCAGCCGGCCGCACCGCTGCTCGTGCTTGCGCTGGTGCTGGCATGGCCGGGCACGCCGTTGCACGCCCAGCCGGCCGACGCCGGTGCGCCCTCGCTGGAGCAGCTGCTGGACGACGCCGAGGCAGAAGCAAGAAAGGACACGCACGACGCCGGGCGGCCCACGGCCACGTATGCCAACGACCCGGCCAATACTGCGGAAGGCATCTTCGGCAGCGATGACGTGGACACCGCCGGCTTCCGCCAGGCGGTGCAGCGCGCCTATGAGGATCCGTTGCAAAGCCCCACCCGCCAGGTCAGCCGCTGGGAACGTACCGACCAGGATCCTGCGGCGAAAGAAAAGAAGACACCGGACGCCAAGGACACCGACACGGCGCGCAGGCCCAAGGGGCCGCTGCTGCCGGCGCAGATCGCCGAGTGGATGCTGTGGGGGCTGGTCGGCGTCCTGCTGGTGATCCTGGCAGTCACCGCACCGCGCTGGCTGCGCTGGTTGCGCGGCGATGGCGCGCGGCGCCGTGCCACGGTGTCGGCGGTGGTCGAAGATGACATCACCGTGCCGCAGGAGGTCCCACCGGACGCGGCAGCGCGTGCACGCGCCCTGTGGCAACAGGGACGGCCACGCCAGGCCTTGGCGCTGCTGTACCGCGCCAGTGTGGAATCGATGAGCGAACGGGCGCAGATGGCGCTGCCGCCCGGCGCCACCGAGGCGCAGTGCCTGCGCGTATCGCGGCGCATGCCCGATGCGGCCGACCGCAGCCTGTTCGCGCGCGTCGTGCGCGTGTGGCAGTACGCCGCCTATGCCGGACGACTGCCCGACGATGACGCCTTCGAAAGCCTGGCCAGCACCCTGCAGCAGCAGTTCCGGTGGCGCGGATGAGCGTGCGCCTGCGCTGGCTGTTGGTAGTGATAGGGCTGCTCGCGATCGGCGTGCCGTTGACGATCCTGTTCCTGCGCTCGCACGAGCGCATCACCGAAACCCAGCACCTGCCCCCGCAGGGCGAAGCCAGTTACAACCCCTTGTACGTGCTGGGGCAGGCATTGCGCGCCGACGGCATCGAGGTGCATTCGCAGCCGCGCGTGGACCTGACCACGATGGCGCTGCAGCCGCACGACACCTTGGTGCTGCTGCAGGACAGCGCTCTGCTGCCCGCCCCCACCGCCAAGGCGCTGCTGGACTGGGTGGCACGCGGCGGCCACCTGCTGGTGCGCACGCCGCCGATCACCGGCGACGACCTGCTCGAGCGCAATGGCCCGTTGCTGGACGCACTGGGGGTGGACGGCATCGATATGGAGGCCGGCTGCCAGCCCTTCCACGTGCGCGATGACCCGCAGCACGTGGAGTTCTGCGGCGGCCGCCGCTTCAGCGTGGCACCGCCGCCGGGCATCACGCTTGCGCGCAGCTGGGGCGAGCAGGACGAAGACAGCGAGGCCTACGGACTGGTGTTCGCCCGCCTGCAGCACGGTCAGGGCAGTGTGGACGTGCTGGCCGATATGGACTTCATGCAGGGCCGTGGCCGCCCTGCCCCGCCTGACGCCCCCGGTACCAGGCCGGGCGATTTCGTTGATGGCCTGCATGACAAGGCGCACCGCGACCTCACCCGCTACCTGCTGGCCCCGCGCTATGGCCAGGGCACGATGTGGCTGGTATACGGCTCGCGCCCGCCCTCGCTGTGGCACCGGATCTTCTACCAGGGCTGGCCGGTCTGGGTGCCGCTGCTGCTGGCCCTGCTGGCCTGGCTGTGGCAGCGCGCGCAGCGCATGGGCAGCCTGTTGCCGTCGCCGGCCATCGAGCGCCGCTCGCTACTGGAACACGTGCGCGCCAGTGGCGAGCACCTGCTGCGATACGGCAAGGCCCCGTTGTTGTACGACGCGGTACGCCGTGCGTTCCTGGCACGGCTGCGACGGCGGGCACCGACGGCCGCCGCGCTCACCGGCGAGGCGCAGGTACAGGCCATCGCCACGTTGCTGCAGTGGCCCCATGGCCGCGTGCAGACCGCCCTGCACGTCCCCGCTTCGCAAGACCTCACCGCGCTGCGCGAGCGCATCCGCCTGCTGATCCAGATGAGAAACCTGCTATGACCGAGTCCATCCAGCCGCCGCCGCTGTCCCCGCCCGACCCCAGCCCGGCCCCGGCCGCGCTGTCCGGCCCCAGCCTGGTTGAACGCGTCGATGCCGTGCGCGACGCGGTCGGCCGCGCGTTCATCGGCCAACCGGAGGTCCTCGACCAGATCCTGATCGCGCTGCTGGCCGGTGGCCACGTGCTGATCGAAGGCGTGCCGGGGCTGGGCAAGACCCTGCTGGTGCGGGCACTGGCCCAGGCACTGGAGCTGGACTACGGCCGCGTGCAGTTCACGCCCGACCTGATGCCCAGCGACGTCAGCGGGCACGCGGTGTACGACCCCAAGTCGGAGAGCTTCAAGATCCGCCGCGGCCCGGTGTTCACCAACCTGCTGCTGGCCGATGAAATCAACCGTGCCCCGGCCAAGACCCAGTCGGCGCTGCTGGAAGTGATGCAGGAAGGCCAGGTCACCATCGAAGGCAAGGCGTTCGCGCTGACCCCGCCGTTCTTGGCGCTGGCCACGCAGAACCCGGTGGAGCAGGAAGGCACCTACCCGCTGCCCGAAGCGCAGCTGGACCGTTTCCTGCTCAAGGTGCTGATCGACTACCCGCAGCTGGAAGACGAAAAGCGCATGGTGGATGCGATCACCACCGGCCGCAGTGCGGCCGACTTCGACCTGTCGCAGGTGCCGCGCGTGCTCACCGCCGCCGAGGTGGTGGCCCTGCAGCAGGCCACCGCCGCGATCACCGTGGACCCCGAAGTGATCGACTACGCGGTGCGGATCGTGGCCGCCACGCGCCAGTGGCCGGGCATCGCGCTGGGCGCGGGCCCGCGCGGCAGCATTGCGCTGGTACGTGCCGCGCGCGCGCAGGCGGTGCTGGCCGGCCGCGATTTCGTCACCCCCGATGACGTGCGCGACATCGCCAAGCCGGCGCTGCGCCACCGCATCGCGCTGGCCCCGGAACTGCAGATCGAAGGGCAAAGTGCCGACGACGCGCTTGAAGCGTTGCTGGCCAAGGTGGAAGCACCGCGCAAATGAGGTCCCGCCCCGCCATTGACGCCTGGAAGCTGCGCCGATGAGGCCAGCGCCGTTGCTGCTGGTGTTGCTGCTGGCCTGGAGCCTGCTGGGGCTGCCGGTGGCGTTCGGGCTGTGGCCGCGCTGGAGCTGGGCCGCCGCCGGCGGCGCGATCGCGCTGCTGGCGCTGGTGGACCTGCTGCGGCTGTGGCGGCAGCCCTCGCCCAGCATCCAGCGTGACATGCCCGAGGCGCTGGCGCTGAACGTGGCGCGGCCGGTCACGCTGCGGCTGGAATCGAGCCTGCACCAGCGCGTGGAGGTGTTCGACCTGGCACCGGGCCAATGGACACTGCAGGGCCTGCCGCGCCGGCTCACGCTCAAGCCGATGGTGGCCAGCAGTTTCCAGTACACGGTGACCCCCACCGCGCGCGGCCGTTTCGAACTGGACGGTGTGCACCTGCGCGTGCAGGCGCCGTGGCGGTTGTGGTGGCAGCGGCGTACGTTGCCGCCGACGTTGAGCGTGCGCGTGTACCCCAACTTCGCCCCACTGACCCGCTTTGCGTTGTTCAGTGCCGAACAGGCCTCGCGGCTGGTCGGCGCGCACCTAAAGCGTCGCCGTGGCGAAGGCACCGATTTCCACCAGATGCGCGAGTACCGCATCGGTGACAGCCTGCGCCAGATCGACTGGAAGGCGACGTCGCGCGCGCGCAAGCTGATTTCGCGCGAGTACCAGGACGAAAAGAACCAGCAGCTGATGCTGATGATCGACACCGGCCGGCGCATGATGGCCAGCGAAGGCGGGCTGTCGCACTTCGACCACGTGCTCAACGCATCGCTGGTGGTGTCCTACCTGGCGTTGCGCCAGGGCGACGGCGTGGGCCTGTTTGCCAGCGGCGGCGACAGCCGCTGGGTGGCACCGCAGCGCGGCATGGGCGCCATCGATGCCCTGCTGCGCGCCAGCTACGACCTGCAGGCGCGACCGGTCGCCACCGATTACCTGGCCGCCGCCACCGAACTCACCCTGCGCCAACGGCGACGTTCACTGGTGATGCTGGTCACCAACGTGCGCGACGAAGACATCGAAGACCTGCTCGCCGCGGTGCGCCTGCTGCAGCGCCAGCACCTGGTATGCGTGGCCAGCCTGCGCGAACGCGAGCTGGACGACGCGCTGGACCAGGACGTGGAGACGCTGCAGGACGCCACCCAGGCCGGTGCGATCGCGCGTTACCTGCAGCAGCGCAGCGACGCGCATGAGGCCCTGCGCAGCCATCGGGTGATGGTGCTGGACGTCACCGCCGATGCGTTGCCGGGCGCGCTGGTGGAGCGCTATCTGGCGGTCAAGCGCGACGGGCTGCTGTAACCTACGCGTACCGACCAACGGTCGGTACCTAGAGGATGGCGTTGGCCTTGGCGATCAGACGGGCGGTGGCCTTCTGCAGCAGCACGCGGTTGCGTGCCAGTTTCATCCACTGCGGCAGGCGCGAGAACATTGACCCATTGGCGATACCGGTGCTCTCGCGCAGCGACGCAGTAGCGTAGTCGTGCAGTGCCTGGAGGTGAGCCGCGTTGTAAGCCCACAGCAAGCCGGCGGCCGTTTTCTCAACCAACAGCAGCGACATGCCGAAATGCGGGTCGACCGCTTCGCTACCGCGGACCTGCACCACGCTGACGGTGACATCGCTGCTGCGTCCACATTGGGCGCAGTTCGCCGCAAGGGATTTCATTGGCGGCGAGGCCACCTCGCGTGTCGCTGCGGCACTGACCCACTGATGGCCACAGTAGCCACAGGGACGCCGGCCGCTGTAACGCACCGGCCCCACCCAGTCGCCAGGCCCGCAGCGGCTGCAACCGCAGCCACCGTCCAGCGCAACGCTGCAGTTCAGGCACCGAAAGCTGGCGGCTTTCTCCTTTCTGATCACCCATCCAGGCGATTGGCAGCGGTGACAGCGTACCGCCACCTGATCCGCGTACCGCCATAGACCATGCCCATCATCCAGATGCCGGCCGGCCAACGGGCGGCCGCGCAGATCACGACGGTAAATCATGGCCATCAGACGTAGATACGCGTCGGCGCTTCGTCGATGATCGCGTGCGGCACGAAGCGCGCGCTGTCGCGGGTGATGCGGCTGTTGTCTTCGCGGATGCCCAGGCCGCAGGCCTGGTCGCCCACTACCCAGCTGCCCACCAGCGGGTAACCGCCGTCGAACGCGGTGAGCGGGTGCGCGGCCTGGCGGATTGCCGGGCCGGTGTACGGGCCTTCGCTCTCCTGCCAGCTGCCATCGGCCAGGTGCATGGCCACGTTGGCGCCTTCGCGCGAGAACAGCGGCTTGCGTACCCAGCCACGTGGCAGCGCGCTGCCATCGTCGAACTCGGCCGGCAGCAGGTTGGGATGGCCGCGGTGGCGCTGCCACAACAACGGCAGCACGCCCTTGTTGCTCAGAATCGCCTTCCACGCCGGTTCCAGCAGCTGCACGCCCGACCCGGGCAAGGCCTGGCCGAACGACTCGGTCATCAGGTCTTCCAGCGGGTACAGCTTGAACAGGCTGCCAATGACGGTGTCATCCATCGCGGTGAAGCGACCGTCTTCGGACAACCCGATGTCTTCGATCGCGATCGCCTCGCCCCGCAGGCCGGCCTGGGCCGCGCAATCGCGCAGGTAGGCCACCGTGCCTTGGTCTTCCTCCGAGCTGCCCACCGCGCTGAAGTACAGCGGCGGCGGCAACTGCGCGGACAGCTGTGCGAAGCGGTCCACCAATGCTTCGTGGATCGCGTTGAACTGGTCGGCGTGGGGCGGCAGGCGGTTCTGGTTGCGCTGGTCTTCCAGCCACTGCCACTGGAAGAACGAGGCCTCGAACAGCGACGTGGGCGTGTCGTAATTGAGTTCGTACAGCTTCGCCGGGCCCGTGCCGTCGTAGGCAAAGTCCAGGCGGCCATACAGGTGCGGCTCGCCACGGCGCCAGCTGTCGGCGATCCAGTCGCGGAACGCCGGCGGAATGGCCAACTGGTCCATCAGCTGTTCGCTGCCCACCACCTCGTCCACCAACCCCATTGCCATGGCGTGCAGCTCGGCGCTGGGGTCTTCGATGTCCTGTTCGATCTGGCGCAGGGTGAAGGCGTAATACGCGGTTTCATCCCAGTACGGCAGGCCGTCGATGGTGTGGAAGCGGAAGCCGGATTCCTCGGCCCGGGCGCGCCACTGGCTGCGCTCGGCAATACGGACACGCTGCATCGATCAGCCGCCGACGCTGCTGCGGCCGCTGCTGGTGCTGCCGAAGCCACCGCGGCTGGCGGTCACGGCGCGGTTGGGGGTGGCGTTGACCGGGGCCAGGCCGGCCTTGCCGGCGCCGATGCCGCTGGCGGTGTTCAAGCCGCCGCTGCCACCCGGGGCCGGGCGTGCCCAGCCCTTGGCCTTGTCCTGGTAGGCCGGGCTGGCCGCCGGGGCCTGCGCCAGGCCGGCGCCACGGTTGCCAAGCATCTGCGACATGAAGAAGCCCATCATCATCGGGCCGATGAACGAGTGGCCGGTGGAGGTCTTCTGTTCCACGCACTGCTCGGCGTTGTACTCGGCTTCGCATTCGGCGCGCGAGGCGTACTTGGGCGCCGCATCGGCCGACTGCTTCTTCGCTTCGGCAAAGGCGGTGCGGCAGCTGGACGGGTCACCGGTGGCTTCGGTACAGGCTTCCACCGAGGTGTACAGCCCTTCCTGCGTCTGGACGCCGGCGTCCTTCTGGCAGGCGGTGAACAGCAGCGGTGCGGCGCTCATCAACAGCAGCGCGGTGGTCCTGGAACGTTTCATGGCGTCATGCCCCCTTGTACGGTTATCGGTTCAATCATGCCTCATCGGGCCGAACAACCAAAACCGGCAAAGCCGGGAAGATGAATGGCATTTCAGAAATCCGTAGCGCCACACGGCCCGCCATCGCTGCGGGCGGCGGGCGCTTGGTTGCAAACGCAACCGGAATTTTTGGGCAGAATCGAGGTGAAACGCGCCCCCACGGCCCGCCAGATCCTGCCAGCCACCATGCCTGAATACCGCTCCCGCACCTCCACCGCCGGCCGCAACATGGCCGGCGCCCGCGCCCTGTGGCGCGCCACCGGCATGACCGATGGCGACTTCCACAAGCCGATCATCGCCATCGCCAACTCGTTCACCCAGTTCGTGCCAGGCCACGTGCACCTCAAGGACCTGGGGCAGCTGGTGGCGCGCGAGATCGAGCAGGTGGGCGGCGTGGCCAAGGAGTTCAACACCATCGCGGTGGATGACGGCATTGCCATGGGCCACGACGGCATGCTGTATTCGCTGCCGAGCCGCGAGATCATCGCCGACTCGGTGGAGTACATGGTCAACGCGCACTGCGCCGATGCGCTGGTGTGCATTTCCAACTGCGACAAGATCACCCCCGGCATGCTGATGGCCGCGTTGCGCCTGAACATCCCGGTGGTGTTCGTGTCCGGCGGCCCGATGGAAGCCGGCAAGACCCGCTTGTCCGAGCACAAGCTGGACCTGGTGGACGCGATGGTGATTGCCGCCGACGAAAGCGCCAGCGACGAGAAGGTCGCCGAGTACGAGCGCAGCGCCTGCCCCACCTGCGGGTCATGTTCGGGCATGTTCACCGCCAACTCGATGAACTGCCTGACCGAAGCACTGGGGCTGTCGCTGCCGGGCAACGGCTCCACCCTGGCCACCCACGCCGACCGCGAGCAGCTGTTCCGTCGTGCCGGGCGCCTGATCGTGGAGCTGTGCCATCGCTGGTACGGTGGCGAAGACGCCAACGCGCTGCCGCGCACCATCGCCAGCGTGGCCGCGTTCGAGAACGCGATGACCCTGGACATCGCCATGGGCGGCTCCACCAACACCATCCTGCACCTGCTGGCGGCCGCGCAGGAAGCGGAGGTCGACTTCGACCTGCATGCCATCGACGCGCTGTCGCGGCGCGTGCCGCAGCTGTGCAAGGTGGCCCCGAACACGCCGAAATACCACATGGAAGACGTGCACCGCGCCGGCGGCGTGTACGGCATCCTGGGCGAACTGGCGCGCGGTGGGCTGCTGCATACCGACGTGCCCACCGTGCACAGCCGCAGTCTGGCCGACGCGATCGCGCGCTGGGATGTGGCCGTGAGCGACGATGAAAAGGTGCACGACTTCTTCCGCGCCGGTCCGGCAGGCATTCCCACCCAGGTGGCCTTCAGCCAGGCCACGCGCTGGGCCACGCTGGACGTGGACCGCGCCGACGGCTGCATCCGCAGCGTCGCCCACGCCTACTCGGCCGAAGGCGGGCTGGCCGTGCTGCGCGGCAACCTGGCCGTGGACGGGTGCGTGGTCAAGACCGCCGGCGTGGATGAGTCCATCCACGTCTTCGAAGGGCGCGCACGCGTGTTCGAAAGCCAGGACGCGGCGGTGGCCGGCATTCTCGCCGATAAGGTGGTGGCCGGCGACGTGGTGGTAATCCGCTACGAAGGTCCGAAGGGCGGCCCGGGCATGCAGGAAATGCTGTACCCCACCAGTTACCTGAAATCCAAGGGCCTGGGCAAGCAGTGCGCACTGCTCACCGACGGGCGCTTTTCCGGCGGCACCTCCGGGCTGTCGATCGGCCACGCCTCGCCCGAAGCCGCCGCCGGCGGGGTGATCGGGCTGGTGCAGGAAGGCGACCGCATCCGCATCGACATCCCCGCGCGCCGCATCGACCTGCTGGTGGATGACGCCACGCTGGCCGCGCGCCGCAGCGAGCAGGATGCGCTGGGCTGGACACCGCGCGAGGCGCGCCCGCGCAAGGTCACCGGCGCGCTGAAGGCGTACGCGCTGCTGGCGACGAGTGCGGACAAGGGCGCGGTGCGCGATTTGTCGAAGCTGTAACGGCATCTATCGCACACCCCGGTAGACGAACAAGTGCTGCCGGGCAGAGCCCGGCACTACCGATCCGGGCGGCATGGCCAACGGTGACCGCGGCCCATGCGGGAACGGCGCGCAGCCTTCATACTGGGCGTCCTTCACACATGGACGTGACGATGCGGCTGAATAATTGCCTGGTGTTTCTTGCGCTGTCCTGCGCTTCCGGCCCGCTGCTGGCGGCCGAATGCACCCTGGCCAACCGCGACGCGGTGCTGGCCCTGCCCCTGCAGGTGTTCGACGGTGATCCGGATGCGGGCTGGCGGCCGCTGGCCGACCGGCCCGGGTGCGTGCTGGAAACCGCCGAGCTCATCGCCGACTACCGGCGCCAGCAGCCCGCCGCGGCGGGCGATCCCCCCCTGGTCTGGCGCGAGGCGCAGCTGCGCGCACTGGGCGGGGAACGCGACCCGGCCAGCGCGCTGATGCGCACCACCTACAAACCGAAACACGCCGATGTGGGCGGCTGGAATGCGTATGTGGACGCCACCATTGCCTTCCTGGACGACGACATGCCGGCGTTGAAGCAGGCACGTGCGCGATTGGCTGCGCTACCGCCGCCACCGGGCCGGGTGGTCCGCGACGGCAAGGTGCAGGTGGAGGCCGAGCAGGTGCCGTGGCCCCCGCGGCTGCACGTGGTGGATGCGTTGGTGCGGTGCATGTACCAGCCGTATGCGTTGGCGTATGAGGCGTGTCCGGCGGCGTCGGAGTAAGGGGCGGCTTGACCCGACGCGCGCTGCTGGCAAACACTTCGGTGATGGTTCTGCACAGGGAGGTGACGATGCGCGCTGTTCGCTGTCTGCTTGCACTGGCCGTTTCGCTGGCTGCGCTTCCCGCCCTTGCCGAGGATTGCGTGGTTGATCGCGCCGCGCTGCTGGCGCTGTCGCCGGATCAGTTCGACCAGGACCTGGCCGGCGGCTGGCGTCCGATGGCGGAGAAACCGGCCTGCCAGCTGGCCGCCGCGGACCTTATCGCGGCCTACCGTGCGCAGCCCAAGGCTGCGGGCAATACCACGTTGATCTGGCACGAAGCGCAGGTGCGCGCGGAGGCCGGGCAGGATGCGCAGGCCGTGGCGCTGATGCGCCAGACCTACAAGCCCGCCCCCGATGCCGGGGGCTGGAATCCCTACGTGGATGCCAGCATCGCGCTGATCGAGAAGAACAAGCCTGAACTGCTTTCGGCCCGCGCGGCGTTGGCAGCCGTGCCGGTACCCCCGGAGGCGAACGTCAAGGACGGGTTCTTTTCGTTCACCCTGCCCAGCGGCGAAACGATGAAGGTGGCCTGGCCGCCGAACCTCGACGTGGTGGATGCCTTTGTCCGCTGCTTCGGCAAGCCCTACCGCGATGCCTACGGGATGGCCTGCCGCACCCCCGGCGGGTAACGGCGGGGTGTGCGGCTGGGTCAGGCCGTGCAGCCACGCATGACGTGGCTCTACCGGTTTCCTAGCCGATCACCCGCTTGAACGGCGGCAACGCGTCGATGATGCGTTTGCCGTAGCGGCGGGTCAGCAGGCGCGAATCGAGGATGATCACGCGGCCGGTGTCGGTGGACGTGCGGATCAGGCGGCCGGAGAACTGGGTCAGCGTGCGCAGCGCGTGCGGGATCGCGATCAGGTTGAAGGCATTGAGGCCGCGGCTTTCGAACCACTCGCTCAGCGTGGAGGTCTGCGGGTCGGTGGGCACCGCGAACGGTACCTGGGTGATCACCACCGTGGTGCAGGCCTCGCCGGGCAGGTCCAGGCCTTCGCCGAACGAATTCAGGCCGAACAGCACCGAGCCCTCGCCGGCAGCGGTGCGCCGCAGGTGTTCGTCGATCATCTTCTGCTTGGCGCCCTCGCCCTGCACCAGCATCAGCTTGCGCTGGGCAGCAGGCATCAGCTCGGCCACCTTTTCCATCTTCCAGCGCGAGGTGAATAGCACGATGCTGCCCTTGCCCCAATCCAGTTCCTTGACCAGGTACTTGGCCACTTCCTTGGGATGGCGCTCGCGGTCGTCCGGGGTGACCGGGAACGCGGGCACGATCAGCTGGGCCTGGTTGGGCAGGTCGAAGGGCGAGGCCAGCGACACCATCTCGGCTTCGGCCGGAATGCCGTTGTCGATCGCCAGCGACTGGAAATCGCCGCCGCCGGTGAGCGTGGCCGAGGTCATCACCACCGAATCCACTTCGTCCCACAGCAGTTTGCGCAGGACGTGCGCGGCCGACACCGGCGACCCGTGCAGGATCAGGTCGCCATCGCGCGAAAGGGTGATCCAGCGCGCCATCGGCGGTTGGCCTTCCTTGTCTTCGCGGCGCCAGGCCGTCCACAGGTTGTGCTGCTGCTCGATCATCTCCAGCGCCATGCCCAGGTTGCGCTGAAGGCGTTCGCGGGCGGCATCCTCGGGCTTGCCCTTGGCCACCTGGGCCAGCGCGGCATGGGCCCAGTTGAACAGGCTGCGGGTGTCGTCGGCGATGGCCTCGATGTCGGCCATCCAGATCTCCGGCAGGCGGCCGTTCGGGGCGCGCCACATCGGCTCCTGGGCGGCCGGGTCCGGGCGCCAGCTGCGGTCGATGACGTCGCGGAACGCCTTGAGCTGTTTGCTGACCTTGGCCGCCGCTTCGATGGCCTCGTTGGGCAGCAGGTTGCCCAGCTTGTCCTTGTCCACCGCGCGGTAGGAGGCGGCGATCAGCACCTGCAGGCGGCCGGTGCGCTTGGCCATCTCGTCCAGGGCCAGGCTGGCCGCGCCCTGGTCGATGGCCACGCTGCCGATATGGTGGCCTTCGTCGAGTACCAGCAGCATGTCCGAGGGCGGGGCGATCAGCGGCTGGCCGTTGTCGCTCTCACCGATGGACAGCGCCGACAACAACAGCGCGTGGTTGGTGACCACGATCTGCGCCTCGCGCACGGTGTTGCGTGAGCGCAGCACCGCGCACTGCGCCGAATAAGCGCACTTGCGCCCGGCACAGCCGGACGCCGGGGTGGTGATGCGCGAGCGCAGCGTGTTGCTGATGGTCTCCGGGGCGTTGTCGAGGTCGCCATTCCAGCGCCCTTCCAGGAAGTCCTTGCTCAGCTTCTGCGCCAGGTCCATCTCGATCGGCGCCAACGGCCGGTCGAACAGCGGTTGCTCGTCCTCGAACATGCCCTCCTGGGCGCCATCGCCATGTGCTTCGGCGGCATTGCGCGTGCACAGGTAGCGGGTGCGGCCCTTGGCCAGGGCCACCGTGGCCTCGATGCCGGTGGCCTTGAGGAAGTTGGGGATGTCGCGCTCGAACAACTGCGACTGCAGGGCCACCGTACCGGTGCTGATCACCAGCTTCTTTTTGGTGGCCAGTGCGATCGGCACGCCAGCGGTGAGGTAGCCCAGCGACTTGCCCACGCCGGTAGGGGCTTCGACCACACCAACGCCGCCGCTGTGCGACAGCGCACGCGAGACCACGCCGATCATCTGGCTCTGCGAACGCCGGGTGCTGAAGCCGGGGGTGTTGGCCTGCAGCTTGGCGTAGGCATCGCGGATGGCGGCCTTCATGTCGTCGTTCAGCGCACGCGGGGCTTCAACTTTTTCGGTCACGCCAAGAGCTACCTGCCTGGATCACGGCGGGTATTTTCTCACGAGCGGAGGGTCGGGACCGGCGCGGATTTCCGCGCCGGTTCAGATCCGGGATGCAGGTCCGGTGTTCACACCCGCTGGCGCACGTTCCGGCGCGGTGGTCAGCCGGCGGCCGCCACGTTGCGGGCGCGCAGCGTGCGGGTCAGCGCCCACACCAGCAGCACCACGCCCAGCGCCTCGAGCAGGCCCAGCACGAAATGGCCCACGCCCAGCCACATCGACAGGCTGCGGATCGACTCGTAGTTGCCCTGCTGCACCAGCCAGATCGGCACCAGGTTCAACACCAGCCCGGCCACGGTGGCCACGGCCAGCAGGATCAGCGACCACAACGCCACGTTACGCACGGTGGTGCGCGGGGTATCGATCACCCACACCACCGAGATGGCCAATGCAATCAGGATCGGCAGGCGCGTGGCGGTCATGCCCAGCACGGAAATCAGCAGCTCCATGTTCATCGGCTCAGTCCTCGCCGGCCAACGCGTGCTCGGCGCGCAGTTCGGCGTACACCGGGTCGGTCTGCGGGCGCACCGCATGCCATTGCAGGAAGCTCTCGGCGGCCTGCTCGACCAGCATGCCCAGCCCGTCCACCACATTGCGGCAGCCGGCCGACCGCGCCCACGCGGTGAAGCCGATGGCGGCCTCGCCGTAGTTGAGGTCCACCGCGGTGGTCATGCTGTTGACCAGCCCCAGCGGCAGGGTGAATTCGTTGGCGCGGTCGCGCCCGGCCGAGGTGGCGTTGATGATCAGTTCGAAGTCGCCCAGCTCGCGGATGTCTTCCCAGTACCGGGTGATGGCGCGGCCGGGTTCGCCCATGGCGTCGATCAGCGCATCGGCGCGTTCGGGGGTGCGGTTGACCACCACCAGCTCCAGGATGCCGGCATCCAGCAGCGCCGGGGCGACGCTGCGTGCCGATCCGCCCGCGCCGATCAGCAGGGTGCGGCGGCCGCGCAGGTCCAGGCCGTGGCGGTCGGTGAGGTCGCGCACCAGGCCGATGCCATCGGTGGTGTCGCCATGCCAGCGGTCGCCCTTGCGCAGCAGCGTGTTGACCGCGCCCGCCCGGCGCGCGCGCGAGGTCAGCGTGGTGCACAGCGCGAAGGCTGCCTCCTTGTGCGGGGCAGTGATGTTGGCGCCCACGCCGCCTTCGGCCGCGAAGGCCTCCAGGGCGGCGGCGAATGCGTCCGGGCTGGTCTCGATGGCGCGGTAGTCCAGCGCGATGCCTTCCTGGCGGCCGAACGCGGCGTGGATGCGCGGCGACTGCGAGTGCGCGATGGGCTGGCCAAATACGGCGTAACGATCGGCGGTCATGGGTGTGTCTGCTCCGGGCCTAGAATGGAACGCAAACCCCCAACGGAAGCGGCTATGCGCACTCCATTGTCACTGCTCGCGCTGTGCGCCAGTTTACTCTCCACGCCGCAGGCCATGGCGCTTTCCGAATTCGGCATCGAGGGCATGGGCGTGGTGTCGACCAAGGCCAACGAGGCCCAGGCCACCATCGCGCCGGACGGCCAGCGCATCGTGTGGGCCTCCGACCGCGCCGGCGGTGCCGGCGGCTGGGACCTGTGGCAGGCGGTCCTGCGCGACGGACGCTGGCAGGACCCCACGCCGCTGGCGTTCAACACCGGCAGCGATGACACCGACCCGTACTTCAGCCACGACGGGCGCTGGCTGTACTTCGCCTCCAACCGCAGCGGCGGGCGCGGCGGGTTCGACCTGTACAGCGTGGCGGTGCATGGCGACGGCAGCTTCGGGCCGGTGATGGCGCTGCCGGTGACGATCAACACCGCCGCCGACGAGCGCCGCCCGGCACTGCGCCCGGATGGCCAGGCGCTGCTGTTCGCGCGCAATGGCACGGGCACCCACGGCGGCTTCGACCTGTACCTGGCCACCGTGCAGGACAAGGGGTTTGGCACCGTGGCCGCACTGCCGGCCCCGCTCAACAGTGGCGCCGACGAGCTGGGCGGCGCATGGCTGGGCAACGATGGCGCGCTGGCCCTCACCCGGGTCAGCGGCGGGCATGCGCAGGTGTGGGTAGTGGGCTGCGATTACCGCCAGCCGGCCACGCCGCTGGTGCTGTCGTTCAACACGGCCGACGGCCAGACCGGCGCGCCCGTGGTGGATGCCGCCAAGCCGACCGAGCTGGTGGTGGCGGGCATGGCCCGCGCACCGCGCGCGGGCGGGCTGGACCTGTACCGGATGAAGGCACCGGACGCACCGGACGGTGCGTGCCGCTGAGGAGAATCGATGCGATCAGCGCGCCGACAGCAACGCGGCGCGCTGCCGTTCGTACTCCGCTTCGCTGATGTCGCCGTGGTCCTTGCGCTGGTTCAACGCAGCCAGCTGCGCCTGCAGTTCGGGCGACAGCTGCGCCTCACGCGCCACCCGGGCGGCGGCGGACGGCTGTTCCGGCGGGCGCTTGGCCGCGCGCAGCACGCCGCGGATGACCAGCCCGATCACCGCCGCGAACACCACCACCCCGGTGCCCCAGGTCACCCATTGGACCCATCCCATCGTCTGCATCGTCATCGTCCTGTCGGCGTAGTGGCGCGTATTGTCAGCGTTCGCGCAGCCAACGCGCCACCTGCGGGGCGAAATAGGTCAGCACGCCATCAGCACCGGCGCGCTTGAAACCGATCAGCGACTCCAGCACGCAGGCGCGCTCGTCCAGCCAGCCGTTGGCGAAGGCGGCCTTCATCATCGCGTACTCGCCACTGACCTGGTAGGCGAAGGTCGGCACGCCGAACTGCTGCTTCACCCGGCGCACCAGGTCCAGGTATGGCATGCCCGGCTTGACCATCACCATGTCCGCGCCCTCTTCCAGGTCCAGCGCGATTTCGCGCATGGCCTCGTCGCCGTTGGCCGGGTCCATCTGGTAGGTCTTCTTGTCGGCCTTGCCCAGGCTGGTCGAGCTGCCCACCGCATCGCGGAACGGGCCGTAGAACGCCGAGGCGTACTTGGCCGAGTAGGCCATGATGCGCACGTTGACGTGGTCATCGGCATCCAGCGCGCGGCGGATGGCGCCAATGCGGCCGTCCATCATGTCCGATGGCGAAATGATGTCCACGCCGGCGGCGGCGTGCGACAGCGACTGCTTCACCAGCGCGGCGACGGTGATGTCGTTGAGCACGTAGCCCTTGTCGTCGATGATGCCGTCCTGGCCGTGGGTGGTGTACGGGTCCAACGCCACGTCGGTCATCACCCCCAGCTCGGGGAAGCGCGACTTCAGCGCGCGGATGGCGCGCTGCGCCAGGCCGTTCTCGTCCCACGCGGCGGCCGCGTCGAGCGACTTGCCGGACGGGTCGATCACCGGGAACAGGTCGATCACCGGGATGCCCAGCTCCAGCGCTTCTTCGGCCACCTTGAGCAGTTCGTCGATGGACAGGCGCTCCACGCCGGGCATCGACGCCACCGGCGCGCGGCCGGCCAGCTCATGCACGAACACCGGGTAGATCAGGTCGTCGGTGGTAAGCGTGTTTTCGCGCATCAGGCGGCGCGAGAACTCGTCGTGGCGCATGCGGCGGGGGCGATAGTCGGGGTGGGCCATGGGGATGCTCCGTAACGGTATTCGGGGGGGCGGCAGGATTACTGCAGCAGGTAACGATGCGGTTGCAGCGGCGCGGGCAGCGGGTCCACGCCGAGGCTGTCGAGCAGATCGATTTCGATGGTGCGCACCAGCGCGTCCAGCGGCAGGTCGTTGGGCTCCAGCCCGAACGGCTCTTCCATTTCCTCGCCCAACTGGTCCAGCCCGAAGAAAGCGTAGGCCAGCACCGCCGACACCACGGGGGTGGCCCAGCCCAGCGAACTGGCCAGGCCGAACGGCAGCAGCACGCAGAACATCCATGCGCAGCGGTGCAGCAGCAGGGTGTAGGCGAACGGCAGCGGGGTGGACAGGATCCGCTCGCAGCCGGCCTGGATGCTGGACATCGCGTGCAGGCGCGTTTCGAACTGGGCGTACAGGATCGGGTCGAGGCGGCCGGCACGCAGCGGCTCGGCCAGGTCGGCGGCGATCATCGCCAGCAGCTGGTCGGGTGCGTTGAGGCGCGCGCCCAAGCGGGCGTGGTCGTCCTCGGCCACCCAGGGCAGCGCGGCCAGCGCGGCGTCGCGCCCGCGCAGCTTGGCCGCCAGCCCATGGGCAAACCCGATCCCGAGCCGGCAGATGCGGTCGCGGCGCGGCGCGTCATCGGCCAGCAGGGCGCTGCACAGCCGGGCCAGGCTGCGCGATTCGTAGACCAGCTGGCCCCACAGCTTGCGGCCTTCCCACCAGCGCTCGAAGCAGGCGTTGTTGCGGAAGCTCAGGAAGATCGACAGCACCAGGCCGAGCAGGGTGAACGGCGCGACCGAGACGCGCTCGATGCCCGGCGGATGCCAGACCTCGGCGAAGGCGGCCACGGCAATGGCCAGCAACAGGATGGCCAGCACCTTGGGCGCCACCGCTGGAACGATGGAGCCGCGCAGGATGTACAGCAATTGCCAGCCGTGGGGGCGGGGACGAATGATCATCGAATGCGGAAATGGCGCCTGGACAGGCGTGGGCCAGTGGCGCAAACGCCCCGGCAGCCGCTGATTGTACGCCCGTGCATGCGGACGCCCGCCCGCTGCGACCGATGGTCGCAGCCCGGACCGCGGACGCCGGGTGGGCTCAGATGATGCCGCCGCCCAATCCCAGGCGGACGATGCCCACCACCACCACGATGCCGTTCAGCACCAGCCCGGCCCAGGCCCGGCCCCGCTTGGTCGGATGGGTGAACAGGATGCCCAGTGCGGCAATGACCGCGCCGACCGCCGCGAACGGGATCAGGAACCAGTTGCCCCAGCCCAGCAGCGGGATCAGGGCCAGCACCATCCACAGCAGGGCCAGGATGCCCCACAACAGACTGATCAATCCCATGCCAGGCTCCTTGAATGACGGTGGCGCCACCATAGCCCAGATCCGGGCCGATGGCGCCGAACCTGACGCGTTCATCGGCGCATCCGTGCCGGCCATCGCCGCGGTGTCATGGCGATCACCTGCCCGGTGCTAGCGTAGGTCCCAGGACGTTGGCACCGATTCAGTAGCCAGCGTCGATGATCGCGCCACGGGCCACAGGTCCCTACCGAACAGGGGTGATGCATGAACATTCGAACGATTGCCGTACTCGGCGTGCTGCTGGCCGTGGCCGGCTGCGCCAGTACCTCCAAGGTGATGCTGGGCCAGGCGCGTGCGCCGGTAGACCCGGCCAGCGTGCAGATCTATTCAACCCCGCCGGCGGGCTCGGTGGAAATCGCCCAGCTGGAATCGTCCAGCGCGGTCGGTTTCGGCACCCAGGGCCAGACCGATGCGGCGGTGATGCGACTGAAGCGTGAAGCAGCCGCCCTGGGCGCCAACGGCGTGATCCTGATGGGCGTGGGCTCCAGCGGCTCGCCGGTGGGTATGTCAGTGGGTGGCGGCAGCTACGGCTCGCATGTGGGCGGCGGTGTCGGCATCGGCATTCCGACCACGCAGAAGCGCGCGGCCGGCGTGGCGATCTGGGTACCCAACCCGGCCGCGCCCACCGCACCGGCGCGCCTGCCGACGCAGACGATCACGCCGACCCGATAACACGCACGGGGGTGGGCCATGACCGTGGGTCGTGGCTCGGCGACGGGACACCGACCCACGGTCGGTGTCTACCGGTGGGGTCACTCAACCGATCAGCGTTTTGCAGGCGCCTTGTACTTCGGCACGAACACCTCGTTGACCGCTTGTGCCAGCTGGTCCGGTGGCAGCAGGCCCTGGTCGAGCAGGAAGTTGTTGAAGGCCAGCCGGTCGAAGCGCTTGCCCAGCGCCAGTTCGGTCTGCATGCGCAGTTCCAGGATCCGGGTATAGCCGTAGAAGTAGCTGCCGGCCTGGCCGGGCATGCGCACCATGTAACGGTCCAGTTCCTGGGTGGCCATCGCCTTGGACAGGCCGACCTCGTCGATCAGCACGCGCTCGGCGTTGGCCCGGTCGATCAGGCCCAGGTTGAGCATCGGGTCGAGCATGGCGCGCGCCGCGCGCAGCAGGCGGAACTGCAGCGCGATCAGCTGCCCGTCCAGCGGCTCGTACGGCACCATCTCCGCTTCGGCATACAGCGCCCAGCCTTCCACGTTGACCGAGTTGAACGCGAACATGGTGCGCGCCAGCGAGATGCCGCGTTCGACCATCGCGGTGAACTGCAGCTCGTGGCCGGGGCGGCCTTCATGTGCGCTCAGCGTCCAGGCCGCCGAACCGAAGTTGAAGTCGTCGTACTGCGCGGCCTTGTCGCCCGCGGCCGGGTTGCCCAGCGGCAGTACGAAGGTGCCCTGCTGGCCAGTGTTGCCCACCAGCGGCGCCGGCAGGAAGTGCGGGGCCGGCGAAGCGGCGCTTTCGGCAGCCGAACCCAGGCGCATCTGCATCGGGCGCTGCGGCACGTCGACGATCTTCTCGCGGCGGATGATCGGGTCGATCGCATCGATCACGCCCCGGTAGTGGTGCTCCAGCTGGTCATCGGCGATCTTGTCGCCCTTCAGCGCGCGCACCACCGCCACCGGATCGGTGGGGTCGGTCACCTTCAGGCCCTTGGCCTGCACCACCAGCGGCGACAGCTGGCGCATCGCCGAGCGGGTTTCCATGAATTCCAGCTGCGCACGCTGCATCAGCACCGCCGGGGCGATGTCGATGCCCACGCGCTTGAGCTGGTAGGCATACAGCGGCTCGGGCAGGCGCGCATCGGCACGGGCCTTGGGCAGCACGTCCTTGCGGGTCCAATCGCGGTACTCGCGCAGCTGGGTGGCGAGCGTCTTCAGCGCCTCGTCCGCGCCGGCCACCTTGTACTTGCCGAACAGCTGCTCGATGCCGGTGATGTAGGTGTCCACGTTGGCCAGCGACTGCTCGACCTCGATCTTTGTCGGCTGCAGCAAACCCTTGTCGGCCAGGCGCTCTTCATAGCGCTGGCGCGACAGCGTGGTCACCGGTTGGGTGCCCGGGGCCAGGCCGGCGTAGGCCTTCAGGCGATCCAGCGCCTTGGCGCGACGCTCGGCCGATACCTGGTCGGAGAGCAGCATGTTGATGCCGCTGAACACCGTCTGCGGCGTGTCGGTCCACGGCAGCAGGTACTTCTCGTTGAGTTCGCTGCCTTCGATGTTCTGGCTGGCTGCCGCGATCATGATCGCCAGGTCCTGGCGCACGTTCGGGTCGCGCTCGGTGGCCAGCTTGGCCTGCAGTTCGCTGCGCGCCTTGGCCATGGCCGCGCGGTAGCGCGCGCCGTTGTCCGGGCCGAAATCGGCCACCTTGTCGTCGTAGCCGGGCACGCCGAAGAAGCCGGTTTCCTCCGGTTGGAACGGGCCCTGCGCATCCAGCAGGATCTGCGCCAGCTGGTTGCTGCGAGTGACCCAGGCCGGGCTCGTCGGCGCCTTGGCGGCGGCCGGGGCGGCAGCATGCACGGGCGGCGCGGACAGCGCGGCGGGGACGGAAAGGGCCAACGCAACGGCAAGGGCAAGCGGCTTCATGCAGGACTCCCGGGGAACGGATGCCTGCGACCCTACCCGGTCAGGGCGGTACCGACAATCGGCCAAGGGTCATGGTGGTGCACCGCCGGCGCTACGCTCACAGCATCACGCCGGGTGGGCAGTCACCGCGCTCACGACACTCGCGCAGCGCACATTCCCGCGCCGCCTCGGCATCGTCCAGTGCGGTCAGATCGATCGGCTCGGACTGCCCGGCAAGCACGTACAGCATCGGGTAGTCCCACTCCCCCTGCTGGCGGGTGGCCTGCAGGAACATCCGCGCGTCGCCGCGCGGGCCATTCAAGTGCACCAGGAACTGGCTGTGGCCACCACCACCGGGCACCAGATTCATGCTGCCGGTGGGCAGGAAACCATCTTCAATCGGCTCGCCCAGTTCCGCCACCAGTTCCACGCTGCAGCGCGCGCGGCGCATGGCTTCTTGGTAGGGCTCGCTGCTGCGGCTCCAATGCGCCCACTGGGTGACCGCCAGCCACACCGCGGCCGCCGCCGCCGCGCTGGCCGACAGCACCGCCAATGGCATGGCCCAGCGCCAGTGCCGGCGCCACCATCCGGGGCCGGCAGGGCGCGCCCCGGGAAGCGGGGGTGGCTGGTTCATCGGCGTCCTCCTTGTCATGCCGGTGATGCGGGGTCCCGCGGGAGTTACGGTGCCAGGCAGCGCCCCAGGAAATCCTCGGCCAGGCGGTAGCGGTGCAACGCGTTGCTGCCCGACAGACCGTGCTTGGCGCCCGGGTAGGTCATCAGTTCGAACGGCTGCCCACGCTTCTGCAACGCGCTCATCAGCGCGGTGGAATTGGTGAACAGCACGTTGTCGTCGGCCATGCCGTGGATCAGCAGCAGGCGCGAGCGCAGGCCGTCGATATGGGCCAGCACACGCGCTTCTTCATAGCCCTTGGGGTTGTTGCCCGGCAGGTTCATGTAGCGCTCGGTGTAATGGCTGTCGTACAGGCCCCAATCGGTGACCGGCGCGCCGGCCACGCCGCAGGCATAGGTGTCCGATGCCTTGGCCAGCAGCATCAGGGTCATGTAGCCGCCGTTGGACCAGCCCTGCACGCCGATGCGCGCCGGGTCCACCCACGGCTGCTGCTTCAGCCAGGCCACGCCGCGCAGCTGGTCGGCCACTTCCACCGTGCCCTGCACGCCATACAGCGCGCCGCCGAAATCGCGGCCGCGACGCGGGGTGCCGCGATTGTCCAGCGAGAACACCACATAGCCCTGCTGGGCCAGGTACTGGTTGAACAGGTGGTCGCCGCGGCCGGGCCAGCTGTTGGTGACGGTCTGGCTGGCGGGCCCGCCGTACACGTACACCGCCACCGGGTAGCGCTTGGCCGGGTCGAAACCGGCCGGCTTGATCAGGCTATAGTGCAGTTCGGTGCGGTTGTCGGCGGCCTTCAGGGTGCCGAACTCGACCGGGCGCTGGGCCTCCAGGTAACGCGCATACGGGTGCTGCGGATCGGCCAGGTTGTTCTCCACCAGCGTGGCGATCTTCGTGCCATCGGCACGGTGCAGCGAAATCTGCGGCGGAGTGGTGGTGTTGGACCAGCTGTCCACGTACACACTGGCATTGCGCGCGAAGCTGGCGCTGTGCATGCCCGGTGCCTGGGACAGGCGCTGCGGCGTGCCGCCCTGCAGCGACACCGCGTAGATCTGGCTTTCGCGCGGCGACTCGACCCCGGCGCGGAAGTAGACCTGGCCGGCCGCTTCGTCCACTGCCAGCAGTTTGTCCACCGGCCAGTTGCCCTGGGTGAGCGCGGTAACGGTCTTGCCGTCCTCGGAGATGCGGTACAGGTGTTCAAAGCCACTGCGCTCGGACGACCATACGAAACCGCCCTGCGCCAGGAAACGCAGGCTGTTGTGCAGCGGCACCCAGGTCCTGGAGGTTTCGGTGACCAACGTGTGCTGCTTGCCGGTGGCCAGGTCGGCCTGGATCAACTCGAGATGCTTCTGGTCGCGCGACTGCCGCTGGAAGGTCAGCCGTTGCGGGTCGCGCCAGTCCACGCGTGCCAGGTAGATGTCCGGGTCGCGGCCCAGGTCGACCCAGCGCGGCGCGGCATCGGTCTTGGGGGCGATCACCCCCAGCGTCACGGTGACGTTGTGGTCGCCGGCAGCGGGGTAGCGCTGTTCGATCATTTCGGTGCGGTCGGCGTACATTTCGTAGCGCTTCTGCACCGGCACCGGGCGTTCGTCAATACGCGCGAAGGCGATCGCCGAATCGTCCGGGGCCCACCAGTACCCGGTGTGTCGGTCCATCTCCTCATCGGCGACGAACTCGGCCACGCCGTTGCCGATGGTGTCGCTGCCATCGCGGGTCAGCTGGATCTGCTTGCCGCTGGCCAGGTCGATCACCCACAGGTTGCGCGCACGCACGAAGCTGACAAAGCCGCCCTTCGGCGACAGCTTGGCGTCGGTGGCGAAGCCCTCCCCGTGGGTGAGCTGGCGCACGGCGGCCGTGCCTTGTTTGGACAGGTCATACAGGTACAGCTCGCCGCCCAGCGGGAACAGCAGGGTGTGCGCGTCGGGCGACCACTGGTAATCGACAATGCCGGTCATCGCGGCGATGCGCTGGCGCTCGCGGCGGGCCTTCTCTTCATCGCTGAGGGTTTCGGTGCCGGGCAGCACCACCTTGGAGTCCACCAGCAGCCGGGTCTGGCCGCTGGCGATATCGAAGCTCCACAGGTCCAGCTGGTTGCGGTCCTCCTGCTTGCCGCGGAGGAAACTCACCTGCGAGCCGTCCGGGGCCACCTTGGGTTTCATCAGGGTCGGACCGGACAACGGCAGCGGACCGGTGATGGCCTCCAGGGTCAGTTTTTCAGCGTGGGCCATGGTGGTCGAAGCGAGCATGAGGGCGAGCGAGGCAAACAGGTGGCGCATGAAGGGTTCCGGCAAGCGACAGGTCCGCCCCCATGCCAAGGCAGGGGGCGGTCAGCCCCCATCCTAACCAAGGCAGTGCGGGAAGGCAGCATGACCTTCTACCCGGGCGCGGTCGGCGCTGGACGCGCACCACGTAGAGCGGGGCTCTGCCCCGTTGCTTTGGATCCCGGCGCGGCCTTCAGCGCTGGCCGAACAGGTGCTTGCGCTCGTCCTCACTGAGCGGCTTGCCGGCGTCGGGGTTCACCTGCTGGCGCAGCGCATAGGCGCGCTGGGTGGCCGGGCGGGCGGCGATCGCGTCATGCCAGCGCTTGAGGTGCGGGAAGGCGGCAAAGTCCACGGGCAGCTTGTCGTACGCGCCAATCCAGGGGTAGCTGGCCATGTCGGCGATGCTGTACTCCGCGCCGCCCAGGTAGGCGCTGTCGGCCAGGCGCTTGTCCATCACCCCGTGCAGGCGGCGCACTTCGTTGTTGTAGCGCTCGATGGCGTAGGGAATCTGCTCGGGCGCGTACACATTGAAATGGCCCATCTGCCCGCTCATCGGGCCCAGCCCGGCCATCTGCCAGAACAGCCACTCCAGCACGGCCACGCGGCCCCGGCTATCGGCGGGCAGGAAGCGACCGGTTTTCTCGGCCAGGTACAGCAGGATCGCACCGGACTCGAACACGCTCTGCGGCGCGCCGCCATCGGCAGGCTGGTGGTCGACCAGCGCGGGCATCTTGTTGTTGGGCGAGATGGCCAGGAATTCCGGCTTGAACTGGTCGCCGGCGCCGATGTTGACCGGCTTGATCTGGTACGGCAGGCCCAGCTCTTCCAGCAGCAGCGTGACTTTGTGGCCGTTGGGGGTGGGCCAGTAATACAGATCGATCATGGCGACAGCACTCGCGGATGAGGAACCCCGAGTCTAGTGCGTCAGTTGGGTGGCAGGGTCACGGCGGACCCGTTACCCTGCCGCCTCTCCCGCAACGCAGCATTCCAGCATGAGCCCCACTCCCCGGCCCATCAGCCCCCTGTCCTCCCTGATCTTCGCCTCGCGCTGGCTGCAGCTGCCGCTGTACCTGGGCCTGATCCTGGCCCAATGCGTCTACGTGTTCCTGTTCGGCAAGGAGCTGTGGCACCTGCTGCACAAGGCCAATGCCATGGGCGAGCAGGAAATCATGCTGCTGGTGCTGGGCCTGATCGACGTGGTGATGATCTCCAACCTGTTGGTGATGGTGATCGTGGGCGGCTATGAAACCTTCGTCTCGCGTCTGCGCCTGGAGAACCACCCCGACCAGCCGGAGTGGCTCAGCCACGTCAATGCCAGCGTGCTCAAGGTGAAGCTGGCGCTGTCGATCATCGGCATCTCCTCGATCCACCTGCTCAAGACCTTCATCGCCTCGGGCACCCTGGACGCCCTGCCGCTGTGCGACAGCGAGGCCTACCTGAATGCCGTGGCGGCGACCGGCCAGATCATCAAGTGCGCCAGCATGACGTCCACCGGCGTGATGTGGCAGACCGTCATCCATTGCGCCTTCATCCTGTCGGCCATCGGCATTGCCTACACCGACAAGCTGATGAGCGGCGGGCCCAGCAAGACCCTGTCGCACTGACACTTGCCCGGCAGCGTCGGCATCGGTCACGATGCCGGCCTGCCCTCGCCGTCCGGCCCCTGGCCGGCCGGGGTGATGCTAGATTGCACACCTGCAGTACCGCCGTGGACGCCGGGAAACGTCCATCGGCCTCGGCCAGCCTGACCGCATCGGGCCTTACGTACCGTCGTATTCAAAGGGGAGTTGGATGTCGCACGTCAACACGATTGCCTCGCTGCGCCTGCTGGCGCCATTGGCCCTGCTGGTCGCCCTGGCCGCCTGCTCGGGCAAAGACGAACCGGCACCGGCCGCACCGGTCGCCGCACCCACTGCCACCCCGGCCGCGGCGCCTGCCGTGTCGGCCAAGGTGCAGTCGATGGGCACCGAGGAACTGCGCGACCTGGCCAGCAAGGCCCTGCGCGAGAACCGCATGTACGCCCCGGCGGGCGACAACGCCATCGAGTACTACCTGGCGCTGCGCGACAAGACCCCGGACGACGCCTCGGTCAAGAGCGCGCTCACCGACCTGCTGCCCTACACCCTGATCGCCGCCGAGCAGAGCCTGGGCCGCGAGGACTTCGCCGAATCGCAGCGGCTGGTCGCGCTGATCGAGAAGGTCGACGCCACCGCACCGGCCCTGCCGCGCCTGAAGCAAGGCATCACCGGCGGCATGCAGACCGCCCTCAAGCGCACCCAGGAAGAGACCGACAAGGTCAAGAAGGACGCCGAGAACCGCACCAAGCAGCTGGCCGACCAGCAGCGCCTGGCCCAGCAGCAGGCAGCCGAAGCCGAAGCGGCGCGCACCATTGCCGCCCAGCAGGATGCCGCCCGCCGCGACGGCGAGCGCCAGGATGCCGAACGCCAGGCCAGCGCCCGCCGCGAGGCCGAGCAGCGCCAGCAGACCGCCGCCGCCCAGCAGGCCGCCGCGGCCCGCCAGGCCGCCGCCCCGGCAGCGGCGGCACCGAGCCTGCGCCCGGTCAGCACCCCGGCCCCGCGCTACCCGGCCGAAGCACTGCGTTCGGGTACGTCCGGCGAAGTGCTGGTGGAGATCACCGTCGGCACCGACGGTTCGGTCACCAACGCCCGCGTGCTGCGCGCCACGCCGTCGCGCGTATTCGATCGCGAGGCGCTCAACGCGGTCAAGCGCTGGAAGTTTGAGCCGGTGGGTGCGCCGGTGACCACGCGGCGTACGCTGGCGTTCGCGCCGGGCGGTTGATCGGTTTCGACAGTGACGTGCAGAAAGGCCCGGAGCGATCCGGGCCTTTTTGGTTTTGGCGGGTGGGCTTCTACCGCCAGAGTTGGCGATCCAGGTGGCGCTGGCGTGCCCGTGCATAGATGGCCGGATCACTGGCGAACTCGGCCATGAAGCGGGGTTCCGGCAGCGCGTGGGGATCATCGGGCGCAATGGCGCATTCGGCTTCGATCTCCGGCGGGAAGACCGGGGCCTTGCAGGTCTTGAAGGTCAGCCAACGGCTGAGCGTCAACGCGCTGTAGACCGGCAACATCAACGTGTAGCGCAGCGGGAAGAGCGCGGTGCCCATCATCAGACACACCAGCATCCAGTGGTTGCGGAAGGTGGGCAGTGTGGAGAGCGTAATGACGCGATCCAACGGATCGTCGAAGCACGTTTCCGGACCCTCCTGCATGTACCGACAGATCAACGCCCATTCTTCCCGGATGTCCTGGTCGTGATCCCAGAAGTGGCCGATGGTGAAGGTCTGCTGCACTTGATGGTTGCGATCAAGCAGGTGGCAGCGGAGGTCGCGCAGCTGGGGGTCCTGGCCGCCACGGCCTATGTGGAAGAAGGCGAAGGGCGACCCCCATGGCACGACCACGACGCCACCCGGGCCGTTGTGACGGAAGAAGTAGATCTTGCGGGTGATGCGGTTGAAGCGGACGGGATAATGGGTGTAACTAAACACGTCCTTGCGTAGGTAGAGGAACCAGATCAGTGCGATCATGCCCGTTCCAGCAAGTGCGACGGAGGAGACAGAAAACACACTGTCTGCGAGCCCGCCACGCATCCCGGATGCCTTGAAGATCAGTGCCGATACCCCAAACACTGTCAAGCAGGAGAGCGTTAGCGATACCAACGTCGCAGTCATTCCCTTGATCTTGAATGTCCTATCTACGTACTCAATGAATACTGAGTTGAAGCGAACGAGGCTTATCGCGTCATCCGCCGAAACTTCGATTGAGGCGTCATGCTTCAGTTCACCGTCACATTCTTCCTTAGTGAGATCGCGCTCAACTTTGAACGGGGGCTGCCAGCCTGTCAGCATCTCAACGTGCCCTCAGTGCTTTCATGGCCTTTGATTGGTCCGTCCAACTGTCGAAGGCGCCGCTCTCATTGTTTCCGAAGTGCACCGCCTTATCGAGCCAGCGCTCAACTTCGTTTGGCACCATCCACGCCACTGCTACAGTTAGTACGGCTGCAGAGATCATGAGAAAAATGGCCACTGGAATGGCGGCGCCGATGGTGATGAGAAATGCGCCAGCCGCGCCGGCAATGCCGCCAATCATCATGCTCGCGCCATAGCCTTTGCTCAATGCGTAGTCGCGGTAGCCCTGATAGAACGTAAGGGCACCAATAACCATGCCCGCCAATCCACTCATCAAACGCCCACCTCCCCCCAAAAGTTCAGCTCTCGTGCTGGCATTGAACATCCATCGCCCCATTGGCTCAGCCAAGGTCTTCGAGAACCAGGGCAGCTTCGCGCCAACCTCACCCAGAAGAATGGCCGAATCACCAATCAGCGCCGCTGCGCCTGCCGCGAAGTTGGCCTGTAGAAGACCCTGCTCTTCCACGGGCGCCTTCATGATCTGCTGGTTCAGGTGACCCAGGCTGGCCGACATCATGACCAGCCCCGCGATGCCATATCCATAAGAGCTGCGATGGAGCCCAGACACGGTGCTACGCATCGCATCATGCAGGTCCACTACGCTCAAGGTGCGTTGCAGGTGCCGCTGGATCGTCGCCCCGGGCATCACCGCCTTGGCATTGAGTGCCTTGAACAGCTTCAGTTGATCGGCGTCCACAAAGGCCACCATGCCAAACTTGAACCGGGCGCCATCCATCGTCGCGTTGGCGGATTCGAGTGCTGCGGACGCAGCGACGCTGGCCTGCTGCGCCGCGTTCAAGCCCGCCCGCGACGCCAACGTCATGGCCAGCGCTTTGCGCGCGCGCTTTGGCGTGGTATGGCCGGTCAGATCCACCAACTGGGTTTGAGGCGATCCCGACTGCGCCATTGCGGTCATTAGCCCCATCTGCCAGCGCGCAGGCAAGCGGCCAACGTCCGCAGCGACCATACGGCCAATTTCGTCCCCCACCATTCGTGTCACTGGACCTGAAAGGTGTTCCAGCAGACGCGCTGAACCTTGATACATGCCCGCAGTCTTGCCCGCCGCCGGATTGTCCAGCAGCGCCTTGAACGCATTGGACAGCCCATGGGCCGCCAGCAGCCAGTCGCGCGCACCCGGTGCGGTGGAGGTTTTTGCCAGCACCTGTTTCCAGTCGCTGATCAGTGCGTCCTGGTTCCACACCTGCGCGCGGAGAAGAATGGACTGGGGATCCAGCGGATCGCCGTTCTCCAACTGTTCCAGCACATACGCGAACACTTTGCCGCGCGAGGTAGCGTCCTGCAGCATGGCGGTCACCGCCTCCTGATACAGAATCCCCGACGTGGTGTCGGTGCTGTCGAAGTTGCAGACCATATGCTGCTTGAAGGCCGCTGCCGACAACCAGGCGATGTACCCATCGTCCAGTGCGGCGATGTGCTTCTGGTAAAACCGGTCCTGCTCGTCCAGGTAGGTGTTCTTGAGCCAACGTGCATACGCGTTGCCATCGCGCAGGTGCTTGCGGTATTTCTTCCAGGACTCTCTGCCCAGTCTGAGCACCTCTTCTTCGTCTTCCACGGCGAACACGTCGTCGGTCCACAGCGGCAACGACCTGCTCAATTCCTGCGCGGCAGTCCGCCCACCGAACACCCCGACGATCCCCCTCCCCACCATCAGGTGCCGCCGAGCGGCTCGTGCCAGGTCCACGCGTGCACCGGGCCCATTACCTCGGCCATCTGCGCCGGAGTCAACAACCAGCGGAGGTGGCGGAATACGCGGGGATCGTGCACGCGAAACCATACGCGGCCCTTGCCGGGCCGCCACAAGCCCATCAGATGCCGCAGGTGACCTCGCAGGTGCGCTGCCTCGTTGCAGGCCAGCAACGTGCAGAACAAGGGGCGTCCGCGTTCGCGCAGGTGCAGCTCGGCACGATCCAGCACCTCCAGCCGCCGATCCCGGGACATTGCATCCAGCGCCACCAGCAGCGGCGGCTGGCGCAGATACCCACTCAGTTCCACCGGCTCCAGCGGCTCGCAGGAGAGATCGGCAAAGCAGGCGGCGGCCACCTGGGTGGGGTCGATGATGGCGTGGGTCTGCGCAAGGAAGGTGCGATGGCCCATGTCGATAGGCGCGTTGACGTGCGTGTCCAGGTCCATTGGAACTCTGCATCGGTGGATGCAGGCAGGCTACGAGGCGCGCGGGGGTGTAGCGAAGAGCCAGAACCGACAGTGCTTCGTGGGCTTCACAGTTTTTCTATTTCGATTTGCAGATGGCTCGCGAGCTTCCATATGGCATGCCTATCCGTGGCACGGACCTCCAACGCTCCGCAGCGGCGCATGATGGGCACGCCGCGCGGGCAACGCAGTCACCGGTGCTGTTCCACCAGTTGCCGCAGCGCTGCATCTTTCGGCACCAGCACGTCGAACAAGCCCAAGGCGTGCAGCCCGGGCAGCAGCGTCAGCAGGTCGCGTTCGGCGGCGTTGCGCGCCGCGGCATCCTGAGCGGCATCGAGCAGGATCGTCGCATTGGCCAGGAACGCGCCGACGCTGCCCTTGCGCACGGTGATGCCGGCGCGTTGCACATGGTCGTGGTCATCCGGCAGCAGGTCTTCAGGTCGCATCGGGGCAGGCTCCAAGTGGGGAACGCCAGTATCCAAGGGCAACGGCGGCGGTTCTGTCGTATAACTGCCACCTGATATGGCAGATCCGACACACTCCGCCCTGCTCGACCCGGCGCTGGCCGATGACCCCGCCGGCCCGCTTCTGTTCGCTGCCCGCACCTTCCCGCGGGGAGGCAAGGCCGGTCCACGACGCACACCGCGCCACCAGCATGCGCGTGGGCAACTGCTGGGCGCCGACAGCGGCCTGATGCAGATCGATGTGGGGGCCACGCACTGGCTGTTGCCGGCCGGCCACCTGGCCTGGATTCCGCCTGACCTGCCGCACGCGTTGCTGGCGCCACAGGGTTTCGAGGGGTGGAGCCTGTACTTCAACGTGGCCGCCAGCGCGCTGCTGCCCGACCAGCCCCGGATTCTGGCACCGGGCCCGCTGCTGCAGGCCGCCATCCAGCGCGCGCAACAGTGGCCACCCGGTCCGTTGGATGCTGCACAGCGACGTCTTGCAGGGGTGATCGTGGATGAGATCGCCACCCATCCGATGTTGCCGTTGGCCCTGGCACACCCGCAGGATCGACGCTTGCGACGCGTGGCCAGCGCGTTCGCCGCCCATCCCGAGGACAACCGCAGCGTCGAGCACTGGGCCGCGTTCGCCGGCCTGTCCAGCCGCACGCTCACCCGCCAATGGCAGCGCGAAACCGGCATGGGGCTGTCGCGTTGGCGGCAACGGCTACGGGTGCTGCATGCTCTGCCCCGGCTGGCGGCGGGTGACACGGTCACGCGTACCGCGTTGGCGCTGGGGTATGAGACCGCCAGCGCGTTCATCGCGGTATTCAAACGCGAACTGGGCGATACACCGGCGCGGTACGCGCGGGATGCACGCGGATGAGAGCAGGCGCCGAGGGGGCAGCCACGCATGGCGTGGCTCTACCTTGTGGGGAGCGAAGCAGAAAGGGGCGATGACGCACTCGCCATCGCCCCGGTGTGCTCAACCCGAAATCGCCAACCGCTCCTGGTGGTAACGGCGCACCGCCGCATACCACAGCACCGCGGCAAGGCCGAAGCCGGCGGCCAGGTAGACGGCCCACATCTGCATGCTGATCGCCTCGTGTCGGATGATCTTCAGCAGCATCTGGTTCTGCGCCAGGAACGGCACCGCGAACTGCCACAGCTCGCTCTTCAGCGGATACACCATCAGCGCGTAGCCGGGCAGCATTGGCAGCAGCATCAGCCAGGTCATGTGGCTCTGGGCTTCCTTCATGCTCTTGGCCGCTGCCGACAGGAAAGTCAGCAGCGAGGTGCCGATGAACAGCATCGGCAGCATGATCAGCAGCATCTGCGCCATCGGCAGGAAGCCCATGTTCAATTGCCGCCCTGCCCCGCTGCTGGACAGCTGCGCACTCAGTTTGAACGCGAGCAGGGTGAGCAGCAGCGACGCCATGCCGACCACGCAGGCAGCGGCGATCTTGCCGCTGACGATTGCACTCCGCGATGCGGGCGTGGCCAGCAGCGGTTCCAGCGATTGGCGCTCGCGCTCGCCGGCGGTGGTGTCCATCACCAGGTAGGCACCGCCCAGGAACGAGGTGATGGTCAGCAGCACCGGCAGCAGGAACGACAGCACCTGGCCACGCTTGGCCTCGGCCGTGGCCAGGTCCTGGGTGGCCAGGTCCAGAGGCCGCGCGACCTGCGCATCCACGCCACGGGCAAGCAGGCGCAGCGCGCCCACCTGCTGGTTGTAGCCGGCCAGCGCGGTCTGCAGGCGCATGCTCGGGATGTCGGCGGCGCGGCGGGTGCTGTCCTTGACGATCTCTACCAGCGCCGGGCGCCCTTCGGCCCAGTCCTTGCCGAAGTCCGGGCTGATCCGCAGCGCGACGTCGATCTGCTGGTCGCGGATGGCTGCGGTCAGGTCCTTGGGCGCATCCACCGCATTGAGCCCCTGCGCGGCCAGGAAGCGCACCAGGTTGGGGGCGTTCTCGCGGCCGATGGTGGCGATCTCCAGCGGTTTGTCGATCTGGGTCTTGACCCGGCTTTCGGCCAGCTTGCCCATGCCCAGGATCAGGATGGGATACAGCAGCGGGCCCAGCAGCAGGGTCAGCGCGAGGGTGCGACGGTCGCGGGAAAGATCGCGCAGTTCCTTGCGCATCACGGTCAACAACGTGCTCAACGAACTCATGCGTGCAATCCTTCTTCCGAACCGATCACCTTGACGAAGGCATCTTCCAGGTTGTCTTCCCCGGTCTGTGCACGCAGCTCATCGGCGCTGCCGGCCGCCATGACCGTGCCGTGGGCGATGATCACGATGCGATCGCACAGCGCGGCCACCTCCTGCATGATGTGGCTGGAAAAAATCACGCAGCGGCCCTCGTCGCGCAGGCCACGCAGGAAGCCACGCAGCGCGCGCGTGGTCATTACGTCCAGGCCGTTGGTGGGTTCATCCAGGATCACGTTGCGCGGGTCATGCACCAGCGCGCGGGCGATGGCGGTCTTGGTCCGCTGGCCCTGCGAGAAGCCGTCGGTCTGGCGGTCCAGGATGTCCTCCATGTCCAGCGCCTGCGACAGCACCTGGGTGCGCGCGCGGATCTGCGCGGCGCTCATGCCGTGCAGCTGGCCAAAGTAGGCGATGTTCTCTCGGGCGGTCAGGCGCTTGTACACACCGCGCGCGTCGGGCAGCACGCCCAGCCGGCGGCGTACCGCGACCGCATCGCTGGCCGCGTCGATGCCATCCACCAGCACGCGGCCCTGGTCGGGCGTCATCAGCGTGTACAGCATGCGCATGGTGGTGGTCTTGCCGGCGCCGTTGGGGCCGAGCAGGCCGGTGATCTGGCCGTCCTCGGCCTGGAAGCCGACGTTCTCCACTGCCTTGATCAGGCCGGTCTTGGTCTTGAAGGCTTTGTGCAGGTTCTCGGCGACGATCATGGTTCCCATCCGTTGAACGAGGTGAAGGCCGGCACCGGACTCAGCGAGTCCAGGCAGGTGGCGTCGAGCGATTTGGCGTCTGCCTTGTCCATGAACTGGCCCAGCAGGCGCGGCATGCAGCCGGCGTTGAGGGTGCCGTGGCCCTGGCCCTTGGCGATCAGATGACGGCCATTGGGCAGGGTCTTGAGCACCTGCTCGGCGTAGCGCGGCGGGGTGACCGGATCGAACTGGCCCGACAGCAGCAACACCGGCAGGTCGCTCTTCAGCGGTGCGGTGAACTCCTTCGGGCGCGTGCCGACCTTCCAGCCCGGGCAGGCGGCGAAGAACATGCGCGCCACTTCGGGGCCGAGCAGGCGATCGCTGGCGGCCGGCTCCTGGTAGCGGTCGGCATCCTCGGCGCAGATGACCGACCACTGCATGCCACGGTTCATCTGTACCCCCAGGGAGCGGCTGGCCATCCTGCTCAGCGACATCAGCGGGGCGTAGCGGCCGTGCGCCGCCTCATCCAGCACCACCGGCAGCAGCGAGGACAGCTCGGGCATGTAGGAGAACATGAAGGCCAGGCCGGTGACCGAATCGGACGTCAACACATCGCGCTTGGTGTCGGCGGTCCCCGGGTCACGGTACTCGACCTCCACCGGAGCCTTGGCCAGCGCGTCCATGACGTTCTTGAGCTGGGTGTGCGTATCGATCGGGAAGCGCTTGGCGCAGGCGGCATCCTTCCTGCACTGCGCCGCCTGCAGGTCGATGGCGGCTTCAAAGGTGTTGGCGAAATCACCGCCCACCACCACGTCGTTCGGGGCCACCCCGTCGATCACCACCGCACGGGTGTGCTTCGGGTAGTGCGCGGCGTACTGCTGGGCCACGCGGGTGCCGTACGAGCCGCCGATCAGATTGATCTTGTCCACGCCCAGCGCCGCACGCACGGTGTCGATGTCGGCGATGGCCTGGGTGGTGGTGTAGAAGCGGGTGTCGGCGCGGCTGGCCAGCGGCGCGGCGCACTGGGCGGCGAAGTCGGCAATGGCCTGGGTGGTCGGGGCGATGCTGTCGTCCAGCGCCATTTCCTTGCCGTCGGCCCCCAGGCAGGTGAGCGGGTTGGATTTGCCCGTGCCGCGCTGGTCGACCAGGATGATGTCGCGTTGCTTGCGCACTTCGCGCAACGCCACGTTGATCACCGCGGCCACTTCAGTCGCTGCCTGGCCCGGTCCACCGGCCAGGAAGAACACCGGGTCGCCCTTGCCCTCGCCTTCGTTGCTGGTATCCAGCCAGGCGATGTTCAACCCGATCTTGCGCCCGTCCGGCGCGGCCGGGTTCTCGGCCACCTGCAGGGTGGCGCACTGCGCTTCCACGTTGTCGCTGGCCTGGGTGCTGGTCAGCGTGCACGGCTTGAACGTCAGGTGTCCGTACTGGCGTTGCGCGGCTTCCGGGGTGGCCTCCGGTGTGGCCTGGCAGGCGGCCAGCAGCAGCAAGACTGCACCGGTCGCCAAGGGACGGCAGGAAACTCGCATGTTCGATCGCATCCTGGATTGAAGGGTCTCAGCATGCCATGACGAAGGGGCGCGCTGGATGTGACCAGCGCCCTGCCGACTGGGCGGACGCCTCGCGCCGGCCGGCCTCAGGCAGGCTGTGGCACCGCACTGACCGTGCGATCGCGGCCGTCGGCCTTGGCCTGGTAAAGCGCCCGGTCGGCGGCGGCCAGCAAGGCTGCGAGGTCGTGCGCGCCCGTGCCGACCACCAGCCCGATGCTGGTGGTGACCACCACCGGCGTGTCGCCCACGTGTGCGGGATGGGCCTGCAGCTGCGCACGAATGCTGGCCGCCTGTTCCCGGGCCCGGGCATGATCGCCCCCCGGCAACAGCACCACGAACTCCTCCCCGCCGTAGCGGCCCAGCAGATGCTGCTGGCTGGCCAGGCTGCCGGCCAGGACCGCGGCGAAGTGGTGCAGCACCTGGTCGCCGGTGAGATGCCCCCAGCGGTCGTTGATCTGCTTGAAGTGGTCCACGTCCAGCAGCAGCAGGGCCAACGGTTGTTGCTGCCGTTGGCACTGCAGCAGGCATGCCTGGCCATCGGCCAACACCGCGCTGCGGTTGAGCAGGCCGGTCAGGCCGTCGGTGCGTGCCGCGCGGCGCAGGTCCACCAGCATCCGCTCCACCAGCAGCAGGACCAGCGCGAAGCAACGGGCCAGCTCCAGGAAGATGCCCGCGAGGTAGGTGGCGAACATCGGCGCCCCAGCCCGGAAGATGTCCTGGCCGGCGTCGGGGGCCACCGGCAGCCACAGCCGCACCAGGTACACCACCGCTTCGGCCGCGAAGATGGCCGCGGCCAGCCAGCAGCTGGTGCGCTGCTGGGGCGGCGCATGGCGTACCAGCATCCAGGCCATCCAGCTGTTGACCAGTACCGAGAACAGGCTGGCCACGTTGAGCCGGACGGCCAGGTTCGGGAACGGCACCACGAACACAACGATGCCGGCCACGTATGCACCGGCCAGCACGGCCGGCTGCCAGGCCGGCAGCGGCCGCTGCAGGTGGCGCGCCACCCCGTACAGCATCAGCACCGCCGAGAGCGCCAGCACCGCATTGCCGAAGATCACCAGGGGAACGACGGGCAGCTGCGCGCGCAGCGCCACCGAGGTCAGGCTGAGTGCCAGCAGCCACAGGCTGGCCGTCCACAGGCGCAGCGCCGGTTGCCCGCGCAGGACCAGCAGCAGCAATGAGAAGCCCACTGCGATGCCCAGGCACAGCAGGTAGCCGAGCACGGCGACGGTGGGGAAATCCAGGGACATGCGGCCTCGCGCATGAGGGCGGCGCGCGCATCTTAGCGCGCGCCGTGCAGGTTACTTGCTGCTGACGTACTTCTCGCGCCGCACCTGCGGGGTCGGCAGGCCGGCGTCCTTCAACGCCTCGAAGGTGGCATCGACCATGTCCGGGTTGCCGCACAGGTAGGCGATGTCGGTGGCCGGGTTCGGGGCGAACTCGGCCAGGTGCTGCTGCACGTAGCCGTGGCGCACGTCCGGATGCGGGTTCTCCGGCAGCTCGCGCGACAGGCACGGCACGTAGCGGAAGCCCGGGTGGGCGGCCGCGAAGGCATAGAAGTCGTCGCTGTAGAGCAGCTCGGCGGGGGTGCGGGCGCCCTGGAGCAGCACCACCTCCACCCCACGGTCGGCCATGGCGGTGGCCAGCAGCGGCAGCATCGACCGGTACGGGGTGACCCCGGTGCCGGTGGCGATCAGCAGGTAGCGGGCGTTGTGGTCGCCCAGCTGCAGGCAGAACCGGCCGAACGGGCCGCTGGCGGTGACGTGGCCGCCGATGTCCAGGCCCTCGAACAGGGCCGTGGCGGCGCCGCCGGGGACGAAGCTGACCGCGATATCGACCGCTTCGCCCGCGCCAAGGGCGTGGTTGTGAATGGTGGCCAGTGAGTAACTGCGCTTGGTGGCGGTGCCGTCGGCGTACTCGAAATGAACCTGGATGAACTGGCCGGGCTGGAAATCCAGCGGCTGGCCGTCATCTCGCAGGAACTGGTAGTGGCCGACGGTCGGGGCCAGCATGCGCCGGTCGACCAGTTTGAGGGGGAATTGAACAGGCACGGCTTTTCGGGACGGTGTGTAGCCGGGGCAAGCCCTCGGGGTCTTCTATAATAGCCGCTCCCCGCCCCTATCCAGCGCCAGCCCATGGGCGCGAAGGCAAGAGCTTGGCTTCCCAGAACACTTCCGCGACCGGTACCCCCCCCGCCCTGCGGGTCCGTGACCTCCGTAAAACCTACGACAACGGCACCCAGGCCCTGAAGGGCGTCTCCCTGGATGTGGCCCCCGGCGACTTCTTCGCCCTGCTGGGCCCCAACGGCGCCGGCAAGTCGACCCTGATCGGCATCATCAGCTCGCTGGTGAACCTCAGCGAGGGCCAGGTCGAGGTGTTCGGCAGCGACCTGGTGCGCAACCGCAGCGCCACGATGCGCCTGATCGGCCTGGTACCGCAGGAGATCAACTTCAACCTGTTCGAAAAGCCCTTCGACATCCTGGTCAACTACGCCGGTTTCTATGGCGTGGCCCGTGCCGAGGCCGAGAAGATGGCCGAGGAGGAGCTCAAGCGCGCCCACCTGTGGGAAAAGGCCCAGGTGATGAGCCGCACCCTGTCCGGCGGCATGAAGCGCCGGCTGATGATCGCCCGCGCGATGATGACCCGCCCGCGCCTGCTGATCCTGGACGAGCCCACGGCCGGTGTGGACATCGAGATCCGCCGCGATATGTGGCGGGTGCTCAAGGAGATCAATGCCGCCGGCACCACGATCATCCTGACCACGCATTACCTGGAAGAGGCCGAGCATCTGTGCCGCAACCTGGCCATCATCAACCACGGCCAGATCGTCACCCAGGGGCCGATGCGTGAGCTGCTGGCCAAGCTGGACGTGGAGGGCTTCCTGTTCGATATCGACGGCAGCCTGCCGGCCGAGCTGCCGGTGATCGAAGGCGCCACGCTGATCGCCACCGATGGGCACACGCTGGACGTGGACATGCCGCGCGCGATGGACCTCAACCGGGTATTTGAAGCCTTGAACGCGGCCGGTATCCGGGTGCGTTCGATGCGGACCAAGAGCAACCGCCTGGAGGAGCTGTTCGTGCGCCTCACCGGCAACCAGGAGAATGCGGCATGAGCACCACCCCTACCCCGGTCCTGACCGACGGCCAGCGCAACCGGATCGCGTTGATGACGATCGTGCGCCGCGAAGTGGCGCGCATCCTGCGCATCTGGGGCCAGACCCTGGTGCCGCCGGCGATCACCATGACGCTGTACTTCCTGATCTTCGGCGGGCTGATCGGCTCGCGCGTGGGCGAGATGGGCGGCTACAGCTACATGCAGTTCATCGTGCCGGGCCTGGTGATGATGAGCGTGATCCAGAACAGTTACGGCAACATCAGTTCGTCGTTCTTCGGGGCCAAGTTCGGCCGCCACGTGGAAGAGCTGCTGGTGAGCCCGATGCCGAACTGGGTGATCCTGTGGGGCTACGTGTCCGGTGCGGTGCTGCGCGGCCTGATGGTGGGCGTTATCGTGCTGATCATCGCGATGTTCTTCACCCCGGTGCGCATCCCGCATCCGCTGGTGACGCTGACCACGGTGCTGCTGGGCGCGACGATCTTCTCGCTGGCCGGCTTCATCAATGCGGTGTACGCGAAGAAGTTCGATGACGTGGCGATCGTGCCGACGTTCATTCTGACGCCGCTGACGTATCTGGGCGGTGTGTTCTATTCGGTGAAGCTGCTGCCGACGTGGGCGGAGGCGGCGACGCACGCGAACCCGATTTTCTACATGGTCAATGCGTTCCGCTACGGGCTGCTGGGCACGAGTGATGTGCCGCTGTGGGTGGCGTATGCACTGATGATCGGGTTCGTGGTGGCGCTGACGGCGCTGGCGTTGTGGCTGCTCAAGCGCGGCGTGGGCATGCGGAGCTGAGGTGGGTGTAGTTTGCCGGGCCTGCGGCCCGGCGGCCCGCTTTACTGCCACAGCCAGAGCTGGAGCAACTGCAACAGCAACAGCAACTGCGGCTCTGGGTTGAATCGGGGTAGGCAGGGTGTGTGAGTCTGCGGGGGACGCCGCAAGTACGTCCCTGTAGGCTCGGTCGCGCCATCCATGGCGCTCACGCCCCCGCACACTCACACACCCCGCCTTCGACAGTTTCCTGGTGACGGCAGGGGAACAGCGATGACGGTTGCGGGATTCCGGTAGTGCCGGCCGCTGGCCGGCAACCTCGCGGTAATGATCGTTCCTGTGGAGCCGGGCTTTTGCCCGGCTCTTTTCGTATGCGATTGGATGAACTGTGAAGTTGGAGGAGAAGAATTCGGGTGTTGAAGCGCGGTGGTCTCGGCCGTGCGCTGGGCCACTTCGGCTTTTGCAATTGATGGGGTTGTACTGTGTGATTGCCGCCGTGCTCGACATCCATCGGTCCTGCTCAAGAAGGCGCTCCGCCAACCGCCACATAACGCCCTGCGGGTAGTGAGAAACTCCGGCACAATCGCAGGGTGAATCCCCCAACTGCAGTGAGCGTGCGATGCGTATCCTGATCCTCGGCGCCGGTGGTACCGGTGGTTACTTTGGTGGTCGGCTGGCCCAGGCCGGTGTGGACGTGACGTTCCTGGTGCGTCCCGCGCGTGCGGCGCAGCTGGCGGCCGAGGGGCTGGTGATCCGGAGTCCGCTTGGCGATGCCCGCGTCCCGGTGGCGCATGTCACGGCCGATGCGCTGCCTGCGTTGGCGGCGGCGCAGCCGTTCGATCTGGTGATGCTGAGCTGCAAGGCGTACGACCTGGACAGTTCAATCGAGGCGATTGCCCCGGCGATGGGACCGCGTACGACGCTGCTGCCGATCCTCAACGGGTTGCACCATTACGCGGCACTGGACGCGCGCTTCGGGCGCGATGCGGTGCTGGGCGGGCTGTGTTTCATCAGTGCGACCAAGGCCGCCGATGGGGCAGTGCTGCATCTGGCACCGGCGGCCAAGCTGACCTTCGGCGAGCGCGACGGTACCGGCAGCAGCGCGCGGGTGTTGGCGCTGGCGGCCGCGTGCGTGCAGGCGAACGTGGACCATGTGGCCAGCGATGCCATCGGGCAGGAGCAGTGGATCAAGTACACCTTCCTGACCACGTTGGCGGCGGCGACGTGCCTGCTGCGCGCCGACGTGGGCACGATCGTGGCCACCGACGATGGGGCGGCAATCGTGCGTGGGCTGTATGACGAATGCCTGGCCGTGGCCGATGCCGCGGGCGAGCCGATTCCGGCCAAGGCGCGCGAGATCGCGCTGACGGCCACGACCCAGGCCGGCTCGGCGTTGAAGGCGTCCATGCTGCGCGATCTGGAAGCGGGCCAGCAGGTGGAAGCCGAGCAGATCGTGGGCGACATGCTGGCGCGTGCACGCGCCGCCGGGCAGGCAGCGCCGCTGCTGGCGGTGGCCTACAGCCACCTGCAGGCCTACCAGCGCCAGCGCGGCGCCTGAGCATGCAGATGGCCGCGCCGGCGCACGTGCTGGTGCTGGGCATGGGCTACAGCGGGCGGCACCTGGCCGCCCTGCTCCAAGCCCAGGGCATCGCGTGCAGCGGCACCGTGCGCGACCCCGGCACCGCCCCCGATGACGGGCTGACGCGGTATCGGCTGGCCGAGGGCGTGCCGGTTGATGAGGGGCTGCGCACGGCGCTCCAGCGCGCGGACGCGATCGTGTGCAGCGTGCCGCCGGAGGACGCGGGCGACCCGGCGCTGCGCCTGCTCGCCGATGCACTGCACGACAGCCCCGCGCTGCGCTGGGTGGGCTACCTGTCCTCGACGGCGGTCTATGCCGACCGCGACGGGGGCTGGGTCGACGAACAGTCCAGCGCCGATGCTGACAACGACACCGCCCTGCGACGGCTACGTGCCGAGCAGCAGTGGCGTGCGTTCGCGCAGGCACGCGGTATCGCCTCGGCGGTGTTCCGCCTGCCCGCCCTGTACGGTCGGGGGCGCAACGCGCTGGTGCAGCTGGCGCAGGGCAAGGCCCGGCACGTGGTACGGCCCGGGCTGGTGTTCAACCGGCTGCATGTGGAAGACCTGGCCGCTGCAGTGCTGGCGGCGATGCAGCGTCCGCAGGGCCACGCGCTCTATCTGCCGGCCGACGACGCGCCGGCCCCGCCGCAGGACGTGCTGGCGCATGCCGCGTTGCTGAGTGGCCTGCCACTGCCCGCCGCGCAGGCCTGGGATGACCCGGCCCTCCCCGCCTCGCTGCGACGCTTCTACGCCAGCAACAAGCGCATCGACAGCCGCGGCACGCGTGCGGCGTTGCAGTGGCAACCCCGCTTCGCGACCTACCGCGATGGCCTGGCCGACGCCTGGGCAAACGGCGACGGCCGGTAGCCCACGACCGTTGGTCGTGGGGGCGGTATCAGGCGACGTCAGGCAACCGGAAGAACGCACGCGTGGCTGCGGTCGCGTTGGCGGCCGTGGTCTGCACGTCTTCGCCCCGATCGCGCGCCAGCTCCTCGACGATGTGCGACAGGAACATCGGCTCGTTGCGGCGGTCCTTGGGCATCGGCTTGAGCGAGCGCGGCAGCAGGTACGGCGCGTCAGTTTCGATCATCAGGCGGTTGGCCGGGATGTGCTTCACCAGCTCACGCAGGTGGCCGCCACGGCGTTCGTCGCACAACCAGCCGGTGATGCCGATGTACCAGTCCTGGTCCAGGTAGTCGAACAGCTCCTGGCGCTCGCCGGTGAAGCAGTGCACCACCGCCGCGCCCAACCGGCCGTCGAAGTTCTTCATCTGCGCCATGAAATCGGCGTGCGCATCGCGCTGGTGCAGGAACAGCGGCTTGCGCGCGCCATCGGCCGCCACCACGTCGGCCGCCAGCTGCAGCTGGCGCTCAAAGGCGCGGTGCTGGGCTGGGCGCGGGGCGAAATCACGGAAGTAATCCAGCCCGCACTCGCCCACCGCCACCACGTCGGCATGCGCATGCAGCGCGCGCATCTCGGCATCGCATTCGTCGGTGTATTCCACCGCGTGGTGCGGGTGCACGCCGGCGGTGGCATACAGGACGCCGGGATGCTGGCGTGCCAGCGCCAGCGCCATCGGCGAATGCTCGCGGCTGGCCCCGGTAATGATCATCTGTGCCACCCCCGCCTCGCGGGCACGCGCCAGCACGGCGTCGCGGTCGCGGTCGAAGGAGTCGTGGGTGAGGTTGGCGCCGATATCGATCAGTTGCATGGGGAGCTACAAGGCAGGTAACCCGCGCATTGTAGCTGCCCCCGCGCAGGCTCACTCCGGATCCGGCCCGGTGAGCAGCCGCTGCACCAGTTCACGCGACAGGCCTGTCAGCACGATCCGGTCGCCGTCGCGCATCACGGTGATGAACGGGTAGCCATCGCGTTCGAGGGTGTCGGCCGGTACGGGGCTGGCATCGACCGTGCCGCCTGCGGGAATGCGCAGGTACCAGACTTCCGCGCACAACGCAGAGAACGCCGGCAGCGGTTCCGGGTAGGTGCCGCCCCGGCCCGCCACCTCGGCGGTCTTCAACAACGCCAGCAGGCGCGGCAGCAGGTCGCCATAGGGCGTAGCGTCATCGAGGCCGAGCGAGGCGCCCAAGGCCTCGGGGGCGGTGCTCATGCTGAACAAGGTCGCGGTGGCGCGCGAGCGCGGCACCAGGCTGGTGCGAAGGGTCAGGCCTTGCCCCTTCCAGAGCGCCTCGCTGGCGCCGTGCAGGAACGGCTGGAGGTCGTGGTCGAAGCGCGTCAGCCACGCGTCGTACTGAAGGCGTGCCGCGTCCAGGTTCCAGCGTGGCAGCGCGCATTGCGCACCCGGTGCCTGGCGCTGCCAGCGCTCGGGAATCCCCACGCCCGCGCACTCGCGGCACACCAGCTCGGTGTCGGTCGGGCCCTCGAAGTGCAGGCTGGGCGCGTGGGCGTCGGCGCAATCGTCACTGTCGAGCAGCAGGCGAAAGCCCGTGGTGCCGGCGCAGCGCACCAGTGTGTTGCCATGCATGCCCAATGTGCTGTGGCCGAACTGCGAGAGCCAGACAAAGGCGCGGTCGTCGGCCAGCTGCAGGCTGGGGTAGAGCGGCTCGCGCAATGTGCCATGGGCCACCGCGCGGCGGATCGCCGCCTCGTTGTCCAACCCGGCAGGCAGGTACCGGGCATCCAGCGTGGGCTGCAGCAGCATCGCCAGCGGGTGGCCGTCGTAGGGCATGTGCAATCCCTCGCCCAGGTCGTCCTCAGGCGCCGCAGCGGGGCTGGCGGCGCTGACCGAGGCCAACGGACAGAGCAGAAGGAGCGACAACAACAGGCGAGCCAAGCGCGACATCTACACGTCCGGGTACGGCGGGGCGGCACAGGGAAGCATGCCTGCCCGGCGGCTGGCAATCGGCACGTCCGGCAGACGCCGTATCCTTGCGCTATGACTGCCCCGATTTTTCCAATCTCCCCGCTGCTGCCGCAGATTCTCGACCACCTGGCCGGCCACGCGCGCCTGGTGCTGGAGGCGCCCCCCGGCGCCGGCAAGACCACCCAGGTGCCGTTGGCCCTGCTGAACGCGCCGTGGCTGCAGGGCCAGAAGATCATCATGCTGGAACCGCGACGGGTGGCCGCGCGCAGCGCCGCGCAGTTCATGGCGCGGCAGCTGGGCGAAGCGGTGGGCGACACCGTCGGCTACCGCATCCGTTTCGAGAACAAGGTGTCGGCCCGCACCCGCGTCGAAGTGGTCACCGAAGGCATCCTGACCCGGATGCTGCAGGACGACCCGATGCTCGACGGCGTGGGCGCGCTGCTGTTCGATGAATTCCACGAGCGTCATCTGGCCGCCGATCTCGGCCTTGCACTGGCGCTGGACGTGCAGGCGCAGCTGCGCGAGGACCTGCGCATCGTGGTGATGTCGGCCACGCTGGATGGCGAGCGGCTGGCGCAGTTTCTCGACGCGCCCCGGCTGAGCAGCGCGGGCCGCAGCTTTCCGGTGGCGATCAGCCATTTCCCCGCCCGTCGCGAAGAATCGCTGGAAGCCCAGGCGCGGCGCGCGGTGGAACAGGCGCTGGCCGAGCATCCCGGCGATGTACTGGTGTTCCTGCCGGGCCAGCGCGAGATTGCGCGCACCCAGGCCGCGCTGGAGCAGGCGCTGCCAGCCACGGTGCAAGTGCTGCCGCTGCACGGCGAACTGCCGGTGGAGCAGCAGTCGCGGGTGCTGCAACCCGACCCGCAGGGCCAGCGCCGCGTGGTGCTGGCCACCAACGTGGCCGAATCCTCGGTCACGTTGCCGGGGGTGCGCGTGGTGATCGATGCCGGGCTGGCGCGCGAGCCGCGCTACGACCCCAACAGCGGCTTCGCCCGGCTGGACGTGGTGAGCATCGCGCAGGCGTCGGCCGACCAGCGCGCCGGGCGTGCCGGGCGTGTGGCCGAGGGCTGGGCGTGGCGGCTGTGGCCGCAGTCGCAGCGGCTGGAGGCCCAGCGCCGGCCGGAAATGGCGCAGGTGGAATTGACGTCGCTGGCGTTGGAGTTGGCCGCGTGGGGCAGCGATGACCTGCGCTTCGTCGACCCGCCACCGGTGGGCGCACTGGCGGCCGCGCGCGAGCTGTTGCAGCGGCTGGGTGCGATGAGCGACAGCGGCGGGCTGACTGCGCTGGGCCGGCGCATGCTCACCCTGGGCACCCACCCGCGGCTGGCGGCGATGCTGCTGGCGGCCAACGGTGGCAGCGAGCAGGCGCTGGCGTGCGACCTGGCCGCGCTGGTGGAAGCACGCGACCCGCTGCGCCACGGCGGTGACGCACTGGCCGCGCGGTGGCGCGCCTTGGCCGCGTTCCGCCAGGGCCGCGCGCCGCACGATGCCAACCGCGGCGCACTGGCCACCATCGATGCCGCCAGCACGCAGTGGCGGCGACGCCTGCGCTGTGACGCCGCGCCACCCACGTCGGTGGAGGCACACCAGCTCGGCGATCTGCTGGCCCACGCCTTCCCTGACCGCATCGCCGCGCGCCACCCCACCGATCCGCTGCGCTACCTGCTGGCCAACGGGCGCAGTGCGCGCCTGTTCGATCCCAGTGATCTGCGTGGGGAACCGTGGCTGGTGGCGGTGGAACTGCGCTATGAGGCGCGTGATGCCTTGCTGCTGCGCGCCGCGCCGGTCGATGAGAACCGACTGCGCCGCGATTTCCCCACCCGCTTCACCCAGCAGGACGTGGTGCGTTGGGACGGCGACAAGCGTGCGCTGGTGGCGCGCCGCGAAACCCGTTTCGACCGCATCGTGCTGGACAGCCGCTCGGCCGGGCGCGTGGATCCGGCGCATGCCGCACAGGCGCTGACCGAGGCCGTGGCCGAACTCGGCATCGACGCGCTGCCGTGGACCGACGGCCTGCGCCAGTGGCAGGCACGGGCGCTGGCGCTGCGTGCTTGGCTGCCGGAACTGGAGCTGCCGGACGTGTCCGATGCCGCGCTGATGGCGACGCTGCCCCAGTGGCTGACGCCCGCGTTCACCGGCAAGACGCGGCTGGATGCGCTGGACGAAGCCAGTCTGGGCGAGGCCCTGAAGTCGCCGTTGCCGTGGGCGCAGCGGCAGCTGATCGATCGGCACGCGCCGGTGCGAATGGCGGTGCCGTCGGGCATGGAGCGGCCGATTCACTACGCGGTAGACGCCGATGGCGTGACCCCGCAGGGACCGGTGCTGGCGGTAAAGCTGCAGGAACTGTTCGGGCTGGCCGACACCCCGCGCATCGCCGATGGCCGCGTGCCGCTCACCCTGCACCTGCTCTCGCCCGGTGGCCGCCCGCTGCAGGTCACCCAGGACCTGCGCAACTTCTGGGCCAACACCTACGCCGAGGTCAAAAAGGAGATGAAGGGGCGCTATCCAAGGCACCCATGGCCGGACGATCCGTGGACGGCGACCGCCACGCACCGGGCCAAGCCGCGCGGGACGTGACGCGGCTGTCGCATTCATGGCTGCCGGCTGACAGCGTCATCGCGCCGCACTGCAACGGCGCGGGCAAGTCGCTACAGTCGTGATCCGGCCGTGGCAGGTGGCTAACACGCCCTACACGGCCCGCGCGCCACACTGGATCAGAACCGAGGCAAAGGAACCCCCATGAGCAGACTGACTGTGATTACCGACCGCGCCCTTGAGCGCGCCCTGGACCTGGCAAGCAGCGCTGGCGACGGCCTCAAGCATGCCGGTGGCAGCCTGCGTCACCTTGGCCCGCAGGCCACGGACTGGATCAAGACCGGTGCCGCACTGGGCGCGGTGAAGACCGGCAGCAAGGTCGCCGCGAAGGTGGTCCGCCGCAATCCGGCCGTGACCATTGCCGCCGCTGCGGTGGGCGTGGGCCTGCTGGGCTACGCGCTGTACCGCAAGCAGCAGAAGAAGAAGCTCGCCAATGGCGGCGTGGTGGACGGCCAGGCGCAGCGCATCAGCGCCCGCAACCGCCGCACCAGCACCGTGGTGGATGAGCACAGCGATATCGGCAGCGACGCCTGATCTGCTGAGGCGTTACCGCAGCTGTATCGAAGCCGCCGGCCTTGTCCGGCGGTTTTTTTTGCCTTTCCAGACGCGTACCCACCAACGGTTGGTACCTACCGGCGGTGTTATCCGATCTGGCGCCACTGGCCGGGTTGCAGGTCGCCCAGCGCGTGCGGGCCCATGGAGGCGCGCACCAGGCGCAGCGTGGGCAGTCCCACGGCCGCGGTCATTCGTCGTACCTGGCGGTTGCGGCCTTCGCGCAGGGTGACGGCCAGCCAGCTGTCAGGCACGGTCTTGCGGAAGCGTACCGGTGGGTCACGCGCCCAAAGCGCGGGTGCGGGGTCGAGGCGCTCGATCTTGGCCGGCAGGGTCGGGCCGTCGTTGAGCTGCACGCCATCGCGCAGGGCCTGCAGCTGCGCGTCGCTGGGCGTGCCTTCCACCTGCACCCAGTAGGTCTTGTCGGCCTTGTGGCGCGGATCGGTGAGGGTGTGCGCCAGGCCACCGTCATCGGTGAGCAGCAGCAGGCCTTCGCTGTCGTAGTCCAGCCGCCCGGCCGCATACACCGCCGGCGGCAGCCCGAAGCCGGCCAGCGTCGCGCGCGGCGGCTGGCTGCGGTCGGTGAACTGGCACAGCACGTTGAAGGGTTTGTTGAAGGCGATCAGCATGGCGGAAACAACAGCGGGGGACGGGCCATTGTCCCATCCCCCGCAGGTCTGTGATGCATGGCGCCGCAGCAGGGCGCTGTGGGTCAGGGCTTCACGAAACGCAGGGTCATGCGGTCGCTTTCGCCGATGGCCTGGTACTTCGCATCGTCGGCCTTGTCGTGCTGGTTGGTCGGCGGCAGGGTCCACACCCCGTTCGGGTGGTCCTTGGTGTCGCGCGGGTTGGCGTTGATCTCGCTGCTCCCGGCCAGTTTGAAGCCGGCGGCTTCAGCCATTGCGATCACCTGCTTCTGGCCCACGTACCCGCTCTTGTCATCGGCCGGCACATCGGCCTTGGCACGGTGCTCCACCACGCCCAGCACGCCACCGGGCTTGAGCACCTTGTAGAAGCCCTGGAACATGCCCTCGGCCTGGTTTGCGCTGCGCCAGTTGTGCACATTGCGGAAGGTCAGCACCACGTCGGCCGAGTTGTCCGCACCGAACTGCGGCGCGGTCGGGTTGTAGGCCACCACCTGGGTCTTGCCATACAGCGCGGCATTGTCGGCGAACTTCTTCTGCAGGCTGTCACGGCTGCGCTGCTGGTAGTCGCGGCCGCGGCCTTCGGGTACCGCCATCGGATCGACCACCGCGGCGACATAGCTGCCCTTGTCGCGCAGCAACGGGCCCAGGATTTCCGAGTACCAGCCGCCGCCCGGGGTGATCTCGATGACGGTCTTGCCCGGTGCCACGCCGAAGAACGACAGCGTCTGCGCCGGATGTCGCCACGCATCGCGCTTGACGTTGGCCGGGTCGCGCCAGTCGCCCTGCACCGCCGTCTGCACCGCCGGGGTGATCGTGATCTGTGCATTGGGGCCGGCCGGCTTGGTCGCCAGGGCCGGGGCGGACAGCAGCAGCGTGGACAGGGTGAACAGGCAGGCAGTGGTCAGCGAACGGGTTTTCATCGGCGTCTTCCAGTGGCGGGATGCGGCGAGACTAGCAGCCGCGATGCCCAAGGTGTTCACAAAGCGTTAGTGCGATGCAGCACGGCGGAACACTGTTTTGTGGCAGCCGCCGCAGCGCTGTCATGGCCACGGAACTATGCTGATGCATTGGATTTCCACAGGAGCACCTCTCCCATGACTGCATCGCGCGAACTTGGCCGCTCCGGCCTGACTGTGCAACCCATTGCCTTCGGCGGCAACGTCTTCGGCTGGAGCGCCGACGAGAAAACGTCATTCGCGCTGCTGGATGCCTTCGTCGACGCCGGCTTCAACCTGGTGGACACCGCCGATGCGTATTCGGCCTGGGTGCCGGGCAACAGCGGCGGCGAATCGGAAACCATCCTGGGCCGCTGGTTCAAGCACAGCGGCAAGCGCGACAAGGTGGTGTTGGCCACCAAGGTCGCCAAGTGGGCCGAGCGCCCGGGCCTGTCGGCCGACAACATCGCCGCGGCGGTGGAAGATTCACTGCGCCGCCTGCAGACCGATGTGATCGATCTGTACCAGGCCCACGAAGACGACGAATCCACGCCGCTGGAAACCACCCTGGCCGCGTTCGGCCGCCTGATCGAGCAGGGCAAGGTGCGCGCCATCGGTGCGTCCAACTACAGCGCCAGCCGCCTGCGCGATGCCCTTGCGGTGTCGGCGGACTACGCGCTGCCGCGGTATGAAACGCTGCAACCGGAGTACAACCTGTACGACCGTGCCGGTTACGAGGCGGAACTGGAACCGCTGGTCCGCGACCAGGGCATCGGCGTGATCAGCTACTACTCGCTGGCCAGCGGCTTCCTGAGCGGCAAGTACCGCAGCGCCGCCGATGTGGACAAGAGCAGCGCGCGCGGCAAGAGCGTGGTGGACAAGTACCTCAACCCGCGCGGCCTGCGCATCCTGACGGCGTTGGACGACATCGCCAGCACGCACGGTGCCAGTGCGTCGCAGGTCGCTCTGGCGTGGCTGATCGCGCGGCCCGGCATTACCGCGCCGATCGTCAGTGCCACCAGTGTTGCGCAGCTGAAGGATGTGCTCGCGGCCGCGCAGGTGGTGCTGTCGGCCGAGGATGTGGCGCAGCTGGACGCGGCGAGCGCCGAGCAGAGCTGAGCCTGCTGGCCCACGTGTCGAACACGCAGCCGCCGCGAGGCGGCTGCGTCGTTTCGGTCATGCCGTGGTGCACGTACGCGATGCAACGGCGGTCGTCGCATTCGGCCGACATAATGTGTGGATTACATAGTCCGCTTGCAGCGGGAAACAAACCCGGGTAATGTTCGCGCCCATCGCCGCAGCCTGCGGCACCCTTTCCACCCACCGAGCCCGTCATGCCCCTTCGTTTCCCCGCCATCGCCCACCGACTGCACCGCGCGACAACTGCGCTGCGTCCGTGCGACGTTGCGGGCAAGGCCGACGCGCTGACCATCGACTGATCTTCCCGCACGGAGATCGGTCACCGATCTCCGAGGCACGCCAACGCCCTCGGATGCTGCATCCGGGGGCGTTTTCGTTTGCGTTGGTGTCGCCCACCTTTCGATCACATGACGTGATCTTCCATCGTCCACACCCGGGCAAGGATTGCCTGACCACACGGATGTGTTGCCAAGAGGCGCGAGAGCGCTGTGCCCAGGTGTGGGGCACGGGCAGCGGGAGATGATGTCTTTTTTTATTAACCGTGCCGGTTTACCCGGCACTGCCTGGCCGTGTCCAGTGATTATCTGGCGCCGCCACTCAATGGAATGAATGACCATGAACATAGAATCCACTTTCGAATTTCTGCACGCCGAAGGCACCACCCCCATCAAGGGGTGGGTACGCGGCGTGCCCGTGGACGAACTGGCCCAGGCGCAGCTGCGCAACATCGCCGCGGTGCCGTTCGTTGGCCCCTGGGTGGCGGTGATGCCGGACGTGCACGTAGGCAAAGGGGCTACCGTAGGCTCGGTGATCCCCACCCGCGGCGCGATCATCCCGGCCGCGGTCGGTGTGGACATCGGCTGCGGCATGGCGGCGGTACGCACCACGCTGCGTGCCGAGGACCTGCCCGACAACCTGGCCCGGCTGCGCAGCGACATCGAGCGCAGCGTGCCGGTCGGCAATGGCCGCGGCGGCGAACACCGGCAGCTGCCGGACAGCATCCACAGCCGGATCGTGCGTTCCGGGCTGGTCGAGCGGCTGGATGCCATCAAGCAGCGGCACCGGCGCGTGCGCACCGACAAGCTGGCCTGCCAGATCGGCACGCTCGGCGGTGGCAACCACTTCATCGAAATCTGCCTGGATGAAACCGGGGCGGTGTGGGTGATGCTGCACAGCGGCTCGCGCGGTACCGGCAACCTGATCGGCACCTACTTCATCGAGCAGGCGCGCGAGCAGTTGGCCCGGCGCGTGCTCGGCTTCCACCTGCCGGACAAGGACCTGGCCTTCTTCATGCAGGGCGAGCCGTTGTTCGATGACTATGTGCAGGCCGTGTCATGGGCGCAGGACTACGCCCGCGAGAACCGCGAGGCGATGATGGCGCGGGTGCTGGCCGAGATGCGGCTGCGGCTGCCGAAGTTCCAGTTGGAGAAGCTGGCGGTGAACTGCCACCACAACTACGTGCAGACCGAGACCCACGGGGGCGAGGAACTGCTGGTGACCCGCAAGGGTGCGGTCAGCGCGCGCGCCGGCGAGCTGGGGATCATCCCGGGCAGCATGGGCACGCGCAGCTATATCGTGCGTGGCAAGGGCAATGCCGAGAGCTTCCACAGCTGCAGCCATGGAGCGGGACGCGTGATGAGCCGCAGCGCGGCACGCCAGCAGATCACCCTGGCCCAGCACCGCGAGGCGACCGCGCACGTGGAATGCCGCAAGGATGCGGCGGTGATCGATGAGTCCCCCGCCGCCTACAAGTCGATCGACGCGGTGATGGCCGCGCAGCGCGACCTGGTGGAGGTGGTGCACACCCTGCGCCAGGTGGTGTGCATCAAGGGCTGAGCAGGCAGAGCGCGGCGGCCATCGACGGGTCGCCGCGCGTCTGTCAGGCCGCGCTGTCTTCGGCCACCAGCGCGTGGTGCAGGCTCACGCCCGCGCGCACACCTTCGGCGCTGGCCAGGCTGATGTTGCCCACCAGCGTCGCATCGCCTGCCGCGTAGATGCCGGGGACGCTGGTCTGCTTGCCCGCATCAACCTGGACGAGCACGCCCACCGGGCTTTCCTCCAGCGCGCAGCCGAGCTGTTGGACCAGCGGCGTGGCCATCTGCTGACGCGCGGTGACAAATAGCGCACGCAGTTCCACCCGGCGGCCATCGGCAAGCAGTGCTGCGCTCAACGCGGGCGCCTCGCCCTCCAGGCCAACCACCGCCTCATGCTCGATGCTCACGCCGCGACGCTGCAGGGTGGCCAGTTCATCTGCGGTCAGCGCCATGCTATGCGCGAACAGGGTGATCTGGCCCCAATCGGCCAGCAGCGCCGCCATCGTGGTCGACTTCTCGTGCCCGCCCAGCAGACCAATCGCGCCGCCGCCGATTTCATAGCCATGACAGTACGGGCAATGCACCACGCTGTGGCCCCAGCGCTCGGCCAGGCCCGGCAGGTCGGGTAGTTCGTCGCGGATGCCGGTGGCCAGCAGCAGTTTGCGCGTGGCCCAGGTCTCGTTGCCCGCGGTAGCCACCACGAAGCCATCGACCGTGGCGTGGGCCGTGGTGACGGTGTCGCTGATCCAGCGCACGGTGGGGTAGTCCAGCAACTGCGCCTTGGCGTTGCGCAGCAGCTCGGCGCCGGCGATGCCGTCCTGCCCAAGCACGCCGTGCGAATGCGCGGCAAAGCGGTTGCGCGGCAGGCCGCTGTCGATCACCAGGACCTCGCGACGCGCACGCGCCAGGATCAGGGCGGCGGACAGGCCGGCGAAACTGCCGCCGACAACAATTGCATCAAAGCTCATGGGGAACTCCTGCTGCATGGTGGGCCAAGTGGCGGGCGAAGGCCTCGCCGAGGGTGGCCAGGGTGGTGCCACGCAGGCGCTGCTCAAGCAGGGCCTGGGCCTGGCGGTAGCTGTCATCCAGTGCGTCGTTGACCACCTGCTGCACCGGGCAGCCGCGCCCGGTTTGGCGGGCACCGGTATGCAGCAGCGCCGGCGCACCGATGGCCACATACACGTCATGCAGGGTGATCTGGGCCGGGGCGCGGGCCAGTTGGCTGCCGCCGCCGTGGCCGCGCACACTGGTGACCAACCCGCCCTTGTGCAGAGCCGCGAGCAGGCGACGGATTACCACCGGGTGGGTGGGCAAGCAGGTGGCGAGCTGCTCGGAGGTACGCGGGCCCTCCTGACCGACCAGGTGGGCCATCACGTGCAGGGCATCGGAGAACTGGTTGCTGGATTTCATGTAACAACAATAGTTACATTAAAGTTGCCTGTCCAGTCCGGTTTCGTTCCATTTGCGACAATATTTGATCTGCACAAATTCTTCACGACGTTGAATGGAACAGTAATCCTGATTGGCGTCTCACTTCAGGCTGCTTCAGGCAGACCGATACCGCATTGCCCTTCCTTACTTTTCATTTCCCATGACGTCCTCCGCACCGGCGCGTCCACGCGCCCTGAGTCTTCAGTTCAAACTGCTGGGCGCGCTGTCGCTTGGCTTGGTGATCATCGTGCTGGCCGCGTTGGCCGGGCTGGGTTCGGCCTGGCGGAACCTGTCGACCGACGTGCCCGTCGAGGTCGCCCGCAAGGCGCAGGCCGAGCTGCTGCAGCGTGAATTCCGCCTGCAGGTGCAGGAGTGGAAGAACGTATTGATCCGGGGGGCAGACGATGCACTGCGCACGCGCCACCTGGCCGCGTTCGATGCGGAAGGACGCCGCATTGCAGACCTGGCCGGTGGGCTCGCCAGCAGCCGCGACGAGCAGACGCGTACGCTCGCCCATCAGTTCCTGACCGAGCATCGTGCCCTGGAGGCGCGCTACCGCGGTGCGCTGGAGGCGTTTGCGGCCAGTGGATACGATACGCAGGCCGGCGATGCGCTGGTGCGCGGTGCCGACCGCAGCGTCGGAACCACACTGGACGCGCTGGCGGCACGCGCCAACGAACGTGCCGAGTTCGAAACCAATGCCACCTCCGAGCGTGCACGCGCCGCGCTGGTGGCATCGGCGATCGTCACGGCGCTGGCGGCGGTGGTACTGCTGGGGGTGCTGGCACTGTGGCTGCGCCGCTCGGTGATCGCCCCGGTGATCGCGGTGGAAGCGGCCGCCCGTGCGGTCGCACGCGGCGATCTGGAGCATCCGGTGGCGGTGCACAGCCGCGACGAAATCGGCCGCCTCGGCACGGCCATGGGTGAGGTCACCCAGACCCTCAAGGCGGTACTGGCCGCTCAGGCGGTGATGGCGCAGCGCCATGAGGCTGGCCAGATCAGCTACCGGATGGATGCCGACGCGCTGCCCGGCGCGTATGGCCAGATGGTGCGCGAGAACAATGCGCTGGTGGCCAACCACATCCAGGTGAAACTGCGCGCGATCGAGATCATGGGCCACTACGCGGTCGGTGATCTGTCGGTGGACATGGAACGCCTGCCCGGCGAGAAGGCGGTGATCACCCAGGCGCTGGATACGGCCAAGGCCAACCTGGGTGCGATCAATGCCGAGATCAAGCGATTGGCGGCCGCCGCCGCGATGGGCGATTTCAGCCAGCGGGGCGATGAACGGCGCTACCAGCACGACTTCGGCGAGATGGTGGGCGGCCTCAACCGGCTGATGCAGACCACCGAGCAGGACCTGGGCGAAGTGTCGCGCGTACTGCAGGCAATCGCCGGCGGTGACCTCAGCGCGCGCATGCACGGCGACTTCCACGGTGTGTTCGCCCGCATGCGCGATGACATGGCCCGCACCACCGGTCAGCTGACCACGATCGTCGGCGACATCAAGCGTGCCGCGCAGTCGATCCAGACCGCCGCCGGCGAAATCGCCGCGGGCAACAGCGACCTGTCCCAGCGCACCGAACAGCAGGCCGCCAACCTGGAAGAAACCGCCGCGTCGATGGAGGAACTCACCTCCACTGTGCGCCAGAACGCCGAGCATGCGCGACAGGCCAACCAGCTCTCGATCAGCGCCGCATCGGTGGCTTCGCAGGGCGGTGAGGTGGTCGGTCAGGTGGTGCAGACCATGGGCGCGATTGAAACCTCGTCGAAGAAGATCGCCGAGATCATTTCGGTGATCGACGGCATCGCATTCCAGACCAACATCCTGGCGCTCAACGCGGCGGTGGAGGCGGCGCGGGCCGGCGAACAGGGCCGCGGCTTTGCGGTGGTGGCCAGCGAAGTGCGCACGCTGGCGCAGCGCTCGGCCGGCGCGGCCAAGGAAATCAAGTCGCTGATCGACGCCTCGGTCGGCGATGTCGCCACCGGCGCGCGTCTGGTGCACCAGGCCGGGCAGACCATGGGCGAGATCGTCACCGGCGTGCAGCGGGTGACCGACATCATGGCCGAGATCTCTGCCGCATCGCAGGAGCAGTCGGCCGGTATCGAACAGGTCAACCAGACCGTGGTGCACATGGACGAAGCCACCCAGCAGAACGCCGCCCTGGTGGAAGAGGCGTCGGCGGCGGCACGCAGCATGGAAGAACAGGCGGTGGCATTGAACGATGCCGTGGACGTGTTCGTGCTGGATGCCGGGCGCGCGCCGGCGCCGGGGCTGGCGCGCGCGGCGTGATGCACCGCGACGCCGGCCGTGGGCCGGCGTCAACGCGCGGATCAGTGCACGTAGGGGTCGCCCACCATCGCCGCCGCCAGGTGGTCCAGGAACGAGCTGATCCGCGCCGACACCGCGGTGTTGCGGTAGTACACCGCGTGGATCGGCTGCCGCACCTCCACGGTGTGCGCCGGCAGCAACTGCACCAGGCGGCCGTCCTGGCGGTCGCGGTGGGTCATGAAGTCGGACAGGCAGACGATTCCCACCCCTTCCAGGGCCAGCGCGCGCAACGTTTCGCCGCTGGATACCGCCATCGCCGGGCGCACATGCAGAAGCGCGTCGGTGTCGCCGGGCAGCGGCCAGTGGTTGAGCGAATCCGGCTCATTGAAGCCCAGCAGCGTGTGCGTGCGCAGGTCGGCCACGCTGGCCGGCGTGCCGTGCTCCTGCAGGTAGCCCGGGCTGGCCAGCACGCGCAGGCGGCTATGGGCCAGCGGCCGCGCATGCAGGGTGGAATCGGCCAGCGGCCCGATCCGGATCGCCACGTCGGTGCGCCGTTCCAGCAGGTCGATGTAGCGCTCGCTGCTGTTGAGTTCCAGCACCACGTCCGGATACCGCGCGCGGTAGCTCGCCACCAGCGGCGCGATCGCGTGCAGCACGAAGGGCATCGCCGCATCCACGCGCAACCGCCCCGCCGGTCGGTCGCGGCGAGCAGCGAGCTGCTCTTCGGCCGCTTCCACGGACGCCACGATCGCGCGGGCGTGGGCCAGGAACGCATCGCCCTCTTCGGTGAGCTGCAGGCGCCGGGTTGTGCGGGTCAGCAGCGTGGTGCCCAGCTTCTCTTCCAGCCGGCCCAGCGCGCGGCTCACCCCGGAGGTGGTCTGGCCCAGGGTTTCGGCGGCGGCGGTGATCGAACCGCTGTCGATCACCGCAATGAAGGCCTGCATTTCGTCGAGGGTGGTTTTCATGGCGGACACGCTGCGGGCAGAGGCCCATTATTGACCATCAGGCAAGAGTGATTGGCGTGAAGGCCGCTTTTTCGGCAAGAGTGCGGCGCGCAGACTGCGCAGCTCACCTCCCACCGGTAACCGTCATGTCCCGTGGTATTCCCTTGGCCCTGCTGGCGCTCACCCTCGGTGCGTATGCCATCGGCACCACCGAATTCGTCATCGTCGGGTTGATCCCGACCATCGCCGCCGACCTGGGCGTGTCCCTGCCCTCGGCCGGCCTGCTGGTCTCGCTGTACGCCCTGGGCGTGGCGGTCGGCGCACCGGTGCTCACCGCGCTCACCGGCCGGGTGCCACGCAAGACACTGCTGGTCGCGTTGATGGTGCTGTTCACGCTGGGCAATGTGATTGCGTGGATGGCACCCGGCTATGGCGCGCTGATCGTGGCGCGGGTCCTCACCGGCCTGGCGCACGGCGTGTTCTTCTCGATCGGGTCGATCATCGCCACCTCGGTGGTGCCCAAGGAAAAGGCGGCCAGCGCGATCGCGATCATGTTCACCGGGCTCACCGTGGCGCTGGTTACCGGCGTGCCGCTGGGCACCTTCATCGGCCAGCACCTGGGCTGGCGCGCCACCTTCCTGGCGGTGGCCGCGCTCGGCGTGATCGCGCTGATCGGCAGCCTGCTGTTCGTGCCGCGCAACCTGCAGCGCAGCGAGCCGGCCACGTTCGGCCAGCAGCTGTCGGTGCTGGCCCAGCCGCGCCTGCTACTGGTGTATGCGATCACCGCACTGGGCTACGGCGGCACCTTCCTGTCGTTCACCTACCTGGCCTCGATCCTGCAGGACGTCACCGGTTTTTCGGCCAATGCGGTCAGCGGCGTGCTGCTGGTGTACGGCGTGTCGGTGGCGATCGGCAATCTGTGGGGCGGCCGCCTGGCCGATCGCCGCGGCCCGATCCCGGCGCTGAAGCTGATCTTCGGCCTGCTGGCGGCCGTGCTGTTCGTGCTCACCTTCACCGCCTACACCACCTGGCTGGTGCTGCTGACCGTGCTGGCCCTGGGTGCGGTGGCGTTCGGCAACGTGCCGGGGCTGCAGGTGTACGTGGTCAAGCAGGCGCAGCGCTTTGCCCCGCAGGCCACCGACGTGGCGTCGGGCCTGAACATCGCCGCGTTCAACGTCGGCATCGCGCTCGGCGCCTCGCTGGGCGGGCTGGTGGTGGACCATTTCGGCCTGATGCACACCCCGTGGCTGGGTGCGCTGGTGGTGCTGGGCGCGTTGGGCCTGACCGTGCTGAGTGGCCGCCTGGATCGCCGCGATGGCGTGGCGGATCGCGCCGACGGCATCGCCGTGGGCGCGCATTGAGGGATTCCGGTCGCGGACCCGTGACAGCAGCCGACCAACGGTCGGCTCTACCGTCGTTTTACGGTGCACGGCGTAGCCTGCACCTCACCCCATGAAGGAGTTTCCATGAGCATTCCCGCATTCGGCCTCGGCACCTTCCGCCTGAAGGGCCAGACCGTCATCGACTCGGTCCGCAACGCATTGGACGTGGGCTACCGCGCCGTCGACACCGCGCAGATCTACGACAACGAGGCCGAGGTTGGCCAGGCCATCGCTGAATCCGGCGTGGCCCGCGATGATCTGTTTCTGACCACCAAGGTGTGGATCGCCAACTTCAGCCACGACGCGCTGCTGGACAGCCTGCGCGAGAGCCTGCGCAAGCTGCGCACCGACCACGTCGAGCTGACCCTGATCCACTGGCCCTCGCCCAAGGATGCGGTGCCGATGGCCGAGTACCTGGGCGCCTTGGCCGAAGCGAAGTCGCTGGGCCTGACCCGCCAGATCGGCATCTCCAACTTCACCATCGACCTGACCCGCCAGGCCATCGCGATCCTGGGCGCCGATGCCATCGCCACCAACCAGATCGAAGTCCACCCCCACCTGCAGAACCGCGCCCTGATCGCGTTCCTGAAGGAACAGGGCATCCACGTGACCGCCTACATGAGCCTGGCCTACGGCGAAGTGCTCAAGGACCCGGTGATCCAGTCGATCGCCGAACGCCACCAGGCCACCGCGGCCCAGGTGGCGCTGGCGTGGGCGCTGCAGCAGGGTTTCGCGGTGATCCCCTCTTCCACCAAGCGCGAGAACCTGGCCAGCAACCTGCTCGCCGCCGACCTGCACCTGAGCGATGCGGACATGGCGCAGATCGCCACGCTGGACCGCGGCCAGCGGCTGGCCAACCCGGACGGGATTGCGCCGGCCTGGGATTAACCGGTAGCGCCCGACCGTTGGTCGGGCGTGGGGGCGTGCCGACCAACGGTCGGCACCTACCCCAGGGATTTTCGCCGGTCTGGGATTGAGCGGTAGCGCCCGACCGATGCGGCGACAGTGCCGGATCAGGCCTGCAACCACGCACGCATCGCGGCGCTGACTTCTTCCGGTTTCTCCATCGGCGCCAGGTGCCCGCAATCGGGCAGCACCACCAGCGTGGAGCCTGGCACCAGCGCATGCATCTCCTCGCTGATCGGCAGCGGGGTGATGCGGTCGTTGGCGCCGCACACGATCAACAGCGGATCGCGGAAGCCGGCCAGTACGTCGTGGCCATCACCTCGTTCCAGCGCGCTCTGGCGCAGGAATACATCAGCACCCAGCCGCGCGGTCATGTCACGCACGCGCTGCACCAGCACGTAGTCATCCAGCCGCGAGGCGTCGATGTAGCTGCGCATCAGCTTGTCGCCAAAGCCGTGGAAGGTGCCGGGCAGGCGCACGCTGGCACGCTGCGACTGGCGCTGGGCGGCGCGCTCGGGCGAGTCGGCGTGGATCGAGGTGTCGATCAACGCAAGCCGCAGCACACGCTCCGGTGCGGTGCGCAGGATCTGCTGGGCGACGAAGCCGCCGAGCGAGAAACCTGCCAGGGCGAAACGCTCAGGCGCCTGCGCCAGCACGTCGTCGACCACGGCCTGCATCGTCTCGCCCCGGGTCTGGTCGCCTACGATGCAGTCCGCGATATCGGACAGGTCGGCGATCTGCGCACGCCAGAGTTCAGCGTCGTTGAGCAGGCCGGGGAGCAGCAGCAGGGGGAGGCGGTCGGTCATGGGCCTATTGTCGCCGCGCCGACGTGCACGGTCTGTGCCGCCGACGGCTCAGTGCGTTGCGGTATCTGGCACGTCCGGCACCTGCACCTCCTGCACCGGCAAGGTCACCACCATGACCGTGGAGTCGTCCGGGTCCAGCCTGGTCTTGAAGCCCAGGCTCTGGCACATCGCCAGCATGGTGCTGTTCTCGCGCAGCACCTGCCCTTCGACAATGTTCAGGCCCAGCCACTTGGCGTACTCGATCATGATCGCCATCAGCCGCCAGCCGATGCCGTGTCCTTTGAGATCCGAGCGGATCAGGATGCCGTACTCGCCGCGGTCGTAGTCGGCGTCGGCGTGCAGGCGCACCGCGCCGAGCATGTCGCCGCTGCGCGGGTCGATGGCCACCAGCGCGATCGACCGGGCGTAATCGAGCTGGGTCAGGCGCGCGATGAATTCATGGCTGAAGTGCTTCACCGACTGGAAGAAACGCAGGCGCAGGTCGTCGTCGGTGACGCGGGCGAAGAACGCGCGGAACAGCGCATCGTCTTCCGGCCGTACCGGGCGCACGAAGGCCGGCGCGCCGTCGGACAGGGTAATGGTGCGTTCCCATTCCTTGGGATACGGGAACACCGCAAAGCGCGGATGGCCACGGCCCTTGTGCAGTTTGCGCGAGGGCGCGATGGCCACGCGTGCATCGAGCGCGATCACCCCGTCACGGTCGGCGAGCAGCGGGTTGATGTCCAGGCTGCGGATCTCGGGAATGTCGGCGGCCAGCTGCGCCAGCTTGACCAGGATCAGCGCCACGGCGCGCTCATCGGCCGCCGGCACGTCGCGGTAGGCCTTGAGGATGCGCGAGACGCGGGTGCGGCCGATCAGCTCGTGCGACAGGCGCAGGTCCAGCGGCGGCAGCGCAAGCGCCTTGTCGTCGATCACTTCGACGGCGGTACCGCCGCGGCCGAACACGATCACCGGTCCGAAGGTGGGGTCGTCGGCGATGCCGGCGATCAGCTCGCGCGCCTTGGGGCGCACGATGGTGGGCTGCACCAGCACGCCGTCGATGCGGGCATCGGGGCGCTTCTCATGCGCGCGCGCGATGATCGAGGTGGCCGCCGCATGCACCGCCTGCAGCGAGCCGAGGTTGAGGCGCACGCCGTCCACGTCGGACTTGTGCGGGATGTCGGCGGAAAACACCTTCACCGCCACGGTGGCGCCCTGCTCCAGCAGCGGCTGGGCCAGCTCCATGGCCTCGCGCGCGTCGCGGGCCTGCATCACCGGCGCCGACGGAATGCCATAGGCGGTGAGCAGCTGGTGGGTGGCGATCGGGTCCAGCCACTGCTGCCCGGCCGCCAGCGCCGCCTCGACCAGCGCGCGCGCGGTGGTGGTATCGACCACGAAATCTTCGGGCAGGCTGGGCGGGGTTTCCATCAGCGCGGCCTGCGCGTCGCGGTAACGCACCAGGTGCTGGAAGCCGCGCACGGCCTCGGCTTCGGTGGGATAGGTGGGCACACGCGCGGCGTTGAGCGTGGCGGTGGCGCGGTCATCGTTGCCGAGCCAGACCGCGAACACGGGTTTGTCGCGGTGGTGGCGCGGGCGCAGGCCCAGCGTGCGGGTGAGGGCTTGGGCGGCGTCGGCCGAGGAGGTGAACGCGGTGGGCACGTTGACCACCAGCACGGCATCGTTTTCGCTGTCGGACATCAGCGCGTCGATGGCGGCGGCATAGCGCTCACCATCGGCGTCGACCACGATGTCGACCGGGTTGCTGCGCGACCAGCCCTGCGGCAGCACGCTGTCCAGCTGCGCCACGGTGGCCGGCGACAACTCGGCCAGGCTGCCGCGCAGGGCCAGCAGCTGGTCCACGGCCAGGCGCCCTACCCCGCCGCCGTTGCTGAGGATGGCCAGCCGGCGGCCGGGGAAGGTACCGAGGCGGCCAAGCGTTTCGGCGGCGGTGAACAGTTCGTCCAGTGCCCCCACGCGCAGCAGGCCGGCGCGGTTGAAGGCCGCGCCGTACACGGCGTCGGCGCTGGCCAGCGCCTGCACGTGGGTGTCGGCATCGGGGTTGATGCGGATGTGGCGGCCGGATTTGACCACCACCACCGGCTTGGCACGTGCGGCGGCACGCGCGGCCGACATGAACTTGCGCGCGTCTCCGATGTGTTCGACGTAGAGCAGGATGGCGCGGGTGCGGTAGTCGGTGGCGAAGTAGTCGAGCAGGTCACCGAAGTCGACGTCGAGGGTGTCGCCGAGCGAGACGACCGCGGAGAAGCCGACCGAGCGCGCCACGCCCCATTCGACCAGGGCCGCGGCGATGGCGCTGGATTCGGAGATCAGCGCCAGGTCGCCGGCCTGCGGGAAATGCGCGGCGATGCTGGCGTTCAAGCGCGCGTGCGGGGCGATGACGCCCAGGCAGTGCGGGCCGAGGATGCGCAGGCCCTTGGCGCGGGCGGCGGTTTCCACCTGCTCGGCCAGCGAGCCGGGGCCCTGGCCGAGGTTGGCAGTGAGGATGATGGCGGCGGCCACGCCACGTTCGGCGGCGGTGGCCACGACCTGGGGCACGATGCTGGCCGGCGCGGTGATGACGACCAGTTCGGGGACCCAGTCGAGGTCCTTGAGGCGTTTGACGGTGCGGATGCCGTCGATGTCGCTGTAGCGGGGGTTGATCCAGGCCACCTTGCCGGGGAAGCCGGTGCTGCGCAGGTTGCGCATGACGGCGCGGCCGGCGGAGCGTTCGCGCGGGCTGCCGCCGATGACGGCAACCGATTGCGGGCGGAAAACGGATTGCAGGTGGTAGGTGCTCATGGGGCCGATCAGTCACCGGTACATGGGATGACACGGTACACGGGTGCGGTGGTGGGTGGGATAAACCCGTCCCTGGGGGCTCGTGTACGGCATCCATGCCGTACAACGGTTCCGGTTGGGCCTGCCGCCTCGCACCTGGACGGGTTGGCTTCATCGGACACGAGAGCCTTTGCCCGGTCGGGACTCGTACACGGAAACCATCCCCGGTAGAGCCACGCCATGCGTGGCTGCGTCTCACCGTGTCCGGCTACAACAACGTGCCGCGCAGGATCATCGCGGCGATGCTGAAGTAGATGACCAGGCCGGTGACGTCCACGAGGGTGGCGACGAACGGGGCCGAGGCGCTGGCGGGGTCGAAGCCGAGGCGTTTGAGGATGAAGGGCAGCATCGAGCCGGACAGCGAGCCGAAGGTGACGATGCCCACCAGCGCCGCGCCGATGGTGAGGGCGAGCAGCTGCCAGTGCTGGCCGTAATCGTGCAGGCCGAGCAGCTGCCAGGAGACGATGCGGATCATCGCCAGCACGCCCAGGATGGCGCCGAGGGTGAGGCCGGTGGGGATTTCGCGCAGCGCCACTTTCCACCAGTCGCGCAGGCGCAGTTCGCGCAGAGCGAGGCTGCGGATCAGCAGGGAGGTGGCCTGGGAGCCGGAGTTGCCGCCCGAGCTCATGATCAGCGGAATGAACAGGGTGAGCACGACCGCGCGGGCCAGCTCGTCCTCGTAGTGCTGCATGGCGCTGGCGGTGAGCATTTCGCCCAGGAACAGCACGCTGAGCCAGCCGGCGCGCTTGCGGATCATGCCGAAGAAGCCGATCTGCATGTACGGCTTTTCCAGCGCTTCCATGCCGCCGAACTTGTGCGCGTCTTCGGTGGATTCCTCGATGAGGGCATCCAGGATGTCGTCCACGGTGACGATGCCGAGCACGTGCTGGGCCGGGTCCACCACGGGGATGGCGAGCAGGTCGTGGCGGCGGATCAGCTGGGCCACTTCTTCCTGGTCGAGCATGGCATCGACGGTGACCGGCGGGTTGGTCTGGGCCACGTCGAGGATGGGCTCGTCGGGCAGGCCGGTGATCAGGCGGCGCATGGTCACCACCTGCACCAGGGTGTGGGTGTGCGGGTCGAGCACGTAGATGGCGTAGACGGTTTCGCGGGTGCGCTCGACTTCGCGGATGTGCTGCAGGGTGCGGCCGACGGTCCAGTTGGCCGGCACGCTGACGAACTCGGTGGTCATCAGCGCACCAGCGGTGTGCGCGGGGTAGCTGAGCAGCTGCTGGATGGACTGGCGGGCGTCGGCGCTGAGCAGCGGGATCAGGCGCGCGCGTTCGTCCTCGTCCAGCTCATGGACGATGTCGGTGGCACGGTCGTCGGCCATCAGGCCCAGCAGCGCGGCGGCACGGGCCACCGGCAGCAGCGCCACCAGGTCGCCACTGCGGTTGAGCTCGGGCTGTTCGAGCATCTTCACCGCGCGCGGCAACGGCAAGGCCGCCAAGGTGTCGGCGGCGCGCGACAGCTCCAGGGTATTGAGGAATTCCACCGCGTCGGCGGTGTTGAAGCTGGCCAGGGGTGCGCTCAGGGCGGCGGCATCGGCCACCGGGCGCAGCAGGTCTTTCTGGTTCATCGGGTTCGCCTGTGGGGATCGCCATGCGCGACGCCAGCGGTGGCGAACCGTCCCTCGTCAGGCGGTGGCCATCACTGGCGTCGAGCAAGGTCGACTTCTACTGTCGCTGGACATCGGTTCGGGGACTCCGCAAGGGTGTACTGCCGGACATGCCGGCAGCGGCGGGCAGTCTGGACCCGGGCGCCGGGCGGGTCAACCCGGGCGCCGCTGCCGTGTTGGGCTGCGATTGACGTTGGGCCAACGTACGCGTCGCATAATGGGCGGCGGCCGTGGGCCGTGATGCCCTTTCCCTCGATGTTGCCCGGCGACGATCCCATGAGCAGGTTCTTCCATGCATAGCGGCGCGCTTGAGCTGGCCCTGGTGCTGCTGCTGGCAGCGGTGATCGCCGTGCCGGTGTTCAAGAAGCTGGGCTTCGGCGCGGTGCTGGGCTACCTGGCCGCAGGCGTGGTGCTGGGCCCGGACGGCCTGGGCTTCGTGCAGGACGCCGACCGCATCCTGGGCGCGGCCGAAATCGGCGTGGTAATGCTGCTGTTCGTGATCGGGCTGGAGCTGTCCCCGGCCCGCCTGAAGGTGATGCGGCGCTCGGTGTTCGGCGCCGGCGCGCTGCAGGTGGCGCTGAGCGCACTGGTGTTGGGCAGCCTGCTGCTGCTCGACCACTTCCAGTGGAAGAGCGCGCTGATCGTGGGCATTGCCCTTGCGCTGTCGTCCACCGCGGTGGGCCTGCAGCTGCTGTCCGAGCACAAGGCGATCAACAGCGATTACGGCCGGCTGGGGTTTGCCATCCTGCTGTTCCAGGACCTGATCGCCATTCCCCTGCTGGCGGCGATTCCGCTGCTGGGCGGGGCCAAGAACGAGACCCTGCAGTGGAGCGACGTGGCCGTGGCGCTGGGCGCGCTGGCGGTGGTGATCCTGTGCGGGCGGCCGGTGCTGCGCCGGCTGTTCAACATCATCGCGCGCACACGCAGCCCGGAAGTGTTCACCGCGATGGCGCTGCTGGTGGTGCTGGGCACGGCGTGGTTCATGCAGGAGGCCGGGCTGAGCCCGAGCCTGGGCGCGTTCCTGGCCGGCGTGCTGCTGTCCGATTCGGAATTCCGCCACGAGCTGGAATCGCAGATCGAACCGTTCAAGGGACTGCTGCTGGGGCTGTTCTTCATCGCGGTGGGCATGGGCATCGACCTGGACCGCATCGTCGCCGAGCCGGCGATGATCGCCGCCGGCGTGGCGATCCTGCTGGTGGTGAAGTTCGGTCTGCTGTTCGGCATCGGCAAGCTGGCCAAGCTGCGCACCCGGCATGCGGTGATGCTGGGCAGCGTGCTGTGGTTGGGCGGTGAGTTCGCCTTCGTGGTGTTCAACGAGGCGCAGCGCGCGCACCTGCTGGGCAGCGCCAACCACGACCGGCTTGTGGCGATCGTGGGCCTGTCGATGGCGATCACCCCGCTGTTGATGATCGCGCTGCTGCGCCTGCTGGGCCGCGAGGACGCGCCCAAGGGCAACGCGCCGCCAGCCGACACCGTCGACACCGGCGGCACCCAGCCGCAGGTGATGATCGCCGGCATGGGCCGCTTCGGGCAGGTGGTGGCGCGCCTGCTGACCGCACAGAAGATTCCGTTCGTGGCGCTGGAGTCGAACCCGGACACGGTGTCGGACCTGCGCCGGTTCGGCAACAAGCTGTACTACGGCGACCCGACCCGGCCGGAGATGCTGCGCGCCGCCGGTGGCGAGCACATCCGCGTGTACGTGGTGACGCTGGACGACCCGGACGCCAACCTGCGCGCCACGCGGCTGATCCGGCGCATGTACCCCGACGCGGTGGTGCTGGTGCGGGCGCGCAACCGCCAACATGCGTGGCGCTTGATGGACATGTCCGCCGAGCCGTTCCGTGAAGTGTTCGGCACCAGCCTGGAGCTGAGCGAGCGCATGCTGATCGCGCTGGGCTTCCCGGCCGATACCGCGCACAGCCACGTGCAGCGCTTCCGCGAGCACGACGAGAAACTGCTGCGCGACCAGTACCTGGTGTACGACGACGAAGCGGCGGTGATCCAGACCTCGCGTGATGCGCGGGCCGACCTGATGCGTCTGTTCGAGGCCGATGCGGAGCGCGACGCAAAGACGGACGCATCCGACCGGCACAGTTGACCCACACCCGTAGTGCCGGGCTCTGCCCGGCAACCGCACGCAGCGGCACCGGGCATCGCCCGGCATTGGCGGCAGCCGACCCACGGTCGGCTCTACGATCGTGGTGAGCGCGAGATCAGCCGTTGTCGCGCAGGAACCGCGCCATCGAAGACACACCGGGGACGCGCGGTGCGAACTCGCCGGCCACGTCGATGAAGCCGCGCATGACCGCGATCTCGCGCGGGTTGCGGTTGAGCGCATCGCGCACGTCCGGGTCGGCGCCCGCACGCATGAGGCGCTGCACCAGCAACGGCAGGCCGTGCAGGGCCGCCAGATGCAGCGGACCAAACCCGCGTGGATCGCGTACGTCCAGCGACACGTCCTCGTCGAGCAGGCGTTCCACCGCCGCCAGCACCACCTGTTCGTCGCAGGCGGTACCCGGTTCGGCACGCGCGCCCAGCAGCAGCAGCAGCGGCGTCACCGAGCCCGCGGCGGCCTGGTCCGGTTCGGCGCCGGCCAGCAGCAGGGTGTCGAGCAGGGCAAGCAGGCGCGAGCGGTCGCGTGCGCTGAATCCGTACAGCGCCGCGCAATGCAGCGGGCCCAGCTGCTGCGCGTCGCCGGCATGCACGTTGGCGCCGGCGGTGAGCAGGCGCGCAACGATGTCGGGCAGGCCCAGCGCAGAGGCCAGCATCAGCACGGTGACACCGCCCGGCAGGCGGTATTCCAGTTCGGCGCCGGCGTCGAGCAGCGCCGACACGATGTCGATCTGGCGCATGCTGACCGCCGCCGACAACGGCGTGGCGCCGCTGGCCGCCGCGTGCTGCGGGTTGGCACCGCGCGCCAGCAGCAGGTCGACCACGGCCAGGTGACCGCCGCCGGCGGCGCGCAGCAGGGCGGTGCAGCCCTGCGCATCCACCACGTCCACGGCAAACCCCAGGTCGATCAGGCGACGCACTGCATCGGCGTCGCCGGACATGGCGGCCGCCGGCAGGTCGGCGTCACGCAGGACGCGGCGCGGCAACGGCCACACCCGCCAGTCCAGCCAATCGGCGAGGTCGCGGCGACCGATCGACAGCGCCACGCCCAGCGGCGTCTGGCCATCGGCCGCGCGTGCTTCCGGCGAAGCGCCTTGCTGCACCAGCAGTTTCAGCGAGCCCTCGCGGGCCAGCGCCGTGGCCAGGTGCAGGGCGGTCATGCCGTGACTGTCGCGGGCCTCACGGTCCACGCCCAGTACCAGCAGCGCGTGCTGCAGCCGCAACCAGCCCAGCCGCACGGCCAGTGACAGCGGCGGATCGCCCGCTGGTGACGGGGCGAACGGATCGGCGCCGCGCTCCAGCAGTTCCAGGGCCAGCTGCTCCAGGCCCCGCGAGGCGTGGTCATGCTGGGCGCAGGCACTGAGCAGACGGGCCAGGCCACCGCGACCGGCCGGCGAGACGCCGCGGCGCAGCAGCACCTGCAGTGCCGGCACGGCATCGTTGCCGCGTGCCAGCAGGGCGAACATCGGGGTGTCGCCGCAGGCGTCGAGCACTTCCGGCGCGGCACCATGGGCCAGCAGCCAGTCGACCGCCTGCGGATCCAGCGCCAGTTCGGCGTCGTGCAGCAGGCCGCCCAGTTCCTGCGGATCGCACAGCCGCGCCAGCGCGGCCATGCCGTCGAAATTGCCGAACCCCAGCGCGTCGCGCAGCAGGTCCAGCGGCGGCCGGTCCGGCAGCGTCGGGGTGGACGGGTCCGCGTCTGCATCGGCGGTGCCCAGGCCATCGGTGACCGACGCCGGCAGCGGGTAGCTGCGGTCGAGCAGCGAGACGATGGTCCAGCGGCCGGCGCTTGCGGCGATGTCGACGGCGCGACGGCCCTGCGGATCGGGCACGTCGGCGGCGATGCCCAGTTCCAGCAGGCGGCGCACCAGCAGCGGCGACACGCTGTCGGCCATGCAGGCCAGCAGTACGGCGTTGCGCCCTTCCAGGTCGACCGCGTTGAGGTCGGGCTTGTGCGGCAGCAGGTGTTCGATCACGGCGGCACGGCCACCGCGGGCGGCTTCCAGCCACGGCGTGCGTGACAGGGCGTCGCGCGATTCCAGGTTGGCGCCGGCGGCCAGCAGGACGTCGATGATGTCGACATGGCCAGCCAGGGCGGCTTCGTGCAGGGCGCTGCGGCGCTGGCGGTCGCGCGCGTCGGCGCGGGCCTTGTGCTTGAGCAGCAGCTGCACGCCCGCCGGATCGTCTTCTTCGGTACCGGCGGCGGCCAGCAGGACCGGGGTGCCATCGGCCGGCTCGGTTTTGGCGCCGCGCTCGAGCAGGAACCGCGCCAGGCGCCAGTTGCCAACCTGGCAGGCCACGGCCAGGGGCGACCAGCTGTCCTTGTTGAGTGCGTCCACTTCGGCGGCGGCATCGCGCAACAGTGCGGCCACGCCCGGGTCGGAACTGCGGGCAGCATGATGCAACGGGGTGTTGCCGTCGCTGTCGACGGCGCGCGAATCGGCGCCGTTGGCCAGCAGGGTCATGACGGCTTCGGGACGGCCGTGCCAGCTGTCGCGGGTGGCGGCCAGCAACGGGGTCATGCCCCGGTAGGGGGCATTGATGTCGACGCCGCGCGCGATCAGTTCGCGCAGCAGGCGCAGGTCGGGCAGCACGGCAGCGAGCACCGGCAGGTTGCGCTGGTCGCGCCAGGCTGGATCGGGCAGGCCGTGCGGGTCGGCACCGGCGGCGAGCAGCTGCAGGGCGCGGTCGACGCGGCCGCTGCGGGCGGCATCGTACAAGGCAGGCAGGTGTTCGTGCGTGCCCAGCGGCTCCAGCGGCTGGGGTTCGGCGGCGTGCGCGGCGAAGGCGCTGGCCGCGTCGTTGTCGAGGTCGGCCGGGCCACGCACGGCCAGCGGGGCGGCGGGGGTGATGGCCTGCAGCAGCAGGTGCGCCAGCGGTGAGAGGACGACGATGGCGAGGGTGAGCGGCCAGCGCAGCGCATCGGAGACCAGGCCCGGCCAGGCGGGCAGCACCACCAGGGCGCAGACCACGACGACGAGGGCGGCGACGGCCAGGCCACGCCAGGCGCTCAGGTCACGGCCGGACAGGGCCTGCCAGTGGTCGGTGAGGCTGCCATCGGTGCGTTCGATTTCATTCCACAGCGGCCAGGTACGCCAGACGCCGAGCAGGGCGGCGCTGACGGCGACGCTGAGGCCGAGGACGGCGGCGAGGCTGCCGCTGTCATGCAGTGCGCCGAGCGGCCAGGCGACCAGTGCGGCCAGCAGCACGGGGCCGGCGACCCAGGGGGCCAGCAGTGCGGGCAGTTCCTGGCGCAGGAGCTGGGCGAGCGGATGCACGGGGCGGGTGCGGCGCCACCAGGAGATGCCGAGGGCGAACGCTGGCTGTGCGAGGGCGACACCGAGCGCGGCCGGTACGCCGCCGAGTGCGGCGGCGAGGGCCAGGAGGACGCCGGCGGCCAGGGCGATGGCGGTGGCGCGGCTGCGCAGGGCGTCAGTCATCGCGGCGCGGTACGCGCACGGGGGCGACCAGCGGCGGGGGCATCTGCAGATGGAAGCCGCGTTCGGCGAGGTTGGCGCGCACTTGCGCGGCGTCGGCCAGGGCGAGGCGACGGTCGGGGGTCAGGGCGACTTCAAGGACGAATGCGAACGGCGCCAGGCTGGCCTTCAACGCGTCGGGTACGGCGTTGAAGTCATCACGGACGGCGAGGTAGACGTAAGTGTCCTGCTTGCGTTGGCTTTTGTAGACGTAGGCTTGCATTGCCCGCGGGGCTTGGCCCTGGCAGTAGATAGGATGATTGTGGAGTAAAGCAGGCAAGGGGGAAAGCCGGGAGCGGGCTTAACTGGCGGTTTGATGGCGCGCGGCAGATTCAGGTTCATCAATGTCGCGGGGTTGTTCAGGTGGGTTTGGTGGTTTTGTCCGGTTTTTTGGAGCTAAAGCTACAGCCAGAGCCAGAGCTGGATCAAAAGCAGCGCCGCCTTTCGCGGGGGAGCGCTGGGGAGGGTGGATATCCGGGGCACGCTGCAAGTACATCCTTGTAAGCTCCGTCGCCGCATCCATGCGGCTCAGGGCCCCGGATATCCACCCTCCCCAACGCTTTCAGAAATTTCTGGTGCTTTTGGCGAGCAGGGCAACAGCCACGGCAGCAGCCGGAGCGGAGCACCGGTTTTCTTGGCGTGGGAGGAAGAGCTGCCGAGCGTGGCTCGGCAATACCAGCAGGTCGCGCGGCCTTGGGTCAGGTGGCGCCTTGGTCTGAGCTTTAGCCTTGCCGGTGACTTTGCCGTTCCATGCGAACCGACACACTGTCCTAGGGCAGGCCTGTGTGGGTTGCCGGGGCCGTGTGTTGCCATGGATGGCAACACCGAGCATCCAGGGACGGATTTACGGCGTGCCCCGGAAACCCACACAGGCCTGCCCTCCCCGGCACAGGTGAAAAATCGCTTTGGCTGTTGCTGCGGCTGTTGCTGCGGCTGTTGCTGCGGCTGTTGCTGCGGCTGTTGCTGCGGCTGTTGCTGTTGCTGTTGCTGTTGCTGTTGCCGTCGATCGAAGAACAACGCGCAGCCACCGCCCCCATCGGAGCGGTGGCTGGCGGCAGTCTTACTTGACCTTGGCGTAGGTGCCCTTGAGGGCGACCCCGGCCATGATCGTGCCGGCGTAGCACTCGTAGTTGGTGGTGCTCTTGAACTCGTTCTTCTTGTAGTAGCTCACGATGTCCACCACCGCGTTGGCGTTGCGCGACTTGGCGCCGTCCTGCAGCGCGCGCAGCGCCGACAGGGCGACCCAGCGGCAGGCTTCCTCGTCGCTCTTGTTGGCCGCGTTGGTCTTCTTGTTGGTCACGTCTTCGCCCAGGCGCTGCTGCACGTTGACCTTCTCGCCGGCCAGATAGAAGCGCACGCTGCCGTCGATGCCGGCATCACGGGCGGCCTGCGAGCTCACCAGCTCACGCAGCGATTGTTCAACACGGGTGTCACGGGCCTGGGCGGTGCTGGCGACGGCGAGCAGCGCGGTGGCGGCAATCAGGGCAAAACGACGCATTCAACTTTCTCCTTGTTGGTAGGACGCGGGGTGGTGCTGGGAAGAACCGACCCGTGCCCGGGTCGGGTGGATCAGATCAGGCCTGCCAGCGGCGGAAGATCAACGAGGTGTTGATGCCACCGAAGGCGAAGTTGTTGCTCATCACGTACTCGGGCTGCAGCGCGCGGCCCTCGCCCTGGATGTAGTCCAGCGCGCCGCAGCGCGGGTCCACCTCATGCAGGTTCAAGGTCGGTGCGAACCAGCCCTCGCGCATCATCTCGATGGTCATCCAGGCCTCGAACGCACCGCAGGCGCCCAGCATGTGGCCCACATAGCTCTTCAGCGAACTGATCGGCATGCCCGGACCGAACACCTGCGCGGTGGCCTGGGTCTCGGCGATGTCGCCATGGTCGGTCGCCGTGCCGTGCGCGTTCACGTAGCCGATCTGCGCTGCCTCCAGGCCCGCGTCTTCCAGCGCCAGACGCATCGCCTGGGCCATGGTGTCCGCGCTCGGCTGGGTGACGTGCTGGCCGTCGCTGTTGGTGCCATACCCGACCACCTCGGCCAGGATCGTCGCCCCGCGTGCCTGCGCGTGCTCCAGCTCTTCCAGGATCAGCGTGCCGGCGCCCTCGCCCAGCACCAGGCCATCGCGGTGCGCGTCGAACGGGCTCGGCGTGGTCTGCGGCGCATCGTTGCGCACGCTGGTGGCAAACAGCGTGTCGAACACCGCCGCAGCCGTGGCATCCAGCTGCTCGGCGCCCCCGGTGACCATCACCAACTGCTTGCCCCCGCGGATCGCCTCGTAGCCGGCACCCACGCCCTGGCTGCCCGACGTACAGGCGCTGGACGTGGTGTACACACGACCGGACAACCCGAAGAACACCCCGATGTTGACCGGCGAGGTGTGGCTCATCATTTTCAGGTAGGTAGTGGCGCTGATGCCGTCGGTGGTGTGTTCGTGCAGCATGCGGCCAAATTCAGCGGTGGCCTCGTGGCTGCCCGACGATGAGCCATAGGCCACGCCGGCCATGCCACTGCGCAGCACCGGGTGGCCGAGCAGGCCGGCCGATTCCAGCGCCAGTTCGGTGGCGCGCACCGACATCACCGCCACCTTGCCCATGCTGCGGGTGGTCTTGCGGTTGTAGTGCGCCGGCAGGTCGTAGTCCTGCACGGGCGCGGCCAGGCGCGTGTTGAGGCCGTCGAACACTTCCCACTCGGGGATGTAGCGCACCGCGTTGACGCGTGCGTGCAGGCGCTCGCGGATGCTCGGCCAGTCGTGGCCCAGCGGGCTGAGCGCGGCGGCACCGGTGACCACCACGCGACGTTCGGTTCGGCTCATCAGACCATGCCTCCATTGACCGAGATCACCTGGCGGGTGATGTAGCCGGCCGATTCGGACAGCAGGAAGGACACCGCATGGGCGACCTCGTCCGGCTGGCCCATGCGCCCGGCGGGAATCAGTTTGAGCGCGTGGTCCAGCACTTCCTGGTTGATCATGTCGGTCTCGATCAGGCCCGGGGCCACGCAGTTGACGGTGATCGCGCGGCTGGCCAGCTCCAGCGCCAGCGCCTTGGTGGCGCCGATGATGCCGGCCTTGGCCGCGCTGTAGTTGGTCTGCCCGCGGTTGCCGACCAGCCCCGACACCGACGACAGGGTGACGATGCGGCCCGGCTTGCGCCGCCGCACCATCGGCATCACCAGCGGATGCAGCACGTTGTAGAAACTGTCCAGGTTGGTGTGCACCACCGCGTCCCAGTCTTCGGCGGGCATCGCCGGGAACGCGCCGTCGCGGGCGATGCCTGCGTTGCAGACCACCCCGTAGTAGGCGCCGTGCGCCTCCACGTCGGCCTCCAGCGCGGTACGCGCAGCGTCGCGGTCGGCCACGTCGAACATCAGCACGCGGGCCTGCCGGCCCAGTGCCTGGATCTGGGCCACCACGTCCTGTGCTTCCTCGATGCGGCTGCGGCAATGCACCACCACATCGAAACCGTCGCGCGCGATGCGCAGCGCGATGGCGCGGCCGATGCCCCGGCTGGCGCCGGTCACCAGCACTGTGAGATTCCCTGTCATGCCTCTCCACTCTCCAGATAAGCCATCGCATCGCGTGGTTCGAACACCGATACGTTGGCGACCGCCAATTCGGTAGCGCCTGCCAGGATCCGGCAGGCGAACATGCCCAGCCCATTTTCGCCCATCAGCTCGCACTGTGCCTCTACCCGCAGGCAGCTGCCGGCGGCGAAGTACGGCTGGTGCGCGGTGTAGCGGCGGGTGCCCAGCAGGAACCCGATCGAGGGCTCGCGCCCGGCCTGGCGTGCCTTGCAGCCTGCCCACGCGGCGATCGCCTGGGCCATGTATTCCACGCCCACCCAGGCCGGAACGCCCTCGGCATGGTTGAACAGGCCCTGATGGGGAACGTCCACCTCGACCACGATCGACTCCGGCTGCCAGTCCAGCAGACGGTCGATCAGGCGCATGCTGTCGCGGTGGGGCAGCACCTCATCGATGTTCAGCGGCAGCTGCATGCTTGTCCTTTCGCCAGGGCCAGGACGGCATTGCTGCCGCCAAAGGCGAACGAGTGGCTGAGCACGTGCTGCGGCGCCCGGGCGGCGTGGGTGCCTGGTGCCACCAGCGCGAGCGCCGGCAACGCGGCGTCGCCCTGCCCGTCCCACCAGTGGGTGGGCAGCTGCTGCTGCGGATTGTCGGCCAGCACCATCCAGCACAGCGCCGCTTCGATCGCCCCGGACGCGCCCAGGGTGTGGCCGGTCAGCGGCTTGGTCGAGCTGGCCGGCACCGTGGTGCCCAGCACCGCCGCCACGGCCTGGCTTTCCATCGCGTCGTTGTGACCGGTGGCAGTGCCGTGCAGGTTCACGTAATCCACCTGCGACGGCGCCCAGCCGGCCCGGTCCAGCGCCTGCTGCATGGCGTCGATCGCGCCGCGTGCCTGCGGGTCCGGCGCGGACATGTGGTGTGCGTCGGACGACTCGCCCCACCCGGCCAGGCACACCGGGCCGGGCGTCGCGGTCATCAGGAACAGTGCGGCGCCCTCGCCGATGTTGATGCCGTTGCGGTTGGCCGAGAACGGGTTGCAGCGCGCCACCGAGACCGACTCCAGCGCGCTGAAGCCGGCCACGGTGAACCGGCACATCGAATCGGCACCGCCGGCCACCACCGCGTCCACCACCCCGGCCCGCAGCAGGCGCGCGGCGGCCATCAGCGCCTTGGCGCTGGACGAGCAGGCGGTGGAGATGGTCCAGGCCGGCCCGGTGCTGCCGATGCGCTCACGCACGAACCGCGCCGAGGTGCCCATTTCCTGCTGTGCGTAATCGAAGCCCGGCGGCCACTGGCCGCTTTCGCGATGGCAGCGCAGCGCGTTTTCCGATTCCCCGATGCCCGAGGTACTGGTGCCGATGATCACCGCCACCCGGTCGGCGCCATGACGCGCGATGGCCGCGTCCACGGCCGGGCGGATCTGCACCAGGGCCGCCTCGAGCAGGGCGTTGTTGCGCCCGCGCAGCGCCACCGGCAGCGCGGACAGGTCCGGCAGTGGGGTGGTCACTTCGCCCAGGGCCAGGGTGCGGCCGGCGATGATCTGGTCGTTGTCGCGGAGCCCGCCGGGCTGGTCGGCAAACAGGCCGGCGCGCACCTGCGCGCGGTCGCCGCCGAGCGCGCAGACCACGCCAAGGTCATTCAGATAGATCGCGCTGCTGCTACTGCTCACGGCGGTGCCTGTCCCATGTCCAACGATTCAATCACCAGTTCATAGCCTTCGGCCAGGTTGCGCAGGCGCACGCGGCCATCGGGCAGCGGTTCCACCAGCAGCCACGCCTTGCCGGCCTGCTCCAGGCGGCGCTCGCGGCCTTCCTCGACCAGGGTCCAGCCCGCCGGCAGGGCGGCGCGGATGGCCTGCGCCGGCCACAGCGCGAACTGCAGGTCGTCCAGCACGCGCTCGCCGCGCACCTGCGGCGGCAGCCACGGCGCGCGGGTCTGTTCCAGCGTGGTGCCGTCCCAGACCATGCGCACGCCGGTCTGGCCCATGGCCTGCACCGCCAGACGCACTTGGCTGCCGTCGGCTTCCAGCAACGCATCCAGCTCGCGTTCGTGGGTGCCGAAGCGGAACTGCAGGCGCTGCTGCAGCTGCAACGGCTGCGGCAGCGCCGACGGCGCCAGCTGCAGGGGGGGCAGCTGCACCAGCGGCGCGGGCATTCGGGTGCTGGCGCAGGAGGCCAGCAGCACGCAGACAAGCAACAGGACGATCAGCCGCTGCACAGTTCCTCCAGCACCCGCAGGCGGCGGCCGCTGTCATCGGCCACGTACGGGTTGTGGGTGTCCCAGGCGTAGCCGGCCAGGATCGAGGAGATCATGCGGCGCACGTCGGGCTGCGGGTCGGGGTGGTAGATGATTTTCTGGAAGCCGCCGGCGTACCAGGCTTCGACGAAGCGGCGGAAGGTCTTGACCCCGGCGCGCAGCGGAATGGAGAAGTCCTTCTCCCAGTCCACCGTCTGCCCGTCGTATTCGCGGGCAATGCACGCGCTGGCCAGCTCCGCCGATTTGAAGGCAATGGTGACGCCCGAGGAGAACACCGGGTCGAGGAACTCGCCGGCGTTGCCCAGCAGCGCGTAGCCTTCGCCCCACAACGAGGACACGTTGGCCGAGTACCCGGTGATGGTGCGCACCGGCAGCACGGCCCACTCGGCGTTGGCGAGCAGGCGGGTCAGGTTGGGGTCTTCACCGACGATGGCGCGCAGCTTGTCTTCGTCGCTGCCGGGATACTTCTCGAAGAAGCTGGGCTCGGCGACCACGCCCAGCGAGCAGCAGCCGTTGGAGAACGGGATGGTCCAGTACCACACGTCCACGTGCTCGGGATGGGTGGTGATCAGGATCTTGTTGCGGTCAAAGCCCGCGTCGGCCGGGATATGGTCGCGCACGTGGCAGAAGATCGCGCCGCGCACCGGGAAGTTCGACGGCGATTCGAGGTTCAACAGGCGCGGCAACAACCGCGCGAAGCCGCTGGCGTCGAGGATGAAGCCGGCTTCGATGGTGTACTCGCTGCCATCGGGGCGGCGTACCTGCACCCGCGCCGGCCGGCCCGGCTGCACCGACAGCACTTCATCGCCAAACCGCAGCGTGGTGCCCATGCGCTCGGCACCGCGTGCCAGCACGTTGTCGAAGTCGGCGCGCTGCACCTGGTAGGTGGTGCCCCAACCGGGCGAGAACTTGTCGCGGAAATCGAACTCGGTGCTCGCCTCGCCGCGCACGAAGGCCGCGCCGTTCTTGTACTGAAAACCGGCCTGCACCACGTCCTGCAGCAGCCCCGCCGCTTCGATGTATTCCATGCTCTGCGGCAGCAGGCTCTCGCCGATGGAGAAGCGCGGGAACTGCTGGCGCTCGATCATCAGCACCTGGCGGCCCTGCCTGCGCAGCATCGCCGCGGCGACCGAGCCGGCCGGGCCGGCACCGATCACGAGGACCTCGGTTGTTTCCACTTGCGGGTTCATCGATACATCCTTGATCAAGAAAAATGGCGGACGGGAAACGCGCGTTGCTCAGTGCGGTGCGTCGTGCGGTGGTGGGCGGAACAGCGGCGAGATGATCCACACCAGGCCGATGCCGAACAGCAGGGTCAGGCCGAACGCACGCAGCGCCGGCGTGGCCGACAGGCCCAGCAGGCCAAACGACAGCCAGGTACTGGCCGCGCCCACGCACACCGCCAGCCACGCACTGGCATCACCGCGGTGTTCGATCAGGAAGATGCCGTAATCGATGCCCATGCCCAGCAGCAGCATCAACGCCAGCACGTTGAACAGCTGCAGCGGCTGGCCGAACAGGCCCAGCAGGGCCAGGGTCAGCGCGCCGGCCACCAGGGTCGGGGCAAACACGCGCCAGGCCTGCGCGCGGTAGCGCCAGTACAGCACGGCAAACACCAGCACGATGCCCACCAGCAGCAACCCGCTCATCAACTTGCGGTAGTGCTTGAGCAGCGAGGAGAAATCGGCGGTGCGGTCGACCCAGCGTACGCCGTCGATACCCTTGGCCTGGGTTTCAAGCAGGGTCAACGCATCGGCGCGCGACAGATCGTCGACCATCACCACGGTGGCCAGGCCCGCACCCACCTTGCCCAGCCACAGGTGATGGAACGGCATCGCCGCCGGGGAGGCCAGGAAGGCCTCGGCGTCCAGGTCGCGACCGGCGTAATCCGGGCGTGACAGGGTCTCCCCCACCGCCTGGCCGACCTTGCCCAGCACCTGCGGCTCGACCTTGGCGGTAAGCGCGGCATCGGCGTGCTGGCGCTGCACCGAGGGCAGCCACTCGCTGATCGCGCGGTACCCGCCGATCTGCTTGTTGGCCGCGAGCACGCGCAGGCGGTCGATCAGCGCCTCCTCGCGTTGCAGCACCTGTTCGGCGGTGTCGCCCTGCACCAGGTAGAACTGCGCCGGGCTGGGCATGCCCAGCATCTGGCTGATGCGGATCTGCTGGTCGATCAGGCTCTTGGGCGAGGACTGCAGGCTGCGCAGGTCATCGTTGCTGTCCAGCCGGGCAATGCCCACGGCCGAGAGCAGCGCCGCCACGCCCAGGAAAATCGCGGCCTTGCGCCCGTGCAGGCGCGGCCAGCGCTCCAGCGTGCCGCCCAGCCAGCGCGAGAAGCCGGTGGTGCGGATCTCGCCGCCGTCCAGCCACGGGAACCAGAAAATCACGGTGAGGAAGGCAGCGGCCAGGCCGACCACCGAGAACAGCGCCATCTGGCGCAGCCCCGGGAACGGTGCCAGCCCCAGCGCCAGGTAGGCCAGCGCGCTGGTCAGCAGCGCCAGCCACAGGCCCGGCAGCAGGTGCCGCAGCAGGCGCCAGCGGCGGTCGGCCGGCTCGGCCTGGCGCGAGGCGAACCAGTGGATGCCGTAGTCCTCGGCCACGCCCACCAGCGACGCGCCGAACACCAGCGTGAGTACGTGCACCTTGCCGAACACCAGCACCGTGACCGCCAGGGCCACGCCGCAGCCGATCAGCAGCGATGCGGCCACCAGCAGGATCGGGCGCAGCGAACGAAACGCCAGCCACACCAGCAGCAGCACCGCCGCCAGCGAGCCCCAGCCAATAGTGTTGATTTCCCAGTTGGCCTGCACGGCCGCCGCTTCGGCGTGCAGCGGTACGCCGGCGCGCAACACTTCCAGGCCGGGCGCGTGCCTGCCGGCCGCCGCCGCGGCCTGGTCCAGCAGCACGTCGATGTGGCGTTCGCCATCAAGCTGGAACGCCGAACCCACGGTGTCGTACTGCACGATCGACCAGTGCTTGCCGTCGGCCTCGAGCAGGCCGTCATCGCCCATCTGCAGGCCCGAGCCCAGCGCGCGTTCCTGCCACCACTGCGGCCACAGCGACAGCGGGTCCTGGCGCCATTCGGTAAGCCGCGGGGCGCCCATGGGGCCGTACAGGGCCGCCAGCGCGGCGTCGGCCAGGCCATCCACCGGCTCGGACTGCAGGCGTTGGCGTTGCTCACTGGTGAGCAGGCGGTCGCGGTACGGCGCATAGAACGCCCGCGCCTGTTCGAACCAGCCTTCGATGGAGCCGCTTTCCTGCAGTAGAGCGGGGCTCTGCCCCGCTGGAACGTCACCTTCGGCAGGCAGCGGGGCAGAGCCCCGCGCTACGTTGGTTGATCTTGGGGTGATGGTGGCGCGGAAGGCGGCTTCGGCCGCCTTGGTCTGCGCGGCGTCGGCGCTGCCCAGCAGCACCACGATCCGGCGTGCGTTGGCGTCGGCGATGCGCCGGGTGACGTCGGACAGCAGACGGTCGTGTGCGTCCTGCGGCAACAGCGCCAGGATGTCGGTATCGATCCGCGATTCGCTCTTCCACAGCTGCCACTGCTGCACGCCCAGGCCAAGCAGCACCAGCAGCCACAGCACGGCCAGCCAGCGCCAGATGCGCTGCAGGCGGCCGTTCGAATTCAGTGCGTCATTCAAACTTGCCGCCCTCTTCCGCACTCAACGCAGCCGGCGTTTCGCTCATGCCGGTGAAGTGGATGCGGGTGACATCCTGGTTGGCCTCGGTGATCTCCACGTCGCGCACGTAGCGGTCGCCCTGCAGCTTCAACCCGGTGAACACCTTGCCCAGCATCGCCGAGCGCGGGCTCAGCTGCATGCTCCAGCCGTTGTTCGGCCGGGCCTCCACCTTCACCGTGAACTGGGCCGACAGTGCCTGTGCGTCGCCGCTCATCAGCGCGAACATGATCGCGTTGACCGAGCGCATCGCCGGCTGCTGGCGGCCGTCCAGCTCGACCCGGCTGCTGCCGTCGCGCTGGCGGCTGAGGATGCGGTCAAGGGTGACCACCACTTCGGAAGGGAACGGCTTGAGCGTGGTCCACACCACGCCGTGGTCCTGGGCCAGCACGAAGCGCCCCTGCGAACGCAGCGGGTTCTTGAAGCCAGCCACCTGCTTTTCCTGGCTGAACTCGCCGCGCAGCACGCCCACCTTGGCCACGCGCTGCTTGACCAGATCCACATCCGCCGCGGGGGCGGCAAGCACCGGCGCGGCCACGACCAACGACACCAGCACGACCAGCGTGCGCAGCAGAGCGTTCATTGCATTTCCACTCCCAGACGGTCCCACAGCACGCGCGGGCACAGGTACAGCATTTCATTGGTGGCCGCGTCGACCGCCACCTGGATGGTGTGGGCGCGGGTCAGCACCTGGCCACTGTCGGCATCGAGGATCTCGTAGGCAATCTTCAACCGGTTCTCCCATTCGGTGATGGTGGCGCGCACGCGCAGCGCCTGCCCGTACAGCAGCGGCCGGATGTACTTCACCCGCGCGTCCACCACCGGCCAGATGTAGCCGGATTCGCGCATCTGCGGGTAGTCGTAGTCGTATTGCTGCAGCAGCGCGCAGCGGGCCACTTCGAAGTACTTGAAGTAGTTGCCGTGCCACACCACGTGCATTGGATCGCAGTCGTGGAAGGTGGGCGACAGGCGCACCTCCAGGCTCAGGTCAGGGCTGGTCATACAGGCTCCAGCGCTGGCCACGGATGTCATCGAGCAGCGCGCGCAGCTCGCCGTCCAGCGCGCGGTCTTCCTCGACCAGCGCGATGCGCGCGCACAGGTCCTGGTACATCGCGTCCAGCTCCCCGTGCAGGATGGCCTTCATGCCTACCCGCTGGCGCAGCGCCACGCCCTGGCGGGCGGTGATAAGCAGCGCGGCAACCACCTGTTCGGTCAGTTCGATCACGCGCAGGCAGTCGCGCGCGGCGATGGTGCCCATGCTGACCTTGTCCTGGTTGTGGCACTCGGTGGAACGCGAGAACACCGAAGCCGGCATGGTCTGCTTGAGCGCCTCGGCAGTCCACGCCGACACGCTGATCTGCAGCGCCTTCAGCCCGTGGTTGATCGCCGCGCGCTCACCGGTGGCCGCCGACAGGTTGGCCGGCAGGCCGTGGTTGTAGCGCGCGTCCACCACCAGTGCCATCTGCCGGTCGAGCAGGTCGGCCAGGTTGGCGATGGTGTTCTTCAGGGCGTCCATCGCAAAGGCGATGTGGCCGCCGTAGAAGTGGCCGCCGTGCAGGATGCGCTCGCCGTCGGCGTCGATCAGCGGGTTGTCGTTGGCGCTGTTGAGTTCGGTTTCGATCAGCTGGCGCATCAACGGCAGGGCGTCCTGCACCACGCCGATCACGTGCGGGGCGCAGCGCAGCGAGTAGCGGTCCTGCAGGCGCTGTTCGTTGCGCGGCGGACGGTCGCTGTGCAGGTCCTGGCGCAGGCGCGCGGCGATCTGCATCTGGCCCGGGTGTGGCTTGGCGGCGAACAGCATTTCATCGAAATGGTGCGCGTTGCCATCGCTGGCCAGCACGTTGAACGCGGTCAGGCGGGTGGCCAGCCTGGTCAGGTAGTCGGCGCGGTCGTAGGCCAGACAGGCCAGCGCGGTCATCACCGCGGTGCCGTTCATGATCGCCAGGCCTTCCTTGGGGCGCAGCCGTAGCGGGATCATGCCGATCTCGGCCAGCACCTCGGCGGCCGGGCGGCGCACGCCCTGGTACATCACCTCGCGCTCGCCACACAGCACCGCAGCCACGTAGGACAGCGGGGTCAGGTCGCCGCTGGCGCCCACCGAGCCTTCGGCCGGGATCAGCGGCAGCACGTCGTGGCGCAACAGCGTGGCCAGCCCGTCCAGCAGCGGATGGCTGACCCCGGACATGCCGCGCACCAGCGAGGCCAGGCGCGCGGCGATCACCGCGCGGGTCTCCTGCGGGTCCAGGAACCGGCCAAGGCCGCAGCCGTGGTAGGTGAACAGGTGGTGCGGCAGTTCGGCCACCAGCGCCGGCGGAATGTTCACCGTGCACGAGTCGCCGTAGCCGGTGGTCACCCCGTAGATGACACCGTCCTCGCGCAGCAGGCGGTCGAGGAAATCGGCCCCCTTCTGGATGCGCGCCTGGAAGGCCGGGTCGTCGCTGACCACGGCCTGGGCCTGGCGCTGCGACAGCGCGACCACGTCTTCGATGGTCAGCGGCGCATCGCCGAAGCGGATATCGGATGACTTACTTGCCATGAGATGCCTGATCCCAGAAGGGGAAGAAATTGAACCAGTCCAAGGGTGCCTGGGTGACCTGAACTTCCAGCCACCGGGCGAAATGTTCGGCCTGCGCGGTCAGCGCGGCGTCACGCGAGCCACGCGGCAGCACGATGCGGTCGCTGAAATGCTCGAAGCGCACACGGTAGCCGTCGCCGTCGCCGTCGTGCAGGCAGGCCATGGTGTACACCGGGCAGGCCAGCGCCGAGGCCAGCACGTAGGCGCCGATCGGGAACTGCGCCACGTGGCCCAGGAACGGCGCCGGCACGGTCCGCCCACCCCGCAGCGGCACGCGGTCGCCGACGATGGCCACGAAGCCGCCGTCGTTGACCCGCCGCTGCAGTTCCACCGCGGTGGCCGGGCCCATGTCGGTAACCTGCATCAGCTCCACCGACGCCAGCGGGTCCAGCCGCTGCATCAGCCGGTTGAAGCGTTGCGCGTGCGCGGTGTGCACCAGCACGGTAATGCGGAATCCCGGCACCTGTTCGGCCAGCACCTGGCACAATTCCAGGCAGCCGATGTGCGCGGTGAGGATCAACCCGCCCTCGCGGCGCGCGATCTTTTCCAGCATGAGGTCGCGCTGCAGGCGGATCTGGTTGGGTGGGTAGCGCCCGCCCAGGCCGAGCAGCTTGTCCAGCAGGGTGTCGGCGAACAGCGCGAAGTGTTTCAGGCTGGTCCAGCGCCCCGGCACGCCGCCCAGGACGCCGGTGTATGCCTGCAGCCGCTGCAGGTACTGCAGCGACGACTGCCGCGCCACGCGGTTGCCCAGCCAATGGCACAGCACCACCGGATACACGCACAGGCGGAACGGCCAACGCCCGAACCAACGGTGCACCCAGCACAGGAACAGCACCCCGGCAGCCGAGGTGGTCTCGCCCAGGTCGGCCCAGTGCGGGGCGTTGGCCGGTGCCGGTGCGGTCATGCGCGTGGCGCTCCGGCCCGCGGCGCACCGGTGATGCGCCGCCACAGCAGGCGCGGCGCGCGCCACAGCATGCCGAAGAACAGGCGGGTGTGCATGCGGCTGATGCGCACGTTGTCGCGCCACACATCGAAGTGCGACACGCCATCGCTGGGATAGGTCACCCGCGTAGACAGGCTGATCACCGGCACGTCGCGCCAGAACAGGCGCACCAGGATCTCGCTGTCGAAGTCCATGCGCCGGCCGATGGTTTCCTGCCCCACCAGCGCCGTCACCGGCGCCAGCGGGTACAGCCGGAAGCCGCACATCGAATCGCGGATCTGCAGCGACAGTGTGTTGATCCACACCCAGATGTGGGTGGCGTAACGGCCGTACAGGCGCGCCTTGGGCACGCTGTCGTCGTAGGCCGGAATGCCGCAGATCACCGCGTCGGGATGCTGCCGCGACAGGGCCACAAAGCGCGGGATATCGGTCGGGTCGTGCTGGCCGTCGGCGTCGATCTGCAGCACATGGCTGTGGCCACGGCGCGCCGCCTCGGCAAACCCGGCCAGCATCGCCCCGCCCTTGCCCTGGTTCGCCGGCAGTCGCAGCACTGTGACCTGCGCGGGGTATCCCGCCGCGAGGGCATCCAGCGCCTGCGCGCAAGCAGGGTGCGAGCCATCGTCCACCAGCAGGCACGGCAGCCCGCTGGCCAGCACGCCGCGCACGACGGCGCCGATGGCATGCTCATGGTCGTAGACCGGAATCACCACCAGCGGCGCAAAGGGCGCAGCCGGGGGACCAGCGCGAAGCGTGTCAGACATCGCCGAACACCACCCGGCCACTGGCATGCACGCCGTGGTCGGAGACATAACGGAAGCTCAGCACCGACTTGGCCGCATCCCAGCCCAGGGTGAGCTGCAGGCAATCGCCGGGGCGCGCCACGTGCTGGAATTTCAACGCGTCCATGCGTTCGAAGCGCGGCGGCATGGTGAACACGTCGCGGGCGTAGTGGATGGCCCAGTCCAGCTGGACCACGCCCGGAAGGATCTTGGCCTGCGGGAAATGCCCATCGAAGGCAATCAAGTCCGGGTCCAGCGGCAACAGCAGCGCTGCCGTGTCGGCCTCGCGCCGCTCCCATTGGACCACCGGGAACTGCGGCCGGAACAGCGCTGTCAGAGCGGCGAAGGTGACCTTGCCCTGTGTGTTCAACGGCAGCGCGTCGACGAAGCGCCAGCGCCGCGGACGGGTCACTGCATCGTGGCTGCTGGCCAGGTGCGCGCCTAGCGCCTGCGCCTGCCGACGCCGCTGGGCGTCGTCCCAGCTGGCCACGTCGGCCTGCTGCGGCACCACCACGGCCGCCAGTTGTTCGCGCGCGCCCGGCAGCACCAGCACGCGTACGTCCTGTACCGCCGGATGCGCGCGCAGCTGCTGTTCCAGCGCGTCCAGCGACACCCGGCGTTCTTCGATCTTGACGATGCGGTCGGCCCGGCCGAGCAGGCGGAAGCTGCGCCCGGCGTCGGCCTCCACGCGGTCCTGGGTCTGCCACCAGTCGGTGTTTTCCAGATGCGGCGAGGACACCGCCAGGCAGCCGTCCTGGATGCGCCAGGCCACGCCGGGCAACGGGTGCCATTGCGGCTGCCCGGCACTCCAGCGGCGCCAGGCGATGCCGCCGGTTTCGCTGCTGCCGAACACCTCGGTGGGGGCCACGCCGAGCAATGCCCGCGCCTGCAGCGCGGCCTCTTCGGGCAGCGGACCGCCGGAGGAAAACACCGCGCGCAGCTGGCCCTGCAGCGAGGACCAGTCCAGTTGTTCGGGCAGGCGCTTGAGGTGGGCCGGGGTGGCCACCAGCACCGACGGCTGCTGCGCCAACGCACTGACCAGGTCTTCATGGAAGAACCGGCGCGGCTGGATGGCGCGGCCGGCGGCCAGCGGCCACAGCACGCGGAACAACAGGCCATAGATATGCTGGTGCGAGACGGTGCCGTGCACCTGGGTGCCTTCCAGCTGCTCGCCGAACGCGGCCTGCAGCGCCTCCACTTCGCGCGTCAGCTGGCGCATGCGCTTGACGATCGCACTCGGCGCGCCGGTGCTGCCGGAGGTGAACACCACCAGCTCCAGCTGGTCTTCGTCCAGCGGCACCAGGTCGCCCTCGACGTCGGCATCGGCATCGGGCTGCAGCGGAGCGTGGTGCGCGGGCACGTCACCGGCAAACCCGGCCACGCGCGGGCGCAGCGCGTCCAGCGTGGCCGGCAGGTTGTCGCCGCCCAGGAACACCCGCTTGCCGGCGTGCCAGGCACCCAGCAGGGCGGCGGCAAAGGCCAGGGTGTCGTCGAAGTACAGCGCCCAGTCGTGTCCCGGCGCACGGGCGAACGCCTGTTGCCAGCGCATCACCTGCCGGCGGAAGTCCGGGTGCAACACCGCGCCGTGCTCGGCTTCGCCCACGATCCGACCGGGCCGTGGCGACACCGCCAGCCGGTCCAATGCGATCCACTCAACCATGCGCGTGCGCCGCCTTCACCCGTCGCCGCACCAGCCATTCGCCACCAAACAAGGCACCCATCATCACGTACGCCAACAATCCGTTGTACAGCGCCCAGACCTGGTTGGACGCCCACAGCGCCGTGGCCAGGGCCAGACTTCCGTTGAAGACAAAAAAGCCGCACCAGATCCACGTGACGCGACGGGTATAGATCACGGCGAACGGCGGCAGGTCCGGCTCGCTCAGCCGCGCCAGGCGCTCCACCGCGCTGGGCGGGAACCGCAGGCTGGTGGCGAAGATCACCAGCATCACCGCGTTCACCAGCGCCGGGTACAGCTTCAGCGGCAGGGCCTCGTTGAAGGCCGTAGCCACCAGGGCGAGCACACCGGTGCCGAGTGCGGCCACCCACCACACCGCCTGGCGGGTGGTCAGCGCGCGCAGCGCGGCCAGGGTGAACAGCAACAGCGACAGCCAGCGCGGCTCGAACCGGCCCAGCGACAGGTACACCACCAGCGGGTATGCCAGCGACAGCAACGCAAACGCCGCGACGCGCACCCGGACCATGGTCAGTGTCCTGCGGCAGCCGTCAGGCGGCTGCTTGACCGGGCAGCAGCCCGTGCACCACGTCGACGATGTCCTGCACGGTACGCACGGCCTTGAAGGCCTCCGGCTGCAGGTTGCGGCCCAGCAAGGGCTTGAGCTGCACGATCAGGTCGACCGCGTCGATGCTGTCGATGTCCAGGTCGTCGTACAGACGGGCCTGGGGCGTGATGCGCGCCGGTTCGATCTCAAAGCTGTCCTTGAGGATCTTGACGATGCGATCGAAAAGTTCGTTCTTGGTCATGGCAAATCCTGACGCGCCGTTACGACGACTGGCGTGCGGCGACAAACTCGCCCAGGGCACGCACGCTGGAGAAATGGCGACGGGTCTCTTCCGAATCCGCAGACAGGCTGACACCGTACTTTTTCTGCAGGGCCAAACCAAGTTCAAGTGCGTCAATCGAATCCAACCCCAACCCCTCGACGAACAGGGGCGCTTCCGCGTCGATGTCTTCGGGCGTGATGTCTTCCAGCGACAGCGATGAAATGATCAATTCCTTGATCTCGTGCTCAAGTGCCTGCACGGCTTGGTTCTCCAGCGAAGTCAAAGTAATGGGCAAGATGGTCGGTCACGCGCCGGGCCGCCAAGGCATCCCCCCTGGGCGTGTCGCCGGCCGCCGCCAGGAACGGGGCGATCGGGAGATCTTCCCCGACTTCCAGCTGAACGTGAAAACGCCGTGATGGCACACGATACCATTTCTGGCCCTTGGTCAGGGTAAGCGGGGTACAGGTGATCCTGACCGGGGTAATGTCCAGGCCGCCGCGCACGGCGATGTTGGCCGCCCCGCGCTGCAGGCGCAGCGGCTGGCCCGGCACGGTCCGGGTGCCCTCGGGGAAGATGACCAGGGTTCCACCGGCCTTCACGGCGGCGATGCAGTCGTCGATCAGCCCCGCACCGTCGTCGTTGGACACATACCCCGCCGCCCTCACCGGACCGCGCATGAACGGGTTGCAGGCCACGGCCCGCTTGACCACGCAGTCGGCATTGGGCAGCTGGGCGATCAGCAGAACCACGTCGATCAGGGTCGGGTGGTTGGCCAGGATCAGCAGCCCGTTGCGCTGCAGGCGCTCGGCCCCGCGTATTTCATAGGTCATCACGCCCAGCCGGTGCATCAGGCCCACGTGGCTGGCGAAGCTGAGCTGGACCAGCCGGCGGGCCAGCGTGCGGCGCCGGACCGGGTTGCGGACCAGGAACAGCAACGGGAACAGCACCCCGCCCAGCACCAGCCCGCCGATGCCGAACACGGCAAAGCTGAGCCCGGTGCCGAACACCCGCCAGGCATGGTTGAGACGGCCCGGCCGGGTCTCAGCCATGGCGGCGCCAGGTCCACTGCTGGCCGTCGGCGGCCAGCGTCAGGGCCGGATCGCCGGCCAGCAGGAAGCGCAGCGCGTCCAGCCCGTGCGGCAGGGCGCCGGCCGGGCTGTCGGACCCAGCCGCTCCCCAGCCCAGCGAGAGCCGGGTGCCGGGGCGATCGGCCCGGGCCAGCCGCCAGCACCAGGCGTAAAAGGGATCGGGCTCGTCGGCAAACCCGGCATACACCGGCGGCAATTGCGATTCATACACGATCACCCGCACCTCGGCGGCGCCATCGGCCAACAGCCCGTAGGCCTCCACGCAGGCGGTCTCGACCGTGGCGCGGCCGGCGGCCAGGGCCAGGTAGTTGCCGCGGTGGCCGCGGGCAATCGAATACAGCGCGGCCACCGCGTTGTGCACCGACAGGCCAAACGCGGTAGGGGACATGCCGTGGTCGGCGCACAGGCTGTCGAGCAGTTCCATCGACCGGGCCACGTCGCCATGGCGCGAGGCGAAAACCAGCGGCACCTGGCCGACGTCGTCGGGTTGTTCACACCAGCAGGCGGCCTGGATGGCCATGCGCCCCAGCCGCTCGATGCGGCGTCGCTGCATGGCCGGCACCTCGGCCAGCGCCGGGGTGTCATCGCCCTGCGGCAACGCGGGGGCCTGTGCCCAGGCCTGCCACTGTTCTTTCGACGTCAGTCCCGGTGCCCAGGCCGACCAATCCACCACGGAGAACTCGATCATTCACGCCAACATGTTGATGGGCACCAAGGCATCGCAGCGCACCGCCGTAAAAAGGAGCGCACGCTATCATGACACCCTTGGCACTGGCAGCTTTCACAATCTGAAATGAGCAGCACGATCCACGACGCAACGGCCCCGGCGGTCGCTTCCCCCCCAGGTGCGGCGGTGTTCAGCGCCGCCTACCTGCCGGCAGAACTGCGCGATGCGGCCCTGGCCGACCCATGCACCTTGGCGGTGTTCGGGTTTGGCGCGCCTGCGCCCTCCCCGGGCAACGATCCGCGCTGGCTGCAGGTGCCCCTGGCCGAACACGGCCCGGCGCAGGTGGAAGTGTGGCGGGGGTCGACCCCGGTGCAGTCGGGCGTTACCGACGGCGTGCGCTGGTCGCACAATGCCACGCTGCTGTTCGGGGTGCTGGAGATCGACGAAGCCGAGGGCGACATCGAGACGGCTGCCGCCGACGCCTATGCGCGGATGAGCAGCTTCCTGGCGCACTGCGGGTTTCCGCACCTGCTGCGGACCTGGAACTACCTGGACGCGGTGACCGAAGGCGACGGCGACCAGGAGCGCTACCGGCGCTTCTGCGTGGGCCGGGTACGTGGGCTGCGCGAGCTGGACGAAGCGGCCCTGCCGGCCGCGACCTGCATCGGCCGCTTCGACGGGCGCCGACGCCTGCAGGTGTACTGGCTGGCCGGTCGCGAACCCGGCCTGCCCCTGGAAAACCCACGCCAGGTCAGCGCGTTCCGCTACCCGCGCCAGTACGGCCCGCAGTCGCCCAGCTTTTCGCGGGCGCTGCTGGCGCCGGCAGCCACCGGGCTGCCGTTGCTGCAGTCGGGCACGGCGGCGATCGTGGGCCATGTGTCCCAGCACTCCGGTGCCGTGGAGGAACAGCTGCGCGAAACGCTGACCAACCTGCAGAGCCTGGTGGATGCCGCCCGGCGAGAGCGGCCGTCGCTGGCCGCCCAGCTCGGCGCCGGGTCGGTACTTAAAGTGTATGTGCGGCGTGCCGAGGACATGCCGGCGGTGGCCGCCCAGATGGCCGCATTACCCGGTCCACCGGCCTACGTGGTGCTGCATGCCGAAGTCTGCCGCGCCGAACTGCTGGTCGAAATCGAAGGCCTGCACGCGTAACGCGGGGCGCTGCCCCGCTGCCCCGCTGCCCCTTTACCCCGCTGCCGGGCAGAGCCCGGCACTACGGTTGCGGTCGTGCCCCTCAGTGATACCCCGCATCCGCCCGCACCTTGCCGCGGAACACCCGGTACGACCATGCCGTGTAGCCCAGGATCACCGGCAGCAGCACCACCAGCCCGACCAGGCTGAAGCCCAGTGACGACGCCGGGGCGGCCGCCTCCCACAGCGTCATGCTCGGCGGCAGCAGATAGGGCCACATGCCCAGCACCAGGCCGATGAAGCCCAGGATGAACAACGCCAGGGTCAACAGGAACGGCGGCAGGTCGCGGCGCGGGTGCATCGCACTGCGCCACAGCGCCACCGCCACGCCCAGCGTCAGCAGCGGCACCGGCGACAACCACCAGAAGTTGCCATCGCTGAACCAGCGCGCCATCAGGCGCGAATCCAGGAACGGCAGCCAGGTGCTCACCAGTCCCATGAACACGATCACCGCCACCACCAGCGGCCGCGTCAGCGTGCGCGCGAACGCCTGCTCACGGCCCTCGGTCTTCAGGATCAACCAGGTGCTGCCCAGCAGCGCGTAGCCGAACACCACCGCTGCACCGGTCAGCATCGAGAACGGACTGAACCAGCTGAACGCCCCACCGGCATAACGGCCATCCACGATCTGCAGGCCTTCCACCAGCGCCCCGAGAATCACCCCCTGCGCGAACGCGGCCAGCAGCGAGCCCAGCCCGAACGCCACGCTCCACAACCGCCGCGAACGGTGCGCCTTGAAGCGGAATTCGAACGCCACCCCGCGGAACACCAGTGCCACCACCAGCAGCAGCACCGGCAGGTACAGCGCCGACAGCAGCGCCGCGTAGGCCTTGGGGAAGGCCGCCATCAGCCCGGCCCCGCCCAGCACCAGCCAGGTTTCGTTGCCGTCCCAGATCGGCGCGGCGGTGTTCATCATGATGTCCAGCTGTTCTTCGTCCTCGGCCATCGGCGCCAGGATGCCGATGCCCAGCACGAAACCGTCCAGCACCACGTACATCAGCACGCCAAAGCCGATCACCGCAAACCATGCCACCGGCAGCCAGGTTGTCATCTCCATGTCAGCGCTCCTCCAGCGGTTCGTCGGCACCGGACAGCGGCCGCGCCGGGGTATGGCTGCCCGCGTCCAGCGCCGGCGCCGGTTCGTGCGGCTTGGGCCCGGTGCGGATGATCTTCACCAGGTACCAGATGCCCCAGCCGAACACGAACGCATAGCCCACGATGTAGACGCCCAGCGACAACGCGGTCATCCACGCGCTCTGCGGGCCCACCGCGTCGGCGGTGCGCAGCACCCCGTACACCACCCACGGCTGGCGCCCCATCTCGGTCACGAACCAGCCCGATACCAGCGCGATGAAGCCGCTGGGCAGCATCCAGTTCCAGCCGCGCACCAGCCAGCGCGACTGCAGCAGCTTGCCGCGCCACCACTGGAACGCCGACACCCAGGCCAGCAGCAGCATCAGCGTACCCAGCCCGACCATGATCCGGAACGCGAAGAACACCGGCACCACCGGGGGCCGATCGCTGGCCGGTACCGAGGTGAGCGGATCGAACGTACCCTCCAGCGAATGGGTCAGGATCAGGCTGCCCAGCCGGGGAATGGCGATTTCATAATCGTTGCGCTCGGCTTTTTCGTTGGGCACTGCGAATACCACCAGCGGCACGCCCTCGCCCTGCCCTTCGGAATGCCAGTGCGCTTCCATCGCGGCAATCTTCATCGGCTGGTGCTTGAGCGTGTTCAAGCCATGCATGTCGCCCACGAAGATCTGCACCGGCACGGTCAGCGCGGCGAACGCCACGGCTGCCAGCAGCATCGTGCGCCCGGCTTCCACGTGCGTGCCCTTGCGCAGGTACCAGGCGCCCACGCCACCGATCACGAAGCAGGTGGTGATGAACGAGCCCAGCGCCATGTGTGCCAGGCGGTACGGGAAGGAGGGGTTGAACACCACCTGCCACCAGTCCTGCGGGTGCACGATGCCGTCGATCAGCGCGTAGCCGGCCGGTGTCTGCAGCCAGCTGTTGGAGGACAGGATCCAGAACGTGGAGAACAGCGTGCCCAGCGCCACCATGCAGGTGGAGAAGAAATGCAGCCGCGGCGATACGCGGCCCCAGCCGAACATCATCACGCCCAGGAAGCTGGCCTCCAGGAAGAAGGCGGTGAGGACTTCATAGGTGAGCAGCGGCCCGATCACGCTGCCGGCCACCTCGCTGAGACGCGGCCAGTTGGTGCCGAACTGGAAGGCCATGACGATGCCGCTGACCACGCCCATGCCGAAGGACACCGCGAAGATCTTCTGCCAGAAGAAATACAGCTCGCGCCAGACCGGGTTGCCGGTGCGCAGCCAGCGTGACTCCACGAAGGCCAGCCAACTGGCGGTGCCGATGGTGAAGGCGGGGAACAGCACATGGAAACTGATGACGAACCCGAACTGGATCCGCGACAACAACAACGCGTCCACGTGACGCCTCCGACTGGTTTCTGAAATCCGCACCAGTCTGGGCCGGTATCCGTGAAAGGCACATGCGACCCGGTGACGCGCTGCTTCACTTTGTCGCAGGTGGAGCCCGGTTCTGGGGTGGTGGGTGGTTCGGTGGGCGTGGCCCTTCGGCCGGGGCTACCGCGAGCGTGAGGGCCCCTTAGCGGCCGGTAGGGGACGCCTGGCTTTTCGGGCCCTGTCGGTGGGTCGGGCGCTGGGACCCCATACCCTTGGAGGCGAAATAAAGGGGGAGGCGGCGGCCGCAGGCCGACGCCGGAGGACATTCGCCGGAAAGGGTATGGGGTCCCAGCGCCCGGCCCACCGACCACCGCTTGCCTCCCGCGCGAGCACACGCCCATGACCTGTGGCCCCTTCCTGCCGCCCTGGCGGCTGCTACGCTTGCCGGGTTTTCTACTACGGTGCCGCCCGCAATGCCCAGAACGCTGCCCTTGTCCCTGCTGCTGCTCGCCGCCCTCGGCGGAACCGCCCACGCGGCGCCGACGCCGATCACCATCGAGCAGGCCATGGCCGACCCCGACTGGATCGGCCCGCCGGTCGAAAGCGCGTGGTGGTCCTGGAACAGCCAGCAGGTCGAGTACCAGCTCAAGCGCACCGGCAGCCCCGTCCGCGACACCTTCCGCCAGCCGGTCAGCGGTGGCGTGGCCACCCAGGTGGCCGATGACCAGCGCAGCAGCCTGGACGTCGACAGCCCGGTGTACGACACCACCCGCCAGCGCGCGGTCTTCGTGCGCAACGGCGACGTGTTCCTGCGGGACCTGCGCAGCGGCGCGCTGACCCAGCTGACCCGCAGCAGCGAAAAGGCCAGTGCGTTCAACTTCGCCCGCGACGGCGGGGTGATCTGGCAGACCGGCCAGACCTGGTTCCACTGGACCGCCACCGGTGGCGTCCAGCAGGTGGCCAGCCTGAAGGCCGAAAAGAACCCCGACGATGCCCCCAAGGCCGACGTCCTTCGCGACCAGCAGCTACGCACCCTCGCCACCCTGCGCAATGATCGTGCCCAGCGCGACGCGCTCAAGGCGCAGGAAGCCAGCTGGCGCCGCGCCGACGCCACCCGTGCACCCGGCCCGGTTTACCTCGGCGCCGACGTGGAGATCGTCGGCAGCGCCCTCTCGCCCGACACCCGCAGCCTGATCGTGGTGACCAAGCCGAAGAGCTTCGACGAAGGCCGCGGCGGCAAGATGCCCAAGTACGTGACCGAATCGGGCTACGAAGAGTTCGAGGACACCCGCACCCGCGTGGGCCGCAACGATCCCGAACCGCATGCCCTGTGGCTGGTCGATGCGGTCACCGGCACGGTCAAGCCGCTCTCGCTGGACAACCTGCCCGGCATCGGCACCGACCCGCTGGCCGCGCTGCGCAAGGCCGCTGGCAAGGACGCGCTCAAGGGCAACCGCCCACTGGAAGTGCTGGCCGGCCCCGGCAACCCCGGCATCCGCTGGAGCGCCGACGGCCAGCAGGCCGCGATCATGCTGCGCGCCAACGACAACAAGGACCGCTGGATTGCCAGCGTCAGCCCGGCCAGCGGCAAGCTGGAAAACCGCCACCGCCTGACCGACAGCGCCTGGATCAACTGGGGCTTCAACGACTTTGGCTGGTCCAACGACAACCGCACGCTGTGGCTGCTGTCCGAGGAATCGGGCTACGCGCACCTGTACACCCAGCAGGGCACCGCCAAGCCGCAGGCACTGACCGGCGGCAAGTGGGAAACCTCGATGCCGGTGCCCAGCGCCGACGGCCGCGGCTTCTACTTCCTCTGCAACCAGCAGAGCCCGGGCGACTACGAGGTCTGCGCGGTCGACACCGCCAGCAGGCAGGTGCGTGAAGTGACCGCGCTCAATGGCGTGGAAGACTTCTCGCTGTCCCCGGATGGCCAGCAGCTGCTGGTGCGTTACTCCGGCGCCTACCTGCCGGCGCAGCTGGCCGTGGTGCCCACCACCGGCGGCCAGGCCAAGTTGCTCACCGACACGCGCACCGCTGCCTACAAGGCCCGCGAGTGGGTGCAGCCCAAGCTGGTGCAGGTGCCGTCCAAGCATGGCGCGGGCGTGGTCTGGGCCAAGTACTACGGCCCGGAGAACCCCGAGCCGGGCAAGCAGTACCCGATCGCCATGTTCGTGCACGGTGCCGGCTACCTGCAGAACGTCCACCAGCGCTACCCGGCCTACTTCCGCGAGCAGATGTTCCACAACCTGCTGGTGCAGCAGGGCTACATCGTGCTGGACATGGATTACCGCGGCAGCGAAGGCTACGGCCGCAACTGGCGCACCGCGATCTACCGCAACATGGGCCACCCGGAACTGGAGGACTACAAGGACGGCCTGGACTGGCTGGTGGACACCAAGCAGGGTGACCGCGCCAAGGCCGGCATCTACGGCGGCTCCTACGGTGGCTTCATGACCTTCATGGCGCTGTTCCGCTCGCCGGGCACGTTCAAGGCCGGTGCCGCGCTGCGCCCGGTGGTCGACTGGCACCAGTACAACCACGGCTACACCGCCAACATCCTCAACACCCCGGACATCGACCCGGAGGCGTACCGCACCTCGTCGCCGATCGAATACGCCGACGGCCTGCAGGACCACCTGCTGATCGCACACGGGATGATGGACGACAACGTGTTCTTCCAGGATTCGGTCAACCTCACCCAGAAGCTGATCGAGCTGCACAAGGACAACTGGTCCATCGCGCCGTACCCGCTGGAACGCCACGGCTACGTGCGTCCGGATTCGTGGCTGGACCAGTACAAGCGCATCCTCAAGCTGTTCAACGACAACCTGAAGTAAGTGGCGGCGCAGGCCAGCCACGCCGCGGCGCCGATCGAGATCGTCGCCGCGGTCATCCTGGACGCCGCCGGCCAGGTACTGGTGGTGCGCAAGCAGGGCTCGGAAACCTTCATCCAGCCCGGGGGCAAACCCGAGCCGGGTGAGGCCCCGCTGCAGGCGCTGGCGCGTGAGCTGCAGGAGGAACTGGGCGTGCACATGGACCCCGGCAGCGCCCAGCCAGTGGGCCGTTTCGAGGCCTGGGCGGTGCATGAACACGGCCGCCGGGTGCACGCGCAGGTGTGGCGGGTGCAGGTCACCGGCACACCGCAGGCGCAGGCGGAAATCGCCGAGTTGGCCTGGGTTCCCCTGCAGCCGCCGCATGGGCGGCGCTTGGCAGCCTTGAGCGAAGACCATATCCTGCCCGCGGCCGCACGCGCGGTGGCCGCGGGCTGATGCCCGTGGTCGACTCCCACAGGACACCGGATGTCATCGCCCCCGCAGTTGCCCCATGCCCAGCCGCCCGTAGACCCGCTGGCGCCCCCGAAATTCCTGTCGCCGATGACCAAGTCGGTGCTGCTGGTATGCGTGGCCTCCGCCGTGGGCTGGGCCATTGCGGCGCTGGTCGCCGGCCCGCTGTCGATCGGCGCCTTCCTGCAGGAACAGGTAGACACCCGCGATGTGGCCTGGCTGTCACCGCCGCTGCAGTGGCTGACGACACACGCGCTGGGCATCTGCGTGGCCATGCTGCTCACCTGCCTGGTGGGCGTGGTGGCGTGCGTGGGCATGCTGCGCCGCGAACAATGGGCGCTGTGGTTGTTCATCGTGCTGCTGGTGGTGACCGCGCTGATGAACTTCGTCGCCGCCTGGGCGGTGGATGATGGACTCGCGCACCTGTCGCAGTATCTGACGCGGCACGGCGACAACCCCGACATGCGCCAGCTGCGCCACGACCTGCAGCTGCAGCGCATCGTTCTGAGCGGCATGCTGGTGCTCACCGCCGTGGGCTTTGCCGGCCTGCATGGCTGGTTGGCGGTGCGCCTGCTGCGTGCCGACGTACGCACCTGGATGCAGCGCTGACCCCTGCCCCGGCCGGTCCCTGCGCCCGTGCCGGCGCTCCCCGATTTCCACCCAAGGATGCTGTTGTGACTTCTGTTGTTTCCGCGCGCCGCCGCGTCATCGGCTGGCGTGCCCTGGCCGTCCTCGTCCTGGCCGCCGCCAGCCTTCCCGCCGCTGCCCAGTCCATGGCCTGCGGCACGTACAAGCAGGACGATGGCAACGCCACCCTGATCCTGGAAAGCGAGGGCCACGGCTTCCTGACGTCGGCCCACTCGCCCACCGAGGAACTGCGCATCGCACGCAGCGAGGATGTGTTGGGCATGGTCAACCTGGCCACCGGGCGCATGGAGAACTGGACCTTCGGCGACGGCGACCGCACCCTCACCGGCGGGTACCATGATTTCGTGCGCGAGAAGGCCGCGGCCTGCAAGCCGTTCTACCCCGTCGAAGAAGGCAGCTGCCGCGCCGATCCGGTGGGCTGCCTGGAGCACTACCTCGAAGCCGAACCGGTGCAGCTGCGCCAGTGGTGCAGCGAAGACGTGCCGGTGGCCTGCAAGCGCCTGGTGGAGCTGTACGAGCGCCAGGCCAATGAAGCGGCCCCGAAAGAGCCGCCGCCCTTCCCCCTGCCGACGCAGTGCGATGAAGCCGCCAAGGGCCACGATCCGGCGGTCTGCATGCGCCTGCTTGAAACAATGGCGGGCGAGGTCATGGGCAAGGCGATCATGGGGCTGAGCCACGCGCCGCAGGCCGTCCTGCCCCCGGAACAGCTGGTCGAACTGGCGAGCCTGTGCCAGCAGCACCCGCGCGAGGAATTCTGCCAGCGCGTGGCCGAGGCACAGTGGAACGCCGGCCGGTTGCTGGAGGCCCGCGACGCGCTACATCACGCCTGCAGCACGCGCGCCGACGCCTATGCCTGCACACTGGTCGCCCCACTGGTCGGGTTGCCGCCGGCGGCGTTGTCGCCGGTACCCACCACCGCCCTGCCCTGTGGCCTCTATGTGGCCGAGCACGGTCTCTTCTCGGACCTGCAGTTCGGCGATGCCGGCGTGGTCCAGGTGAGTGGCTACGCGGCGCGCCTGCGTGCCCGCGTAGAGGACGGGCGCGTCCACCTGCGCCGCGACATCGGCGACGATATCGTGCTGCAGACCGTGCGCGACGGCAGCCTGGTGGGCATGGACGGCACCACCCGTTTTGCCCATTACACGCGCCAATCGGGCGCCGCCGGTGGCTGCAGCGCACCACTGAGCTTCACCGAGATTCCGCAGCCGCTGGACTGCCCCACGCTGGACCGCGAAGGCGGCCCGGAGGCCTGCTGCAAGGCCGGCCAGCTGCTGGGCTGCAAGCTGGCCGCCAGCGCGCGTGCACGTGACGAGGACTGGAAAAGCACGCCGCCGTACTACGCCGCGCTGTGCACCGCCGGCGTGCGCGATGGCTGCGTAGGCCTGGCCGAGGTCTATGAACACACCGGGGACGAGGCGCTGCCGACCCTGCTGGCGGCCATCTGCGCCAAGGGCGGCGCTACCCACATTGCCTGCGACGTGGACGCCACCCGCGACTGGCCGGCGCTGCGCGCGATGGTGCGTGCGATCGCGGAGGACCCTGCACCCCGCGAGTGACAGAAGCGCTGATGGCATGCCGCCAGCGGCTGGACGCGACGCATCCCATTGCCAGCGCCGGCCGCCCCGCTATCCTGCAGCCCTTCACAGATGGCGCCGGCGTCCTTGTACGACCGGTGCCGTCCTTCGCGGCCTGCGACCGGACAGGTCGCGTCAAGGATCGAACATGCTGCCCTGCCATTCACGCTTCCCACTCCGCGCCGCAACGGCGGCACTGCTGCTCGCGCTGGCGCCCACCGCCGTCGCCCAGCCGCTCACCTGCGGGCGCTTCATCAACGACACCGACAGCGCCGAGCTGGTCCTGGAGGGCCCCGACCGCGGCTACCAGATCGACTACAGCGGGGAGCGCAGCGATTTTCTCGTGCAGCTGCAGGAGGGGCAGCCGCAGGTGATCGATCTCGGATCGGGCAGCATCGAGACGCTGAAAGCGAGCCAGCGGGGGCGCGTCCTTGAACTGGGCTGGAACCGCTTCGTACTGCGTACGCCCGCCCAATGCAGCGCGCCGGTGCCCCATGCCGACGGCAGCTGCCTGGCCGATCCGCTGCATTGCCTGGCCGATCGCTACGACAAGGACACCGCCGCGCTTGAAGCAGGCTGCAGTGACGGCATGCCGGCCCTGTGCCGGGACCTGCCCGGTCGCTATCGGAAGGATGCGCAGGCCCGCCAGCAACGCGACGGCGACGATGACACCGGCTTCTCCGAAAAGCAGCGGGTCGCCATGCGCGCGTACATGGAAAAGGCCTTCGACGAGATGGACCTTCCCGCCCTGTGCCGCGAAGACAGCGCTGTGTTCGATGAGGCGGCGTGCAGGAATACGCTGGCGTCCCGGCCGGAGCTGGGCGAGAAAATCGCCGATGCCCTGCAGGGCGCTGCGTTGGCGGCTGGGATGGTCGAGGTGTTCGCCCCCGAACCGGAGCGCCCGCTGCCGGAGACGGACCGGATGAAGCTGCAGGGGTACTGCCAGGCACGTCCGCATGGTTGGTTCTGCACCGAGGTCGCCGAGCAGCAGTGGGACGCCGGCGACCTGCAGCACGCGACGGCGGCGCTGGCGCTGGCCTGCACGGCAGGCGACGCGCGCGCGTGCGCATTTGCGCCCCCGTTGCAGCAGCTGGGTGCGGACCTCGCCCCGCAGGCCGCGGCAACGCTGCCGTGCGGCGCGTACGTCTCCCAGGCTGCCTTGATGGACTCCCTTCGTTTTGGTGACCGTGGCCTGGTCGACATGGGCATGGGCCAGCTGCGCGCCCGCCTTGAAAATGGCGCCATCCGGATCCGTCACGAACAGGGCGGCGACTTCGTACTGAAATCCCTGCCCAACGGCGACCTGCTCGGCATGGATCAGTGGACGCGCTTCCAGCGCTTCCAGCGCACGCCGGCTGACGGGGATCCGGCCCATTGCGCGCCACCGGTGCAGTTCACCGAGGTACCGCTGCCGGAGGATTGCCCCAAGGCGCTGGTAGACGGCGGGGCGGAAGCCTGCTGCGCCCGCGGCAGCATGCAGGGCTGCAACGTGCTGGGCACGCGGCTGGGCTTGAAGGGGCAGTGGGAGCAGGCCAGCGTGCATTACCTGCAGGTGTGCCGTGCAGGCATCCGCGAAGGCTGCGAAAACCTGGCCACCGCACAGGAAAGAAACGGTGACGTGGATGCGCATGGCATGCTCCAGGCGCTGTGCCAGGCCGATGCGAGCGGGCGCCACGTTGCCTGCGACCTGCTGGACACGCGCAACTGGGCCATGATGTCGGCCGGGCATGCGCTTGAGCAGGCACTGCAGAACAGCGGCGACGATGCCGATGAGGACATCCCGCCGGCACGGCGCACCCCCAATCACAAACGGTGATCCGCTGCAGCTGCGTCCACGGCCCGGCTATCCGGCCTGCGGTAAAGTAGCGCCATGAACGAATTCGAGCGCGTACGCAGCTACCTGACCGACCTGCAGGACCGCATCTGTGCGGCCATCGAGGCCGCCGACGGCCAGGCCCGGTTCGTCGAGGACCAGTGGCAGCGCGCTGAAGGTGGCGGCGGCCGCACCCGCATCCTGCGCAATGGCGCGGTCTTCGAGCAGGCCGGCATCGGCTTCTCCGACGTGGCGGGCACCCGCCTGCCGCCGTCGGCGTCGGCCAACCGGCCGGAACTGGCCGGTGCCTCGTGGCGCGCCACCGGGGTATCGCTGGTGTTCCACCCGGCCAACCCGTACCTGCCCACCACCCATGCCAACGTGCGCTATTTCCGCGCCGAGCGCGATGGCGTGGAAGTGGCGTCGTGGTTCGGCGGCGGCTTCGACCTGACCCCGTTCTATCCGTTCGACGAGGACGTGCAGCAGTGGCATCGCGTGGCGCACGACCTGTGCGCGCCGTTTGGCGAAGCACGTTACGCCGACCACAAGCGCTGGTGCGACGAGTACTTCTTCCTGCGCCACCGCAATGAAACCCGGGGCGTGGGCGGGTTGTTCTTCGACGACCTGCACGGTGACTTTGAACGCGACTTTGCCTACCTGCGCGCGGTCGGCGATGGCTTCCTCGACGCGTACCTGCCGATCGTGGCGCGTCGCAAGGACATGCCGTTCGGCGAGCGTGAGCGCGAGTTCCAGCTGTACCGCCGCGGGCGCTACGTGGAATTCAACCTGGTCTACGACCGCGGCACGCTGTTCGGCCTGCAGAGCGGCGGGCGCAGCGAGAGCATCCTGATGAGCCTGCCGCCGCGGGTGCGCTGGGAATACGGTTTCCAGCCCGAGGCCGGCAGCGACGAAGCCCGCCTGGCCCACTACCTGGTGCCGCGCGACTGGGTGTAACCCAACGCGGCACCGCGTGGGCCGGCATCCATTTCGCATGCGGCTGATGGTCGCCCCGGCGGAGGGTAGAGCCACCCCATGGGTGGCGCTACCCCTTCTTCGGCACGATGGTGATGTGGCCGTTGATTTCCAGCACCGCCAGCGCGACGTCGTCGATCGACAGGCAGCCTTGTTGGCGCAGCGCCGCATCGAAATCGGCCGAGGTGACCATTTCGCGCCGCAGCACCGAATCCAGCAGTTTGCCGTCGCGCGCGATCAGCACCGGCTCGCCTTCGACCAGGCGTTCTACACGCCGGCTGCGCGTGCTCAACCACCCCACCCCGTAGTTGAGCAGGATCAGCGTGGCCGCCAGCAGCAGCCCGCCGCCCAGCGAGGTGTCCTTGCCCAGCAACGCGTTCTGCACCGCATTGCCCAGCAGCACGATCAGCAGCACGTCGAACGGGGTGATCTGGCCCAGCGCGCGCTTGCCCGACAACCGCACCATGCCCAGCACCAGCACGTACACCACCACCGCGCGCAGGATGAATTCCCACCACGGCATGGCCAATGCAAACAGATCGCTCATGCGGTTCTCCCCGGGTCCAGCCCACAGCATGGGCCGCGCGCAGGGCAAACGGCAATTGGCAGCGCGGGGTATGTCATCGGGCGGGCGGCACCGGGTTTACGGCGGCCCAAATAAAAAGCCCCGCCGACCAGGGGGAGGTCAGCGGGGCCGGGGAACGGGCGCTTGGGGAGGAGCCCCCGTTCCGAGATCTGCTCCAGGGGATGGGAGAGATCCACAACAGGCGTTGCGCCTGTCGAGGTCTATAAAAGCACCCCGAACATTGATAGTTCGTGAAGGGGCCCAATTAATGAAAGGCGCTTAGGGGAAACATTCATCCGACAGTCAGTTTTTCAGGCAGCTATGAACCAATTCAGCTGTTTGAGCGTGATTTACGTCTCAGTGCGCCTCATCCCAGTTATCACCCACGCCCGCATCCACGACCAACGGCACCCGCAACTGGGCTGAAGACGACATCAGTTCCACCACCTTCAAACGCAAGGTGTCGAGAAACTCACTTTCGGTTTCGAATACCAATTCATCGTGCACCTGCATGATCATGCGGGCCTGGTCGCCCTGGCCCTGCAGCCACCCGTCCACTCTCACCATCGCCCGCTTGATGATGTCGGCCGCGGTGCCCTGCATCGGCGCGTTGATCGCCGCCCGTTCAGCCCCGGCACGCAGGCCTTGGTTGCGGGCGTGAATGTCGTTCAGGTACAGCCGGCGGCCTTCCAGGGTTTCCACGTAGCCCTGGTCGCGGGCCTGCTGGCGCATGCGCTCCATGAAGTCGCGCACGCCCGGGTAGCGGCTGAAGTACAGCGCCACGTAATCCTGGGCCTGGCCACGGTCGACGCCCAGGTTGCGGGCCAGCCCGAACGCGCTCATGCCGTACATCAGGCCGAAGTTGATGGCCTTGGCCGCGCGGCGCTCGTTCGGGGTGACCTCGTCCAGCGCGCGCCCGAACACCTCGGCCGCGGTGGCCCGGTGCACGTCCACGCCCTGCTCGAAGGCGCGCACCAGGCCCGGGTCTTCGGACAGGTGGGCCATGATCCGCAGCTCGATCTGCGAGTAATCGCAGGCCAGGATCTTGCGCCCGGGCGGGGCGACGAAGGCGCGGCGGATGCGGCGGCCGTCGTCGGTGCGGATCGGGATGTTCTGCAGGTTGGGGTCGGAGGAGGACAGCCGGCCGGTGGCCGCGCCGGACTGGTGGTAGCTGGTGTGGACCCGGCCGGTGTCCGGGTTGACCATCTCCGGCAGCTTGTCGGTGTAGGTGCTGCGCAGCTTGGCCAGCCCGCGGTACTCCAGGATCACCCGCGGCAGCTCGTGCTGCTCGGCGATGGCCTCCAGCGCCTCTTCATTGGTGCTGGGCTGGCCCTTGGGGGTCTTCACCAGCGCCGGCAGCTTCAGTTCGTCGAACAGCACCGCCTGCAGCTGCTTGGGCGAATCCAGGTTGAAGGTGTGGCCGGCCAGCTCGGTGGCCTTCTGCTGGGCGGCCAGCATGCGCACGCTCAGGTCCTGGCTCTGGCGGCGGAGTTCGGCCATGTCGATGTGCACGCCGTTGGCTTCGATCCGGGCCAGCACCGGCACCAGCGGCATTTCGATGTCGCGGTACACGCCGTCCAGCGACGGCACGGCCAGCAGCTGCGGCTGCAGCACGCGGTGCAGGCGCAGGGTGATGTCGGCGTCTTCGGCGGCGTAGCGGCCGGCCTCGTCCAGGCCCACCTGCGAGAACGGGATCTGCTTGGCACCCTTGCCGGCCACGTCCTCGAACTTGATCGTGGTGTAGCCCAGGTAGCGCATCGCCAGCGAATCCATGTCGTGGCGGGTGGCGGTGGAATTGAGCACGAAGCTCTCCAGCATGGTGTCGTCGTGGTAGCCCTGCACGTTGATGCCATGCCGGCGCAGCACGTGCAGGTCGTACTTGCCGTGCTGGCCGAGCTTCTTCTTGCTCGGGTTTTCCAGTACCGGGCGCAGCGCGGCCAGCACCTGCTCGGCGCCCAGCTGGGCCGGCGCGCCGGGGTAGGTGTGGCCCACCGGGATGTAGGCGGCCCGGCCCGGCTCGACCGCCAGGCTGATGCCCACCAGGTTGGCGCGCATCGCATCGAGCGCGTCGGTTTCGGTGTCGAAGGCGATCAGGTCGGCCGCCTCGGCGCGCTGCACCCACGCGTCCAGCTGCTCGGTGGTCAGCACGGTCTCGTAGTCGCCAGGCGCGGACAGCGCCGGATCGACCTCGGCCGCCGTTTCCGCCGGCGCGCTGCGTGCGTACCCGGCGGCAGTGCCACGCAGGCTCACCGTGGCGTCGCTGGCAGCCACCGCAGCCGCAGCCGGGCCACCGAGCTCCTTCAGCGCCTGGGTGAAGCCGTAGCGCAGGTACAGCTCGCCCAGGGTGGGCACGTCCGGGTCGCGCAGTGCCAGCGTGCGCGGGCTGGCGTCCAGCGGCACATCGGTGCGGATGGTGACCAGTTCGCGGTTGAGCGGCAGGCGCTCCAGCGCCGCGCGCAGGTTCTCGCCGATCTTGCCCTTCATGCCCGGTGCGGCGGCCATCACCCCGTCCAGGTTCTGGTACTCGGCCAGCCACTTGGCGGCGGTCTTGGGGCCGCACTTCTCCACGCCGGGCACGTTGTCCACGGTGTCGCCCATCAGCGCCAGCAGGTCCACGATCTGGTCGGCGCGCACGCCGAACTTGTCCATCACCGCCGCATCCGAATCCATCCGGCTGCCGGTCATGGTGTTGACCAGTTCGATGCCCGGGCGGACCAGCTGGGCGAAGTCCTTGTCGCCGGTGGAGATGGTCACCTGCAGGCCGTCCTGCTGGCCCTGCAGGGCCAGCGTGCCGATCACATCATCGGCTTCCACGCCGGAAATGCGCAGGATGCTCAGGCCGAGTGCTTCGACGATGCGGCACATCGGCTCGATCTGCGGACGCAGGTCGTCGGGCATCGGCGGGCGGTTGGCCTTGTAGTCGGCATACAGGTCGTCGCGGAAGGTCTTGCCGGGCGCATCGACCACGAACGCCACGTATTCCGGGCGCTCCTTCAGGGTGGCGCGCAGCATGTTGACCACACCAAACAATGCGCCGGTGGGCTCACCGTGGGCGTTGGTCAGCGGCGGAAGCGCGTGGAACGCGCGGTACAGGTAACTGGACCCGTCAATCAGGACTAATCGGCTCATGCGACGATTCTACGCGCCCGCCCGCGCCGACCCCAGACACGCCGACGACGACGCGTGGGGCATAATCGACCCTCACTTGTACAAGGACCACGGCCCATGAAGACCCTGTTGCTGGTTGGCCTGCTCGCGCTGGCCGGTTGTGCCACCACGGGCGGCGGCGGTACGCCCCCGGTCGATGTGAGCGGTGCCGATGTGTCCAGCAAGACCCTGGCCAACGGCGACACCGTGCAGGAATACCGCGTGAGTGGCCAGCTGCGGATGGTCAAGGTGACGCCGGCGCAGGGTCCGGCGTTCTACATGTACGACCGCAACGGCGATGGCCGCATGGACAGCGACAAGGACGGCGTGTCGCCGGTGTATTGGAAGCTCTACAGCTGGTGAGGGCAGGCATACCTTCCGCCCCGGGGTTGGAACGCCGCTTGCATCGCCAGGTCACCCGGACTTTGCCTTGTTTCAGTAAATGAATACGCCCGAACGCCGCCAGCCGCCCGACCCCGCCCAGCTGCGGGCCGGACTCACCGCCGAGCAACGCCAGGCCGTGGACACGCTGGAACATTTCGGCTGGCAGCTGCGCTTCGTGCGCCGCCCGCTGTTCCGCGACCCGATCCCGGTGCTGTTCGACCGCAGCGGCGAACGCTACGTGGTGCTGCAGCCCGACGGCAGCCTGGATGAGTCGCAGACCCTGAAGCTGCGGCCGTAGGCCCCGCGGCGGGTCCACCGCTGTGTGCGTTGCTGCCGCTGGCCGGCGTCTCGGGAAACCCTACCAACACGGTAGTGGCGGCCGCTGGCCGGCACTACCGGTCCCTGTGTGCGGGGCTACGCAGCGGCGGCGCGCTCCCTCAACGGATCACAAGCACCGGCACGGTGCTGCGCGCCAGCACTTCGGCGGTCTGGCTGCCCAGCAGCACGCGGGTGACGCCACGGCGGCCATGTGAGGTCATCACGATCAGGTCGCTGTTGCGCTCCACCGCCGTGTCGATGATGCCGTCGGCCGCATAGCGGTCCAGCACATGCACCACGTTGGCATGCAGGCCCTGCGCCTCGGCGGTCGCCCTGGCCGGCGCCAGTACCTTCTGCGCGGTCTCTTCGCGGTCGGCCTTGTACTCGGGGCTGTTCATGTAGCCCACGCTCCAGCCCATCGCGTCGTACATGCCCACCGCCCACGGCTCGGACACGGTCACGATGTCGACCTCGGCATTGAGATCCTTGGCCAGTTCCAGGCCTTTGAGCAGGCCCTTTTCAGACAGTTCCGAGCCGTCGGTGGCAATCAGGATTCGCTTGTACATGGCAGGGCTCCTTGCGGTGCAGTGTGGTGGCCACCATTGCACACCCGGCGTGGAGGCCGCGCCTTGAGCCGGATCAATCGCGCGGTGGCACCACGCGTGCGGGGTTGCCCACCACGGTGGCACCGGCCGCCACGTCGCGGGTAACCACGCTGCCAGCGCCCACCACCGCATCGTCGCCGATGCTCACCCCCGGCAGCAGGATGGCGCCACCGCCGATCCATACATTGCGCCCGATCCGCACCGGTCGTGCCAGCTCCAACCCCTCGGCCCGCGCCTGCGGGTCACGCGGGTGGTCGGCCGCATAGATCTGCACCGCCGGACCGATCTGGGTGCCATCGCCGATGCGCACCTCGGCCACGTCCAGAATCACGCAGTTGTAGTTGAGGAACACGCCGGTGCCCAGGTGGATGTGGCTGCCGTAATCACAATGGAACGGCGGGCGGATCACCGTGCCGTCGCCGACCGCACCGAGTCGCTCGCGCAGCAGCGCACGGCGGACATCCGGGGCTTCGGCAAGGGCGGCGTTGTAGCGCACCATCCAGGCCTTGGCCGCCGCCATCTCGGCCTGCAGCTGCGGGTCGCCGGGCCGGTAGGGGTGGCCAGACAGCATCTTGTCCTTCTCGCTCAGCGCCATGGTTGATCCTGCAATACGGCTGCTGATGATGCCGCTTCTGCGCGATGCCGGTAAGCCCGCGACCCGCGCGGTTCAGCGCAGGCCCAGCAGGCGACGCGGTCCGTGCGTGGCCACCAGCGTAGCTACCGCCAACGCAACCGCGGTGGCCCAGAACGGCCAGGACGCCAGCAACGCGCACAGGCCATCCGGGCGCGGTTCGCAGCGCAGCCGGACCAGGTCCAGGCCGCCGCCGTGCTGCAGGCAGGCGTAGGCATGCTCGAACAGGGCCAGCACCGGTGCCACCCAGCCCGCCGACAGCGTCAGCGCAACCAGGACAGCCAACAGGTACGGAGTTCCCTTGTTCATTTGCGCGCTCCCAGCGGACAGCGCCAGACTCTGGGCGCGGTGCCGGACGGCTACAAGCGGCACGCGACGAAGCGGCTGAAATGCGGGATGAGTGCCGGGCCATGGCCGACGAGTGCGGGTGACTGTGGCGGGGCCGGACGTCACTGCGCCGTCCTACCGTCCGTCGGCGCGTGACTTCCGGCAGTCACCGCGGACCCACCCGCCCCGTACGGTGACGGCAACCGGTCCTTCCACACCGGTATCCGGAGCGGCACGATGGCAACGCAGCAGCGGACCGGTCGCCTGGCCGGCGTGGTGTACCTGGTGGTGATCGCCACCCGCATCTTCAGCCTGGCCTATGTGCCCTCCCGGATCAGCGTGGGTGACGATCCCGCCGCCACCCTGGCCAACGTGGTCGCGCATGCCGACCTGTTTCGTGCCGGCGTCGCCGCCTTCGCCCTGGAGCAGATCGCCTTCCTGCTGCTGCCGCTGCTGTTGTATCGCGTGTTCGCTGCGGCGCATCGCCCGGCCGCCACGCTGATGGTGGCCCTGGCGGTCACCGGTGTTCCGATCGCGCTGGCCGCACTGGCCCACCGGCTGGAGGCGGTAACCCTGCTCACCGACCCGGCGCTGGCGCGGGCGCTGTCGGGCGGGCAGCTGCAGATGCTGGCGATGGGCGCACTGAAGAGCTGGAGCAGCCACGTTTTCCTGGCCAGCCTGTTCTGGGGCCTGTGGCTGCTGCCATTCGGCTGGCTGGTGTGGCGCACGCGCGCCATACCGCGTGCACTCGGCGTGCTGCTGATGCTCGGCGGCATCGGCTACCTGCTCAACGTGTTCGGCGAGCTGCTGATCCCCGGCTACGCCACAACCGCACTGTCCCACTACGCCACGCTGCCCGCTTCGCTCGGTGAGATCGGCAGCGGCCTGTGGCTGACTGTGTTCGGGGCGCGCGCCCCCGACCTTGTCCCGCCCCGGGTGGCGCGCGCGGTCAACGGCTGACCGTCACCCGCCACCCACCCGCATGCGGCTGCCAGTCGAACTCGACCGGCAGGAATTTCTCGATCAGGCGCGCGTTGCTGACCAGATGCTCGCTGATCGCCGCGGTGGTGAAGCTGCCGGCACCGGCCAGCGCCATCGGCAGCAGCAGCTGGTCGGACAGGTGCTCGCCCACGCAACCGCTGCCCTGCAGATACTGCTGCACCTGCCCGGCCAGGCGCGCGCCGACCTGTTCGGCCGACACGCCGCGCTCGCCGTGCCCGCTGAACACTTCGACGTGGGCGTCATGACGCACATGCACCAGCGCCACGTTGCCCGGGCCCAGCGCCGGGCGTACCGAGCGCACGTGGCGTGGATGCGGATCCACGCCCAGGATGTCGGCCAGCACCTGCAGCTCGCGCAGGCCGATGCTGCTGGACAGGCCGGACATCAACACCGTGGCTTCCATCGACGCCAACGTGCCGCGGTCCTGGAAGTCGCAGGCCTGCAAGGCCGCGCACGGCGCGACCTCGACCTGCAACACCCCGCCACCGGCCGGATGGAAGCCATGCTGCTGCAGTTCCAGCGATGCCTGCACCCCCATTCTGGCCAGCGCGGGCAGGTAAGCATCGGCGATGAAATCGGCGCTGGGTGCCAACGGGTTATGGGTACCGCCTTCCAACCGCACCCGTGACGGCGCTGCGGCCTGCCACAGCGCCGGCAGCACGGTCTGCAGCACCAGCGTGGCGGAGCCGGCGCTGCCGGTGGCGAACTGGTAATCGCCCGCGCACACCGGGCCGGGCTCGAAGCGTAGCGAGGTGGCGCCGAGTTGCACGCCCTGCGTGCAGGCGTTGCCCACCCGCGCCGCGGCCGTGACCGCGGTGAGATGCTGGCGCATCAGGCCGGGGCGACGGCGTTGCGCGCGGATGTCGTGCATCGTGAAGCCAATGCCGGTGCACAGGCTCAAGGTCAACGCCGAGCGCAGCAGCTGCCCGCCGCCCTGGCTGCCATCCAGTTCCATCATGTCCATGTGTGTCGTCCTCCTTGCCGGCGCGCGGCGCAGTGTACGCCGCGCGGCCGGCGGTTCATCCCTTTACGCACACCACCTGGCGCAGCGTATGCACGATCTCGACCAGGTCGCGCTGGGCCTCCATCACCGCTTCGATCGGCTTGTAGGCCGCCGGTGACTCGTCCACCACCTCCACGTCCTTGCGGCATTCCACGTGCGCGGTGGCTTTGGCGTGGTCGTCCACGCTGATCAGCTTGCGCGCCTGGGTACGGCTCATCACGCGGCCGGCGCCGTGGCTGCAGCTGTGGAAGCTGTCCTCGTTGCCCAGCCCGCGCACGATGAAGCTCTTGGCCCCCATGCTGCCCGGGATGATGCCCATCTCGCCCTTGCGCGCACTCACCGCGCCCTTGCGGGTGAGCATCACGTCCTTGCCGAAGTGGTGCTCGCGGCTCACGTAATTGTGGTGGCAGTTGACCGCCTCGGCCTGCGCCTCGAACGGCTTGGTGATCACCGTGCGCACCGCGGCCACCACGTTGCGCATCATGATCTCGCGGTTCATGCGGGCGAAGCGCTGCGCCCAGTCCACGGCGAACACGTAGTCGCCGTAGTGGGTGCTGCCCTCGGGCAGGTAGGCCAGGTCCTGGTCGGGCAGGTTGATCATCCAGCGACGCATTTCCTGCTTGGCCAGCTCGATGAAGTAGGTGCCGATGGCATTGCCCACGCCGCGGGAGCCGGAGTGCAGCATGAACCACACGCGCTGGTCTTCATCCAGGCAGATTTCCACGAAGTGGTTGCCGGTGCCCAACGTGCCCAGGTGCTTGAGGTTGTTGGTGTTCTTCAGCTTGGGGTGGCGCTCGCAGATCAACGCGAAGTCATCCACCAGCTGGGTCCAGCCGTCCACCGCCAGTTCCGGCGGCGTCTCCCAGCTGCCCTTGTCGCGGCCACGGCCCACGCTGCGGCCGTGCGGCACCGCGCGCTCGATCGCGCTGCGCACCGCCGACAGGTTGTCGGGCAGGTCGCTGGCGGTCAGCGTGGTGCGGGTGGCGATCATGCCGCAGCCGATGTCCACGCCCACGGCCGCCGGGATGATCGCGCCGATGGTGGGCACCACCGAACCGATGGTGGCGCCCTTGCCCAGGTGCACGTCGGGCATCACCGAGATCCAGCGGTGGATGAAGGGCAGGCGCGCGATGTTCTGCAGCTGCTCGCGCGCCGCATCTTCCAGCGGCACGCCGCGGGTCCACAGCTTGATCGGAACAGCGCCGGGCTGCTGGATGACGTCGTAGGTGATGCTCATGGTTCGTTTCCTTGTTCGATATGCCGGAAGGCGGCGCGGTACAGCGTCCGGCCCGGCCCGGCTGGCCCCATTGCCAGCCGGGCATTGCCCATGCCGCATCCCTGCGGCGTGCACCTGCGCTGCGATGGGGCCGGTGGGCGGCCCGCATCGCGTCCTGCCAGGGATAGAGCAATCGGCGTGCCAACCTTTGCAGAAGACGCCCAAGCATATGTTTTCAAACACTTTTAGTTGCAATCACGGCCACCTCTGCTTCTACCGCACGGGAGATTTCTGTATATTGACAGCGCGCCTCTTATAAGGATGGATATGGCCAAGCGACAGGTGGTGTTCGGCATGCTCGGGATCCAGCTTGATGCCGGGACCGGTCCAGGCCGCTGGCAGAAGTGGCGGCCGACGGTCGCGCTCGGCATGCATGAGGACTTCGTGCCTGACCGCATCGAACTACTGGTGGACGCACGCCGCTTCGGCACGCTGACCGCGCTGGTGCGCGAGGACCTGGCGCTGACCGCGCCGGACACCGCGGTGCACATCCACGACACCTACATGGCCGACCCGTGGGAGTTCGAGGGGGTCTACGCGTGCCTGCACGATTTCCTGGCCGACTATGCGTTCCAGCCGGACGAGGAGGACTACTACATCCACATCACCACCGGCACGCACGTCAGCCAGATCTGCTGGTTCCTGCTGACCGAGAGCCGGCACTTCCCCGGCCGGCTGCTGCAGACCTCACCGCCGCGCAAGCAGCACGTGGGCGACCCGGGCACCTACGCGGTGATCGACCTGGACCTGTCGCGCTACGACCACATCGCCCAGCGCTTTGCCCAGCAGCAACTGCAGGACCGCGACCTGCTCAAGGGCGGCATCGCCACCCGCAACCCGGCGTTCAACCGGATGATCGAGCAGATCGAAACCGTGGCCACCCGCTCGCGCGCGCCGATGCTGCTGATGGGGCCCACGGGCGCGGGCAAGAGCCAGCTGGCCAGGCGGGTGTTCGACCTGAAGAAGCTCAAGCATCAGTTGCCGGGGCGGTTTGTCGAAGTGAACTGCGCCACCCTGCGCGGCGACGGTGCGATGAGCACGCTGTTCGGCCATACCAAGGGCGCCTACACCGGGGCGGTCAGTGACCGCGCCGGCCTGCTGCGGTCGGCCGACAAAGGCCTGCTGTTCCTGGACGAGATCGGCGAGCTGGGCCAGGACGAACAGGCGATGCTGCTGCGTGCGCTGGAAGAGAAGCGCTTCCTGCCGGTGGGCAGCGACCGCGAGGTGGAGAGCGATTTCCAGCTGATCGCCGGCACCAACCGCGACCTGCAACAGGCCGTGCGCGCGGGCCGCTTCCGCGAGGACCTGCTGGCCCGGCTCAACCTGTGGACCTACCCGTTGCCCGGCCTGGCCGAGCGCCGCGAAGACATCGAACCCAACCTGGACTTCGAGCTGGAACGCTGGTCGCGCGAGCAGCACGAGCGGGTGCGCTTCAATGCCGAGGCGCGCAGCCGTTACCTGGCCTTCGCCACCAGCCCCGACGCCACCTGGCGGGGCAACTTCCGCGACCTGGGCGCGTCGCTGATGCGGCTGGCCACGCTGGCCAACGCCGGGCGCATCCAGACCGATGGGGTGGAGGAAGAGATCGCGCGATTGCGCGCGCAGTGGCATGGCAGTGCAGATGCGTCGCCGTTGGACGCGCTGCTGGGCGAGGCCGCCGCGGAACTGGATCGCTTCGACCGTGTGCAGCTGGAGGACGTGGTGCGGGTCTGCGCCCGCTCCGCATCGCTGTCAGCCGCCGGCCGCGAGCTGTTCGCGGTGTCGCGCACGCAGCGGGCCAGCACCAATGATGCGGACCGGCTGCGCAAGTACCTGGCCCGGTTTGGATTGGACTGGGAGCAGGTGCGCGCAGTGTCGCGCGGGGGTGTTGCGCCGTAGACGTCGGGGGGCCGACGTGGGGCCGCCTGGTTACGTGCAGCCGACCAACGGTCGGCTCTACCGGGTTGGCGGCCTTCCAACGGTCTGCGGCTCGGTAGAGCCGACCGTTGGTCGGCTGAACTGGGAGCAGGTGCACGCGGTGTCGCGCGCGGGTGTTGCGCCGTAAACGCCGGGGGGCCGACGTGGGGCCGCCGGGTTGCGTGCAGCCGACCAACGGTCGGCTCTACCGGGTTGGCGGCCTGCCCACGGTCTGGGGCTCGGTAGAGCCGACCGTTGGTCGGCTCCTCGCACATCCGGCACCGTTACACGGTGATCAGGCGATCTTCACCACGCGCGCGCCCTGGCACAGCGGGTAGGTGGCGACCAGGTCGGCGATGCGCTCGCTCAGCGTCTCGAACGATACGCCGTACAAATACAGCGCGGTCTCGGTCGGGCCCTGCCACCAGCTGCAGATTTCGCCCACGCCTTCGATGCGCTCGACGATCTGCTCGAACACGTAATTCGAGTCGCACTGCTCGTAGACCTCATCGGGCAGGTCGGTGCCGTTGAGGTACAGCGCCAGGCCTTCGGTGACACCGAACGGCTGGTCTGGTTCGCCTGCACGCTGGATCAGCGAGCCCTTCGGCGCGCCCAGCTGTTCCAGCAGTTCGATCACGCCCGGCAGCGAGGCTGGATCGGTCAGGGCAATCTCGATATCGCCATAGTCCACTTCGCCCTCGTCGGTCAGCGCGGTGCCGCCGCCGGTAAGCTGGCCCAGCTCAGCGCTTTCCAGCAGCGCATCGAGCGGATCCTCGAACAGCTCATGCCGATGCTCGGGTTGCAGCCTGGCATTCAATTTTACGGTGACGTGCAGCGGGGAATCGGTCATCGGGGTGGCCTGTGCCAACGGGATACGCACCATTGTAGTGCCGGCGGCTGGCCGGCTCCCGGTAACAACCGAGCGAAGAGCAGCCGGCCAGCGGCCGGCACTACCGCGGCAGGGCCACCCGCGCCGGCTGCAAGACCCGGCGCGTCATCCGTGGCGCGCCGGGCTCAGAGCACGGTGAGGTTGGCGTAGGCCATCACCAGCCACTTGCTGCCGGCGTCGGCGAACTCCACCTGCACGCGCGCGTGCTGGCCGTTGCCTTCGTAGTCGGTGACCATGCCTTCGCCGAACTTCGGGTGGTTGACCAGCGCGCCCAGCTTCAGCGGCGGTGCTTCCAGCGCGGCGTGGCCCATCACCCGGTTGGCACCGAGCGAGGCGGTGCGCGAGACCTGCACCTTGGGCCGCACTTCGTTGAGCAGTTCACGCGGGATCTCGCGCAGGAAGCGCGACGGCACGTTGTAGTTTTCCTGGCCGTGGATGCGCCGCGATTCGGCGTAGCTGAGCACCAGCTTCTGGCGCGCGCGGGTGATGCCCACGTACGCCAGGCGGCGCTCTTCCTCCAACCGCCCGCTTTCTTCCAGCGAGCGTGCGCTCGGGAACAGGCCATCTTCCATGCCGGCCAGGAACACGATCGGGAATTCCAGGCCCTTGGCCGAGTGCAGCGTCATCAGCTGCACGCCCTCCTCGCCCGCCTGGGCCTGGCCTTCGCCGGCCTCCAGCGAGGCGTAGGACAGGAACGCGACCAGCTCACTCATGGTCTCGCCGGTCTCTTCGATGTCGTCCTCGCGGCGCACGAACCGCGAAGCCACCGACACCAGTTCGTCCAGGTTGTCCGCGCGCGATTCGGAATCCAGCGCGTTGCGGCTTTCCTTGGACCAGTGTTCGCGCAGGCCCGAACGCACCAGCACGTGGTCGATGCGCTCGGCCAGGGTCATCTCGCCGGCTTCGCCATGCAACTGGTTGACCAGGGTCAGGAAACCGGCCAGCGCGTTGCGTGCGCGCGCCGCCAGTTCGTTGCCCTGGGTGGTGAGCATGGTGGCCTCCCACAGCGAAATCGCGTGGCTGCGCGCCAACCGCCGCACTTCATCCAGGGTGCGGTCGCCGATGCCACGCGTGGGCGTGTTGACCGCGCGCTCGAAGGCGGCGTCATCGTTGCGGTTGGTCATCAGCCGCAGGTAGGCCAGCGCGTCCTTGATTTCGGCACGCTCGAAGAAGCGCATGCCGCCATACACGCGGTACGGCACCTGCTCGGAGATCAGGGCTTCTTCAAACGCACGCGACTGCGCGTTGCTGCGGTAAAGCACCGCGGCATCGCCATAGCTGCCGCCGTCGCGCACCCATTGGCGCGCGCGCTCGACCACATAGCGCGCCTCGTCCATTTCGTTGTAGGCCGCGTACAGGTCGATCGGATCCCCGTCGCCGCTGTCGGTCCACAGTTCCTTGCCGATGCGGTCGGGGTTGTGCGCGATCACCGCGTTGGCCGCGCCCAGGATGTTGGCGCTGGAGCGGTAGTTCTGCTCCAGGCGCACGGTCTGTGCGCCGGGGAAGTCCTTCAGGAAGCGCTGGACGTTCTCGACCTTGGCGCCGCGCCAGCCGTAGATGGCCTGGTCATCGTCGCCGACCACGAACACGTGGCCGCTGTCGCCGGCCAGCACGCGCACGAACGCGTACTGGATGGCGTTGGTGTCCTGGAACTCGTCCACCAGGATTTCGCGGAAGCGCGAGCGGTAATGGGCCAGCAACGCCGGGTTGTCGCGCAGCAGCTCATGCGCGCGCAGCAGCAACTCGGCGAAGTCGACCAGACCGGCGCGATCGCAGCGTTCCTGGTAGGCCGCGTAGGCCTGGCGCATGGTTTCCAGCCACGCGTCGTGCGGCTCGGGCTGGATGTGCTGCGGGCGGCGGCCCTCGTCCTTCTGCTCGTTGATCCACCACGCGATCTGCTTGGGCGGGTGCTTGCTGTCGTCGATCTCCAGCTGCTGCACCACGCGCTTGACCAGCCGCAGCTGGTCGTCCGAATCGAGCACCTGGAAGCTGTCGGGCAGCTTGGCGTCCTGGTAATGCAGGCGCAGCAGGCGGTGGGCCAGCCCGTGGAAGGTGCCGATCCACGCGCCGCGGCTGCCCTGCGGCAGCTGCAGGTCGATGCGGTGGCGCATCTCGCCGGCGGCCTTGTTGGTGAAGGTCACCGCAAAAATGCCATGGGTAGGCACGCCGCAGACTTCATTCAGCCAGGCGATGCGGTGGATAAGTACGCGGGTCTTGCCGGAACCGGCACCGGCAAGCACCAGATGGTGGCCGGGCGGGGCGGACACAGCTTCGCGCTGGGCGGGGTTGAGCCCGTCGAGCAAGTGGGAGACATCCATGCCGCCATTTTACGCCCTCCGCGTCCTCCCTGCGTCAGGGTTTGCGGCCGGCGGCCTCCTCCTTCAGGCGAGCGTCCAGCTGGGCACGTCCGTTCTGCGCGTAACGCTGGCAGGCCCCCGCGTCCACCAGCGGCGGCGTCCCATCGCCTGCCAGGCGGGCGAACAGATCGCTGCCCAGCGGATGCGGTGTCACGTGGATGTCGCAGGGCAGCGCGGCCAGCGTGTCCAGGCCGTGGCGGAAGGCGGCCACCCCCTGCGGATGATCCAGGTAGCGGTACTGCGCATCGGAGATGGCGCTGACGCTGTCGGTGTAGGCGATGTCCAGACAGCGTGCGCCCTCGCAGGAACGCCATGTCCAGCTGGTGCCGCCCGGCGTGTGGCCCGGCGTGGCATGGGCGGTCAGCGCCAGGGGGCCAACGCGGACCGTCTCGCCGTCGGCGATCACCACCACGTTGGCCACGGGCGGGAAGGTCCCACCGGGTTCGAGGTACTGCGGGTCGCTGCGATCGCTCTTCCCCCTGCGCAGCGTGGCTACCGCCGGCGCACGCGCCAGCAGCGGCGCCCCGGTGGCCGCTTGCAGGTGGGCCAGGCCGCCGGCATGGTCGGAATGCTCGTGCGAGTTGAGCAGGTACTTCACTGCGTGCGGATCGAAACCCAGCGCGCGGATGTTGGCCGCGATCAGGGGACCGGCCGCCACGGTGCCACCGTCGATCAGCACATGCCCCTGGTCGGAGGTCACCAGCACCGCCGACAGCCCGCAGGTGCCCACATACCACGTGTTGCCGAAGATGCGGCGCGGCGGTGCGCGATCGTTCCAGCCGTCCATGACGCTGGCACCGGCCGGGCAGGCCGGCATGTGATCGACTGCGCTGGCAGCGGGCAGTGCGGCGCCGGCCGGTGCGGCGGGTGTGGCGGCATCGGCACTGACGTCGGGCTGGCAGGCAGACAGCAGCATGCCGATGCCCAGTACGGCGATTACGCGGCCCATCACGGCCGGGGCAACAGGGCCGCGCGGGGCGGTCGGGTCTGAGGTAGGCGTCATGTGCATTCCCGGTCTGAAAGGCAGCAGCCTAGAGCGGTAGGCGCACCGTCACCAATGCGAAGATCAAGACAGAGGCATGAGCCTTTTCGATACCTCGCGTCAGCCGTTGCCGCGCGGTGTCACAGCTGGCCCACCCACACAGGGCGTCAGCCCAGCGCGCGTGCTGCGGCCTGCTGCGCCTGCACCCGCAGCTCGGGAATGGCCAGGCTTTCCCACAGCGTGCCGATGCGCAGGCTGCCCACCACCTGTACACCGGGATGCGGCTGGCCGTTGGCGGCGAGCAGCCCGGCATGCGCCACCGAGGTATCCAACCCCAGGCCGTGCGGCCCTGGCCTGGCGTGGCCGTCGGCCAGCAACTGCTGCACCAGCGGATTGCGCATCGCGGTGGCGCGGGTCTCCACGCCGGTGGCATTGATCAGCGCGCCCACGCGCAACGGCGGCAGGCCACCGCCGGCGCCGTGCGCATGTATCTGCAGGGTGCCGTCGAGCACCAGTACGGTATCGAGCCGGGCGCGATGACGCTGCAGCTGGCCCGACTGCTCCAGCGCGGCGACCTGCGCCTCGACGCTTTCGGCAATGCGGTGGCGGTGCACGTCCCAGTACCGCACCACGTGGCGCAGGAAGCGGCGCTGGTCGGCGGCCTCCAGACCACGCCACAGTGCCTGGCCCAGCGGACGGATGCGATCCATCACGCTCTGCCAGGGCAGGCCCTGGGCGACAGCGTCGCGGGCGTGGCCGCGCAGCGCGCGCAGCGCCTGCCGCAGCGGCAGGCCCGGCAGCGGGCCCGGATCGAAACTGGCCGTGCCGCCATGCGCGTGTGGCAACGGCAGCAGTGCATGCCGGGACAGCACGTGGATGCGGCCGCGGTGCCCTGCATTGGCCAGCGCCACCACGCTGTCGGCCATGCTCAACCCCGAGCCGATGATGGCCAGATCGCCGTCGCCGGCCAGCAGCCGCACACCGTCGTAATCCCAGGCGTCGACCACTTTGCCCGGGGGCAGCGCGTCGGCGCCGGTAACCGGCAACGGGCGCATGCTGTTGCCACAGGCCAGCACCACCTGGCGCGCCTGCCAGGTGTCGCCATCGGCCAGCGTCAGCTGCTGCATGGCGATGCCAGGCTGCAACGCGGTGACTGCCTCATGCACCACGCTGAGCTGCGCGGGGCTGGTGGCCTGGGCCTGCTCCAGGCGGGCCTGCAGGTAGGCGGCATAGCAGCGGCGCGGCGCGTATTCGGCGGCAACTGCGTCGCGCGGCATGCCGGGAAACGCGTCCACCTGCAGCAGGTAATCGAGGAAATCGTCGGGCGCATCGGGCAACGCGCTCATCCTGCCGGCCGGCACGTTGAGCAGGTGCTCGGGCCATGGCGTGGCGTAGGCGATGCCCTGGGCCAGCGCCGAGGCCGGCTCGAACACCACGACATGGAGCGCGGCGGTTGCCGTGCGCAGCGCATGCAACGCCACCAGCACGCCTGCCGCACCGCCGCCGACGATGGCCAGGTCACACTGGCGAGGGGATTGGGTTGCGGTCATGCCCCGATTGTAGGCGATGCCGGCGATGGCCCCGTGTCGGCCGTCACCGCAGCACTACATCAGCGCATCGGCCAGGCGCGCGATGCCTTCGCGGCTGCGCCGCCAGGTCGGGCGCTTGCGCCAGCTTTTCAGGTCCAGCTGGCGCGACCGCAGCAGGTAATCGTTCTCGATCTGCAGCAGCTGGGTGACGATGCCGCGGTCATAGCAGAGCATGCCGATTTCCGCGTTGAGCGCGAACGAGCGGATGTCCAGGTTGATCGAGCCGACCAGCGCGATGTCCTCGTCCACGGTGAGGTGCTTGGCGTGCAGGAAGCACGGTTCGTACAACGCGATACGCACGCCACTGCGCAGAAGTTCGTCGTAATAGGCCTCCTGCGCCCACGCAGTGAGCCGCTGGTTGCTGCTGGCCGACAGGATCAGCTGCACCTGCACGCCGGACAGCGCGGCGATGCGCAGCGCGCTGAGGGTGGCCTCGTCGGGCACGAAGTACGGGGTGACCAGCACGATGCGGCGGCGTGCCAGGTGGATCAGCGCGTTGACCGCGTCGCGCGCGTTGCTGAAGGGATACGCCGGGCCGCTGGGCAGGAGCTGGGTGGCCACGTCGGCCGAGCACACCGGCACGGCGGTCATCACGTCCAGGCGCTGCCCGGTTTCCATGTACCAGTCGCTGGCGAACACCGCTTCCAGGTGCGCCACGCCGGGACCGCGCACGCGCGCCACCAGTTCCTTGTTTGGAAAGCCGGGCACGAACTCCGGCTGGGCCAGGTTCTGCGAACCGATGTAGCCCACCCGGTTGTCGATCACCGCGATCTTGCGATGGTTGCGCAGGTCCATCCGCCCGCTGCGGCGCCAGCGCAGGCCGCCGGGCAACATCGCGCGCACGTCCACGCCCAGCGCCTGCAGGCGGTGCCGGTAGTGGCGCAGGCCGCGCTTGGCGCCCACCGCGTCCAGCAGCAGGCGGCAGTGCACACCGCGCGCGGCGGCACGCTGCAGCGCCTGCACGATGGACTCGCCCACGGCGTCGTCGAACATCAGGTAGTACAGCAGGTGCACGCGCTCGCGGGCCTGGTCGATGTCGGCGATCAGCGCCTGCAGCGAGGCGTCGTAGTCCACCAGCAGCTCTACCGCATTGCCATGGATGGGCATGAAGTCGCCCTGCCGCTCGATCAGCGGCACGATCTCCGCCGTGGCGGTGTCGGGCATCGGCGTCCAGCGCAGCGGCGGCTGCAACGCCTGTTCCTCGCGGATGACCTGGGAGGCTTCGGCCTGGCGCTGCACGCGCTGGCGCGACAGCCACGGGTGGCCGAACAGCAGGTACAGCGGCAAGCCCAGCAGCGGCACGAAGCCGACCAGCAGCAGCCAGCTGCGCGCGGCACCGGGCGTGGTGCGGGTGGGAATCCAGAACAGCGCGGCCAGCCGGATCAGCCAATCCAGCATCAACAACCAGGAACCCAGCAGCCACTCGAACAGCATCGCGTCGCCCGTCGGGAGGTAGGCCGGCATTCTGACATGGCCGGTGCATGCACCCGGTAGTGCCGGCCGCTGGCCGGCTCTGCGTCGATTCGCAGGAGAGCCATCGCGCCTGCCATCGAAAACGATTCTTCTCCCAATGGAGGGACGTCCCTTGTTTCGAGGGGGCGTAGCAGATTGCGTAGGGCGCTGCGCGCGTGCACGGGTGTGCAGGTGCCGTTTGGATCGGCGAGCGTCTCCGCTCAGGTCTGTTGCGCGCGTGGGGGCCCCGCAGCGGCCGGTAGGCCCCTGGTGCGAATGTCCCCCGGCGTCGGCCTGCGGCCGCCACCTCCTCCTTTGTTTCGCCTCCAAGGGCATGGGGGGCCAGCGCCCAACCCACCCACAGGCCGCGCCTGAAAAGGTGCACAGCGCGCTTGGTGCTCGCAAAGCGGACGAGAGAAAGAACCAAAAAAAAACCCGCCACAAGGGCGGGTTTTTTCTGGGGAAGCTCAAGCATCCTTGCGGATTACTTGATCTTGCCTTCCTTGTACAGGACGTGCTTGCGCACGACCGGATCGTACTTCAGGAATTCCATCTTCCCGGGGGTGTTCTTCTTGTTCTTGTCCGTCGTGTAGAAGTGGCCAGTGTTGGCCGTCGAAATCAGACGGATCTTATCGCGCTTGCCTGCCATGATCGTTTACTCCTCAGACCTTTTCGCCGCGCGCACGCAGCTCAGCCAGAACGGAATCGATACCGTTCTTGTCGATGGTGCGCAGGGCATGCGCGGAAACACGAAGCTTGACCCAGCGGTTTTCGCTGGCAACCCAGAAGCGGCGCTCGTGCAGGTTGGGCAGGAAACGACGACGGGTCTTGTTGTTGGCGTGCGAGACGTTGTTACCCGTCTGCACTCGCTTGCCGGAAACTTGGCATACGCGGGACATTGCGCACCTCGATGAAAGTAATTGTCAGCCCATAGCCCGGGCGACGGCGGCCTCGACGGTTTCCCGCCACACGTCATGAGAATCAAAGGGTTACGCTGTCAAGGGCGGGCCGGATGACGTGTTCCCGGCCGCCGATCCAGAGATTTCCGGACACAGCGAGCCGCGCATTATGCCGCAGGCCGTGGGCGGGCGCAAGTTGTCCACAGGGCCTTGCCGGCCTGCCGGAGCCGGGCGCGCACCCCGTGTTCGCATGGCCACCCGCGGGCGGCGGCGATACTGGCCACCCTGTTCACCCTGGACCCCCACGATGCGGCTGCTGGCGATCACCTACGGCACCGAGGGCGACACCCGCCCGCTGGTCATGCTCTGCCACGGCCTGATGGCCGCCGGACACGAGGTGATGCTGCTGGCCGAAGGCGGCACCCTGGGCAGCGCGAGCGCCCTGGGTGTGCCGCACGCCGCGCTGGAAGGCGACATCCATGATGAGGTGGTGGCGCTGGTGTCGCGCGGCAACAACACGCTGGCCGCCTCGCGCGGACTGGCCAGGATGGCGCGCCGGCACGTGCCGGCGTGGACGCGACAGGCCGATGCGGCCGCCGCCGGGTGCGATGCGGTGCTGACCGGCGGGCTGGCCGCCTTCGTCGGCATGACCGTGGCCGAGCACCATGGCCTGCCCGCGATCGGGCTGGGCATGATTCCGCTGACGCCCACCGCCGACTTCCCCTCCCCGTTCCTGCCCCGACTGCGCCTGCCCGGTGCGCTGAATCGGCTCAGCTACGGGCTGGTCAACCAGGCCGTCTGGCGCACCTTCCGGGAGCCGATCAACCAGGCCCGGCACGCACTGGGCATGCCACCGCGACGCAGCCTTTGGCGCGATCTACCGATGCTCTACGGCATCTCGCCCAGCCTGCTGCCGCAACCGGCGGACTGGCCCGCCAACCACCGCATCTGCGGCCAATGGCGCCTGCCGGACAGCCCGTGGCAAGCGCCGTCGGACCTGCAGGCCTTCCTTGAAGCCGGCCCGGCCCCGGTGTACCTGGGCTTTGGCAGCATGACCGGCTTCGATCGCGACCGCGTGCTGCCGGCACTGCTGGACGCGTTGGCCCCGCGCCGGGTGCTGCTGTTCCCCGGCTGGGCGGGCGTGCCCAGCACGCCCCTGCCCGCCGACGTGTTCGTGGTTGGCCCCACCCCGCACGAGGCGCTGTTCCCGCGCTGCGCGCTGGTGATCCACCACGGCGGCAGCGGCACCACGCATTCGGCCTGCCGGGCCGGGGTGCCATCGCTGGTGATGCCGTTCGCGGCCGACCAGTTTTTCTGGGCGGCGCGCTTGCAGGCGTTGGGCGTGGCACCGGCGGCGTTGTCGCCGAAGCGGTTGGATGCCAACACGCTGGCGCGGGCCATTGGCTTCGCCGAACACGCAGGAACGCGTGAACGGGCTGCTGCTCTGGGAAGGGCGATGGGCATGGAAACCGGCGTGGCCAAAGCAACCGATCTGATCCAGCAATGGCTGGCAGGAAATCGATAAACGCCAAGTGGATGAGGCGGCCTCAAGGTGTGACCCCGTCATTTGACTGCCATGGCAACGGACTGTTGTAATGGCCCCACGACCCCGCCCTCGCCGTCGTCATTCAGTTGGCTAAACGGCCTGGGACGAAAAAACCGCCGAAAGGCGGTTTTTTCATGCCCGAAGGAACGTGCGCATGACTGAAACCACCGCCGTCTACGTGGATGGCTACAACTTTTACTATGGTCGGATCCGGGGGACGCCCTACAAATGGATCGATGTTGTCAGACTGTTCGAACGCCTGGTGCATGAGCAGACGCCGTCGTCACAGTTGACGTTGGTCAGGTACTTCAGCGCGTTTTGGCTCGCCCGCTTTTCTACCCACGGCAATGCGTCCACGATCGCGCAGGACAGCTTTCTACGTGGGCACGAAATACGTCACGGAACCCGTTTCCAGAAAACAATGGGAACCCACACGCATGATCGCAGCGGTACGAAGATGCCGCGGTATGTCGATGGGCAGCCCTTCAACCGAGCCGATAGGGTGAGGGTCTGGAAGCTTGAAGAGAAACAGACGGATGTGAACATTGCGTTGGCAATGTACCGCGATGCCGCGTCAGGACGATTCTCACAGCTGGTGGTGTGTTCCAACGACAGTGATGTGGAACCGGTGCTGCGCGCCATCAGAGAGGACTTTCCAGGTATCCGCCTTGGAGTGATCACCCCAAGGCGGCCTCCCGAGGAAGGTGCGGTTGCCCACCGCAACATGATGTCCTCCCTGTCAGCGAATGCGGATTGGGCGCGCAGCCATATCCACGATGAAGAGTTGGCGTGCTGCCAGTTGCCTGACCGCATCCAGACCGGGAAGAAGCCCATCGACAAGCCAGCGCATTGGTGAGGCAGCCAGGTCCGCACGTGGCATCACGCGCGGACCCACCCTTCATACCGCGTCAGGCCCCTTACGGTGCAACCACCGGTACAACACCGGCAGCACCAGCAACGTCAGCAGCGTGGACGACACGATGCCGCCGATCACCACCGTGGCCAGCGGGCGCTGTACTTCCGAACCGGCACCCACGTTGAAGGCCATCGGCACGAAGCCCAGCGAGGCCACCAGTGCAGTCATCAGCACAGGGCGCAGCCGACCCAGTGCCCCGTCGCGCACGGCGTCGGCCAGCGGCAAGCCGCCCTCGCGCAGGCTGCGCACGAAGCTGATCATCACCAGCCCGTTGAGCACGGCCACGCCGGACAACGCGATGAAGCCGACACCGGCCGAGATCGACAACGGAATGCCGCGCGCGGCCAGCGCCAGCACGCCGCCGGTGAGCGCCAGCGGCACGCCACTGAACACGATCGCCGCGTCCTTGACCGAGCCGAACGCCCAGAACAGCAGCGCGAAGATGATCGCCAGCGTCACCGGCACCACGATCGACAGGCGCTGGCTGGCCGAAATCAGCTGCTCGAAGCTGCCGCCGTACTCGATCCAGTACCCGTTGGGCACCTGCACGTCGCGCCCGATCGCCTGCTGCAGGTCGGCCACGAAACTGCCGAGGTCGCGGTCACGCACGTTGGCGGTGACCACGATGCGGCGCTTGCCGTTTTCGCGGTTGATCTGGTTCGGCCCCTCGCTGTTGCCCAGCGTGGCCAGTTCGCGCAGCGGCACGGTGCGGGCGCTGCCGCTGGTCCAGCTGCCAACACGGCTGGACTCGTCGGCGTCATCGCCGGCCAGCGCCGGGGCCAGCGATACTGGCAAGTCGGCCAGCGCCGCCGGGTCCTGGCGCAGCGCTTCGGGCAGGCGCACCACGATGTCGAAGCGGCGGTCGCCTTCGAACAGCTGTCCGGCCACCTGCCCGCCCACCGCAGTGGCCACGGTGGACTGCACCTGGCCGGGATTGAGTCCGTAGCCGGCCAGCGCGGTGCGGTTGGGGGTGATGGTCAGCAGCGGCAGCCCGCTGGTTTCCTCCACGCGCACGTCGGCCGCACCCGGCACCGTGCCGGCCACGCTGGCGATGCGCTTGCCCACACTCAGCAGCGTGTCCAGGTCGTCACCGAACAGCATCACCGCCACGTCTGCCCGCACGCCGGAAATCAGCTCGTTGGTGCGCATCTGGATCGGCTGGGTGAACTCGTAGTTGTTGCCCGGCAACTGCTCCACCGCTGCTTCCAGTTCCCCCAACAATGCCGCCCGTGACTTGCGCGGGTCCGGCCAGTCCTTGCGCGGTTTCATCATGATGAAGGTGTCGGCCACCGACGGCGGCATCGGGTCGGACGCCACTTCCGGCGTGCCGATCTTGGAGAACACCTTGTCGACCTCGGCGAACTGCACCAGCCGTTTCTCGATCTGCAGCTGCATCTGGATCGACTGGGTCAGGCTGGTGCCGGGGATGCGCATGGCATGCATGGCCACGTCGCCCTCGTCCAGGTTGGGCACGAATTCACTGCCCAGGCGCGTGGCCAGCAGGCCGCAGCCCACCACCAGCACCAGCGCGCCGGCCACCATCCAGCGCCCGCGCCGCAGCGAGAAGGCCAGCAACGGCGCATAGCGGCGGCGCACCCACGCCATCAGCCGGTTTTCCTTTTCGTGCACGCGGCCGCCGAGGAACAACGCGATCGCCGCCGGCACGAAGGTGAGTGCCAGCAGCATCGCACCGGTCAGCGCGAGCACCACGGTGATCGCCATCGGATGGAACATTTTTCCTTCCACGCCGGACAGCGCGAAGATCGGCAGGTACACCGCGGTGATGATGCCCAGCCCGAACAGGCTGGGGCGGATCACCTCGGCGGTGGCGCTGGCGGTTTCGGCGAAGCGTTCGGCGGCGGTCATGTCACGGCCCAGCACGTGCTGGCGTTCGCCGAACCGGCGCAGGCAGTTCTCGATGATGATCACCGCACCGTCGACGATCAGGCCGAAGTCGAGCGCGCCCAGGCTCATCAGGTTGGCCGACACCCCACCGCGCGCCATGCCGGTCAGGGTGAACAGCATCGCCAGCGGAATCACCGCGGCGGTGATCAGCGCCGCGCGGAAATTGCCGAGCAGCGCGAACAGCACCACGATCACCAGCAACGCCCCCTCGATGAGGTTCTTGGCCACGGTGTCGATGGTGCGGTCCACCAGCGCGGTGCGGTCGTAGCTGGCGGTCACGGTAACGCCCTTGGGCAGGCTGGCCTGCGCCTGCTGCAGCCGTGCGGCCGCGGCCTGGGCCACGTCGCGGCTGTTGGCACCGATCAGCATCACCACCGTGCCCATCACCACTTCGTGGCCGTTCTGGGTGGCCGCGCCGCTGCGCAGCTCCGGGCCGTCCTGCACCTGCGCCACGTCGTGCACGTGGATCGGCACGCCTTCGCGCCGGGCCAGCACGATGTTGCCGATCTCCTCCAGGTTGGCCACCTGGCCGGGAATGCGCACCAGGAACTGCTGGCCGTTGCGCTCAATGTAGCCGGCGCCCACGTTCTGGTTGTTGGCTTCCACCGCCTGCGCCACGTCTTCCAGGGTGAAGCCCAGCGCGCGCAGGCGTGCCGGGTCCGGGGTGATGTGCACCTGGCGCTGGAAGCCGCCGATCGTGTTGACCTCGGTCACCCCCGGCACGTTGCGCAGCTGCGGGCGGATCACCCAGTCCTGCAGGGTGCGCAGGTCGGTGGCGGTGTAGGCACTGCCATCGGATTTGCGCGCCTTGGGATCGGCGTCGATGGTGTACATGAAGATCTCACCGAGGCCGGTGGAGATCGGACCCAGCTGCGGGTCAAGGCCGTCGGGAATCTGCGATTTGACCTGCTGCAGGCGTTCGGCCACCTGCTGGCGGGCGAAGTAGATGTCGGTGCCGTCCTCGAACACCACGGTGACCTGCGACAACCCGTAGCGCGACAGCGAGCGTGCCTGTTCCATGCGCGGCAGGCCGGCCATCACCGTTTCCACCGGGTAGGTGATGCGTTGTTCGGTCTCCAGCGGCGAGTAGCCGGGGGCCGCCGTGTTGATCTGCACCTGGACGTTGGTGATGTCCGGGGTGGCGTCGATAGGCAGCTTGGTGAAGCTCCAGATGCCCACCGCCACCAGCACCAGGGTCAGGCTCATCATCAGCCAGCGGTGGGCGATGGACGTACCGATGGTGCGTTCCAGCACGCCGGCGCGTTCAATGCTCATGCGACGCCCCCGCCTTGCCGATGTCGGCCTTCACCACGTAACTCTGCTCGACCACGACCTGCTCGCCGGGGGTCAGCCCGTCCAGCACTTCAACCTTGCCCGCATCGCGCGCGCCCAGGCGGACCGGGCGCGCGGTGTAGGTGTCGCCGCTGCGCACGAACACCACGTCCTTGCCGTCCATGCTCTGCAGCGCGCTCAGGGGTACTACCTGCGCGGCCGCCTGGGTGGCCACCACGATGCGGGCCTTCACCGCCGCACCGGGCCGCCACAGGCCATCGTCATTGCGCAGCGAGGCGCGGGCCACGGTGCTCTGGCTGGCGGTGGCGGTACCGGGCAGCACGCGTTCGAGCGTGGTGGTCTGGCTGACCCCATCGGTCATGCGCGCCACCGTGACCGGCACGCCGGCGGTGATGTGCTGGGTGTCGTTGCCGAAGATGTGCAGGTCCACCCACAAGGTGGACAGGTCGCCGATCTCGAACAACGGCGTGCCCTCGCCCGCCACGCCACCCACCTGGGCTTGGCGCGCCAGCACCACGCCACTGATCGGCGCGGTGACGGTGTAGGTGGTCAGGCTGAGATTGCTTTCAATGCTGGCCAGCACCTGGCCGGCCGCGACGCGGTCGCCGACGTTGGCGCGCAGCGAGCGGATCGGCCCGGGGAAGCGCGCCATTACCTGCGCCACGCGGCCATCGACGGGGGTCAGCAGGCCCTGCACGTCATGCTCGTCGGCGATGGTGCCCGCTGCGACCGGGGCGACGCGGATGCCGGCCTGTTCGGCCATCGCAGCGGTGATGGTGGTGGTTTCCGGCGCGCTTTCGTCATGCGCGTCCTCGGCGTGCGCCGCCTCGTCGCTGTGCCCGGCCTCGCCGTGGCCCGGATCGGCGGCGGACGGGGTGCCGGCCTCCTTCGCGCAGCCGGCCAGGGCCAGCAGGGTGAGCAGCAGGCCGGCAGTGAGCGCGGTGCGCGGGCAGAAAGTGGTCATCGGCGGTCCTCCGTGGACACGGCGGCAGTGGCGGGGGTGTCGCCGGCGGCGAGCATGCTCTGCCCGGTGAGACGCTGGATTTCGATCAGTGCGGTCTGCGCAGCGATGGCCGCGTCCAGCTGGCGCTGGCGGGCTTCGATGCGCATGGCCTGCAGCTGTGCCCATTCCATGTAGCTGATGGCACCGGCGCGCCAGGCCTTCTCGGCGGCGTTCTCGGCACGCGTGAGCTGCGGCAGCACGTCGCGCGCCATGCGCGTGACTTCCAGCCGCGAGGTCAGGTAGCGGCCATGTGCTTCGGCCAGGGTGGCGTACAGCTGCAGCGCGCGCGCATCGCGTTCCACCGCGTTGAGCGCCAGTTCCGCTTCGGCCGCGCGGATCTCCGGCGCGACGCGGGCAACGCTGCCCAGCGGCACGCTGAAGCCGGCCACGAAGGCGCTGTCACGGCTCTCACGGTTGTTGCGAACGCCCACCTGCCAGCTGACATCCGGCCGCGCGGCAGTGCGGGCCAGCTGCACCTGCGCCTCGCGGATGCGGCGCTCGCCGGCCAGCATGGCCAGTTCGGGAGTGCGCTGCAGTGTGTCGGCCAGCACGGCGAAGTCCTGCAGCGCCGGCAGCTGCATCGGGTCGCCGGTGACGACGTCGAAGCCCGGCTCGCGCTGCCGCCACAACGCCGACAACGCGGCACGCGCGGACTGGTCGGCCTGGGCGGCGCGGTCGCGGTCCAGCTCGGCCTGGGCCAACATCGCCTGGGCGGTCAGCAGCACCGATTCGGGCGACGCTCCGGCCTGCAGGCGCAGGCGCGCGGCCGCCACCGCGCGCTTGCGCTGATCAATGTCGGTCTGGGCGATCGCCAGCTGCTGGCGGGCGTCGGTGACCGCCAGATAGCGGCGCGCCACCTCGGCCATCAGGTCCAGCCGGGCGGTTTCGCGCTGGGGAGCCAGGCTGTCCAAGTTGGCCTGGGCCACGGCACGGCGGGCGTCCAGCTTGCCGCCGCGTTCGAGCATGCCGGCCAGGGTGACGGTCAGCTCGGCGCTGCGCAGGCCGCTGGCATCGCCGCTGCCCAGCGCGTTTTCCAGGTCCACGCCCACGCTCAGCGGCGGGCGCAGTCCGGCCGCGTCACGGCGTGCTTCCCAGATCGGGCGCTGCGCCTCGGCCAGGCGGAGGTCGGGGTGGTACTGGGCGACGCGCGCGATGGCGTCGTCGAGGGTCAACGGATCAGGCGTTTTCGTGCCCTGCGCATACACGCACGGCACGAACGCGAGGACAGCCAAGGCTGCCAGGCGCATCCACATGGGGAATCTCCAGATAACGGTTCAGATGGACAACGGCGGCGCGGGGCCGCGTGGCATCAGGACGCTATCGGGGGGCGCAGCAGGCTCTCCGGCGGTTGGGTACGCAACTGCGCGACCAGCCCGGCCGGCACGCTGTGCGCGGGCGCGGCGGGCAGGACCCACGGCAGTGACGCCATCGGCAGCACGCCGCCGTGACCGTGGCAGTGGCCGCAATGCACCAGTGCGTGCAGCAGGTCGCCGTCGGTCGGATCGGGTTCGGCATCGCCGGGCAGCGCGGTGTCGGCCGGGGCCGCGTCGCTGTGCAGGCTGATATGGATGTCGGCCAGCGCCGACGCCGTGGCCGTGCCGAACACGCCCAGGCCCACCGCCACCAGCATCAGCAGGCGCAGCAGCAGGGACGGACGGGGGCGGGCGTGGCGGAACATGCCGGCAGGGTAGCGGGCGGCTTGCCCGTTACACAATCGCAGCGCGGCGCGATGGTTCACGTTGACGGGATCGGCCGGGTCGCGGCCGATCCCGGTGCGGTCAGCTGGCAGCCTTGCGCTGGGCGATATACGCCTGGATCTGCTGCTCCAGCACCGGCAGCGGCACCGAGCCCTGCTTGAGCACCGCGTCGTGGAAGGACTTCACGTCGAACCGGTCGCCCAGTTCCTGCTCGGCCTGCGCGCGCAGGCGCACGATGGCGATCTCGCCCAGCTTGTAGCTCAGCGCCTGGCCCGGCCAGGAGATGTAGCGGTCCACTTCGGTGGTCACTTCATGCTCGCTCAGCGCGGTGTGGTCGCGCAGGTAGGCAATGGCCTGCGCGCGGGTCCAGCCCTTGTGGTGCACGCCGGTGTCGATCACCAGGCGCGCGGCACGCCACATCTCGTAGGTCAGGCGGCCGAAATCCTCGTAGGGGGTTTCGTAGATGCCCATCTCCACGCCGAGCTTTTCGCAGTACAGGCCCCAGCCTTCGCCATAGGCGGAGATGTAGGCGTTGCGGCGGAACTCGGGCTGCTCGCCCTGCTCGGCCGCCAGTGCGCCCTGCAGCGCGTGGCCGGGGTCGGATTCGTGCAGGGTCAGGGCCGGCAGGTTGTACAGCGGGCGCGCCGGCAGGTTGTAGGTGTTGAGCCAGTAGGTACCCATGCCGCCGCGGCCGGCGGTCCAGAACGGGGCGATGTCCGGCGGTACCGGCACGATGGTGAAGCGTGCGCGCGGCAGGGTCATGTACTTGCCGATCACCCCGTCCACGCGCTTGGAGATCCACGCGGCGCGGTGCAGCAGTTCGTCGGGGGTCTTGGCGTAGAACTGCGGATCGGTACGCAGGAAGGTCAGGAACTGCGCGAAGCTGCCCTTGAATTCCACCTGCTTGATGATGCCGTTCATTTCCGCCTGGATGCGCGCCACTTCCTTCAGGCCGATCTCGTGGATCTGCTGCGGGGTCAGGTCCAGCGTGGTGTATTCGTGGATCTGCTGCTTGTAGTACGCCTTGCCGTCGGGCATGGCTTCGGCGGCCAGGGTGGTGCGCGCTTGCGGCACGTACTCGCTGACAAAGAAGGTGCGCAGCTTGGCGAACGCCGGCACCACACTGCCCCCGATGGCCTGCCGCGCCTGCTCCCGCAGCTGCGCCTGCTCGGCGGCGGGGATGCTGGCGGGCAGCTTCTTGAAGGGCGCGTACAGCGGCGAGGCGGTCGGGTCCTTCAGTTCGGACACGGTGGCGATGGACACTTCGCGCCCGTCCAGCACCGCGCGCGGCACGCTGAAGCCGCGCTTGAGGCCGGCCCGCATGTTCTCGGTCTGCTGGTCGAAGTAGCGCGGCACGTCGTTGAGGCGGGCGATGTAGTTGCGGTAGTCCTTGGCGGTCTTCATTTCGCGGCGCGCCATGAAGGACAGGTTGGACCAGAACGAGGAGTCGGCATTGAACGGCATTTCATAGCCGCGCAGGCGTACCTCGGCGGCCAGGTTGAAGACCTGGTCGCGGTAGATGGCGTAGTTGATCTGGGTGTCGGCCGAGAGCGTCTTCGGGTCGATCGTGCCGAGCTTGGCCAGCACTTCGTCCCAGACCTTCAGCCGGGCCTGCTGGGCCGCCGCGCCCACGTCGGGCATGCGGGTGGCGTTGGCCGGGCCGTCGCCGTCTTCGCTGGCTTCACCACCGCCGTCCTGGCGCCACTTCCATTCGGTTTCGTAGATGCTGCGGAACTGCGCATCGGCGGGGCTTTCCGAGGCCAGGTTGGCCGGTGCGGCCGCCGGTGCAGCGGACGGTGCGGCCAGGACGGCGCCGGCAGGAAGGGCCAGGGCGAGCAGCAGCGCGGTGACGAGGGGCGATTTCACGATCAGCGGTTCCCGGTGGACGGCAAACCCCGATCATGGCACCCGGCGAAGGGGCCGCGCATGGATCAAAGGTCCTGCCTGCTCCGTGGGCAGCGCCGAAGGCGCGCGGTAGCCACCAACCGTTGGTCGGTGGGCCCGTCCTCAATGCGGCGCCTTGTCCCGCTTCCACCCACGATGGTCGATATCCAGCTTCAGGCTGTACAGCGCGGTAAACGCCGGGAACAGGTTCTGCAGTACGCCCACCGAGTCCTGCTTGGCCGAAAACAGGAAGTAGCTCAGCGTCATCAGGCTGCCGACCACGCTCATATACCAGAACAGCCGCGGGATCACCGGCTTGCCAGCGCGCCGGGAGGCCACGAACTGGACCAGCCAGCGGCCGCCGAACATCAGCGCGCCGGTGTACCCGATCAGCTTCCAGCCGGTCACGTGCAGGCCGGTCCAGTACAGCCAGGTCAACGGTTGGTCGAGCCAGTGCAGCTCCATCAGCGTTCTTCCACGGCGGTGCGCTTGCTGCGCGTGATCAGCCAGGCCACCCCACGCAGGTCGCGGATGCCGACCAGCGCGCGGCCCAGGTTGGTGTATTTGGACACGCCCGCCGTGCGATGCCGGTGATTGACCGGCACGCTGATGGTCTGCCAGCCCGCACGCTGCATCAGCGCCGGCAGGTAGCGGTGCATGTGGTCGAAGTACGGCAGGTCCAGGAACGCCTCGCGCTCGAACAGCTTGATGCCGCAGCCGGTGTCGGGGGTGTCGTCGCGCAGCATGCGCGCGCGGATGGCATTGGCCCACTTGCTGGCCCAGCGCTTGCTGCCCGAGTCCTGGCGGTGGACCCGCCAGCCGGCGAACAGCTTTACCTGCGGCGCAGCCGCGGCGCGCGCCGCCAGCAGCTTGGGAATATCGGCCGGGTCGTTCTGGCCGTCGCCGTCCAGGGTGGCGATCCAGGGGGCGCGGGCCTGCTTGACGCCGGTGCGCACCGCCGTGCTCTGCCCGCTCTGACTGACGTGGTGCAGCACCCGCAGCTCGGGGTGGACGGCCTTGAGCCCCTGCAGCACCGCCAGGGTGTCATCGCGCGAATGGTCGTCGACGTAGACGATCTCGAACGCGACCTGCCCGCGCAGCGCGGCGACGATCTCCTCGATCAGGGGGGTAACGTTGTCGCGTTCATTGAAGACGGGAACAACGACCGACAGCTGGGGTTGGCTCATGGTCGGGCTCTGCGGAGGGCCAGGATCGAAAACGAGCGCGCATTTTCCGCACCCAAGGTTATCCAAAGATGAATCCGCAGATGTGTGTCAGGCGTGAGTACCGAAATAATCGCGGCACCAGGCCACCACCGGGGGCAGGCCCTGCTCGATCGGCGTGGCCGGCTCATAGCCGAATGCGTCACGGGCGAGCGTGGTGTCGGCCATGGTGCGGACCATGTCGCCGGGCTGCATCGGCTTGTACACCTTGTGCGCCGGGCGCCCGGCCGCCGCTTCGATGACCCCGATGAAGTGCTCCAGCTCGATCGGCGTGTGGTTGCCCAGGTTGAAGACACGGTGCGGAACATCCTCGCTGGACGGATGCGCCAGCGCGCCGAGGATACCGGCCACGATGTCGGAAACATGTGTGAAGTCGCGCTGCATTTTTCCGTCGTTGAACACGTCGATCGGGCGCCCGGCCAGAACCGCGCGCGAGAACAGCAGCGGTGCCATGTCCGGGCGGCCCCAGGGGCCGTACACGGTGAAGAAGCGCAGGCCGGTGGCATGCAGGCCGTACAGCTGCGCGTAGGTGTAGGCCATCAGCTCGTTGGCGGCCTTGGTAGCCGCGTACAGCGAGCGCGGTTTGTCGATGCGCTGGTCCTCGGAGAACGGCGGGGTGGCCGAATCGCCGTACACCGAACTGCTGGACGCGTACACCAGGTGCGCCACGCCACGGTGGCGGCACAGCTCGAGCATGTTGACGAAGCCGACCAGGTTGCTGTCCACGTAGGCGTGCGGGTTCTCGATCGAGTAACGCACGCCGGCCTGCGCGGCCAGGTGGATCACCCGGGTCGGCTGCACCTCCTCGAACAGCGCGGCCAGGCCGTCGCGGTCGGTCAGGTCGAGCGAGCGGATGTCGGCGTCCGGGCACAGCGCGGCCACGCGGTCGCGCTTGATCTGCGGGTCGTAGTAGTCGTTGTAGTTGTCCAGCCCGACCACCGTTTCACCGGCATCGAGCAGCGCGCGGACCGTGTTGGCCCCAATGAAGCCGGCAGCGCCGGTGACGAGGATGGTCATCGCAGTAATCCTGGAAATACGGGGAACAGCATAGCGGTGCGGTATGTCACTCAGAACAGGCCGAAGCGCTTCCTGGCAACGTTGACCCGGCCCGGTTCGATGATGTCGCTGACGCCCTTGGCATCGAAGCGATCCAGCAGGGCATCGCTGCCCTTCTTCAGCTTCAGCGCCATTTCTTCGGGGTAAAGCGGCACCAGCGACATGAACACGATGGTCTTTTCAGCGTCGATCACCAGCTGGCCGAAGTCTTCCGGGGCGTTTACCGGCGGCAGCACGATTACGCCGTCGAAGCCGACGCCCGGCGCGTAGGGCGCGGGAGGATCGAAGTTGGGAATGGTGTGGCCAAACCCCAGCCAGGTGTCGAACTTGTGCGGCAGCCGCGCCATCATCTTCAGCAGGCGGATCGGCCAGTAGTGGCGCTCGTCCTCGAGGTCGGCCTGCTGCAGCGGCCAGTCGGCCGGCAGGGTCACCATCAGTTCCATGTAGCGCGGCGCATCGACGTCGTCGGACAGGGTCATCGGCAGGTCACTCATGCCCGATGTCACCAGCCGCAGATGCGGGAACGTATCGGTGGCCGGCACCACGTGCACGTCGATGTGCACGGCGTCGGACACGATTTCATGGAACACGCTCGAGACCGGGCCAAGATGCCGCTCGATATGCGCGCTGATCTGCTCGATGCACACCTCACCGGCCGCCGGCGCGAAGTCGCGGGGCCGGGTGTGGGTCAACATCGGACTGCCGCCCGGGCTGACATCGTCGTAGGTATCGCTCATCCGTCACTCCTTGTGGGCCGCCACCGGCTGCCCGGAAGCCGTCACCACAACGTGAGCGGCGCTTCCTTGGCCAGCGTGGCCTTGCGTTCCTTGCTGAAATTCCACCACGGGCGCGGTGCTTCGCCCTGCATGAAGCGCACGACCGACAGGAACACATCGATCACGCACGGGTCATGCATCACGCCGGTGCGCAGGCATAGCTGCGCATACATGTCGTAGGCATCGCGGCCACGCAGGTGCGCGGGTACACGGATGCCGATCAGACGCAGATCTTTCTCACAGGCCGGCCCGACATTCGGCAGGTCGGTCAGACGCAACAGATGGTTGCGGTCGACCTTGGCAGGGTTCATTGCGGGGGGATGATCCTCGTGCGCCGGTGGGGGACTCAGCCCTTCTGTGCGCGAAGTCGTTCGAGCACGCCATCCAGCGTGTCCAGGTCGGTGTAATGGATGATCAGCTTGCCCTTGCCGCCGCGGCCGTGGTTGATCGCCACGCGGGCGCCCAGCGATTCGGACAACTCGGTTTCCAGCGAGGCGATGTCGGCCTGCGGCGCGCTGGCCGCCGGCTTCTTGCGCAGCGAACCGGGCACCTTGCCGGCCGCGAACTGCTGCGCACGGTGTTCCACTTCGCGCACCGACCAGCCCTGGTCGGCCGCTTCCTGGGCCAGCTTGCTGGCCAGTTCCGGGGCCAGGGTGAGCAGCGCACGCGCGTGGCCCATTTCCAGCCGACGGGTTTCCAGCAGCAGGCGGATGGCGATCGGCAGCTCGAGCAGGCGCAGCAGGTTGGACACCGCCGCGCGCGAGCGGCCGACGGCCTGGGCGGCCTCGGCGTGGGTGAGCGCGAACTCGCTGATCAGGCGCTGCAGCGCTTCGGCTTCTTCAAGCGGGTTGAGGTCTTCGCGCTGGATGTTTTCGATCAGCGCCATCGCGATGACGGTGCGGTCTTCCAGCTCGCGCACCACCACCGGCACTTCGTCCAGACCGGCCAGCTGCGAGGCGCGCCAGCGGCGTTCGCCGGCGACGATTTCGAAACTGTCCGGGCCGAGCTGGCGGACCAGGATCGGCTGGATCACGCCCTGCGCCTTGATGGATTCGGCCAGCTCGGCGAGCTTGGTTTCGTCCATGTCGCGGCGCGGCTGGTACTTGCCCGGCTGCAGCTGGCCTACCGGCAGCTTGCGCAGCACTTCACCCGGCATGGGCTCGATCACCGCGGCCGCCTGTACCTGGGTCACCGCACCCTTGGGCCCCAGCAACGCATCGAGGCCGCGGCCGAGGCCGCGTTTCTTGCCGAGGGCGGGCTTGGTGCTCATCAGGCGGTCTCCAGGGCTTTATCGGCCGTGTTGCGTTGTTGGTGGCGGCGGATGATCTCGCCGGCCAGGCCGAGGTAGGCAACGCCGCCCCGCGAGGCGCGGTCGTAACCGACGATGCTCTGCCCGTGGCTGGGTGCTTCGGCCAGGCGCACGTTGCGCGGCACGATGGTGCGGAACACGCGGTCGCCGAAGTGCTCGGTGAGCTCGGCCGACACCGCGTTGGCCAGGTTGTTGCGCACGTCGAACATGGTGCGCAGCACGCCCTCGATCTCCAGGCTGGGATTGAGGTTGGCGCGCAGCGCTTCGATGGTTTCCACCAGCGCGCTCAGCCCTTCCAGCGCGTAGTACTCGCACTGCATCGGCACGATTACCGAATCGGCGGCGGCCAGGGCGTTCAGGGTCAGCAGCGACAGCGCCGGCGGGCAGTCGATCAGGATGAAGTCGTACTCGTCACGGACCGGGGCCAGGGCGCGCTTGAGGCGCTGCTCGCGCTCGCCCTGGTCCATCAGCTGGATCTCGGCGGCGGTCAGGTCGATGTTGCCCGGGAGCAGGTCGAAGCCTTCCGGGGTGGTGACCCGCACTTCGGCGGCGGTGGCTTCGCCCAGCAGCAGGTCGCAGGTGGACGCGGCGACTTCACGCTTGTCCACGCCGCTGCCCATGGTCGCATTGCCTTGGGAATCCAGGTCGACCAGGAGCACGCGCTTGGGTGCAGCAGCCAGGGAGGCGGCCAGATTGACGGCGGTCGTGGTCTTGCCGACGCCACCTTTCTGGTTGGCGATGGCGATGATGCGGGCCATGCGTGTGAGCCTCATCGGCAGGGAGTGGGACTGGTCATTATGCGTATATGGGGCGTGTCATGCACTGTGAGATGCGCGCCGACAGGCGCCCGCGACCTCGATGGGGCACCTCGCGTGCGCCCGGTGGACACCGCAGCGGCAGCTGTGGCGGGCGTTGCCGCCGATATCGGGGCGCACCCGCAGCAGCAGGCTGGCGCGCGCCCGGGACCGGTCAGGGACCGGCCACCACCACCAGATGGCGCTCGCCAGTCAGGCCGGGCACGTGCAGCGGCAGCACCTGCTCCACCGTCCAGCCGGCCGGCAGCTGGGCAATTTCGTCGTGCGGGTGCACGCCTTTCATGGCCAGCAGGCGGCCGCCCGGGCGCAGCAGATGACCGCCAACGGCGATGATGCCGGCCAGGGTGTCCATGGCGCGGGCGGTCAGGTGGTCGTAGGCGCCGGGTTCGGCGAGCGCTTCGGCCCGCGATTCGGCCACGCGGGCGTTGGTCAGGCCGAGCTGGCGCACAGCCTCGCGCATGAAGCGCGCCTTCTTGCCGTTGCTTTCCACCAGGGTCACCTGCAGCTGCGGGCGGGCGATGGCCAGCGGGATGCCGGGCAGGCCGGGGCCGGTGCCCAGGTCGGCCAGGGTGCCGGCCTCCAGGTAGGGCTGCATGGCCAGCGAGTCGAGCAGATGGCGGGTGACCATCTCCAGCGGGTCGCGGATCGCGGTGAGGTTGTAGGTGCGGTTCCAGCGGTCAAGCAGGGTCAGGTAGGTCAGCAGCGGCGGCGCCAGCGCGGCGTCCAGCTGCATCGCGGCCAGGCCGCGCTCAAGCGCGTCGGACACGCCGGCAGGGAGGGTGTGTTCTTTCATGGCGCCATTATCGCACCCCGGTAGAGCCGACCGTTGGTCGGCTACGCATCCCTGGTAGAGCCGACCGTTGGTCGGCTACGCATCCCTGGTAGAGCCGACCGTTGGTCGGCTGCTCTACCAGGGACCCCACCCGTTGGCCCGGGCGACCCCGCTCACATCGCATGCCAGGCCAGCGCCGCGCGGAAATCCACCGCGGCCTGCCATTCGTGCAGGTGCCAGCGCGCCGCGTCACCCAGTTCCGGGTCGCACCAGGCCAGGCGAAGGCGGCCCGCAGCGTCCGGGGCCAGCTGAAGACGGTGCAGGCCAAAGGAAATGCCCTGTCCCTGTGCCTTGAGAATGGCTTCCTTGGCGCACCAGACCCGGAAGAACCACGGCGTGCGAGCCGCCTCGTCCAGCCCCAGCAGCCAGGCAACCTCGGCCGGATGGAAGAAGCGCTCGATGATTTCCACCATGCGCGGGCGCGGGCGCAGCGGCTCCAGGTCCACGCCCAGCCGGACCCGTTCGGCCATCGCCACCAGCAGCAGGCCATGGCTGTGGCTCCAGCCGGTGCCGATATGCGCCAGCGGGCCGTGCAGTTCCGGGCGGCCGCGGGCGTCGCGCTGCAGCGGCAGGGTGTCCGGCGTACCGCCCAGCTGGTCGGCCAGCAGGACCCGGGCCTGCGGCTCGCCCCGGGTGCCGTTGACGTGCGGCAGGCACCAGACCGTGACCGGGCCGAACTGCCACGGACCGCCCGAAACGATGGGCACGGTCATGCCACCACCCGGTGAGGACGACTGCACGGTGATTTCACGGGGGGTGCCGTCAACTGGCCCGGTCGTTCACGCAAACCGGGAGTCACCGCTATGGGCATCATCATCTGGCTGATCGTCGGCGGCATCGTGGGCTGGCTTGCCAGCATCATCATGAAGCGCGACGCGCAACAAGGCATCATCCTCAACATCGTGGTCGGCATCATCGGCGCCCTGCTGGCCGGCTGGCTGTTCGGCGGTGGCATCAACGAAGCAATCACGATCCGTACGTTCCTGTTCTCGTTGATCGGCGCGGTGATCCTGCTCGCGATCGTGAATCTGTTTACGCGTCGAAGCGTCCGGTAACCCACATACCTGCACCGCTTGATCAACAAGGCCCGGCACTGCCGGGCCTTGTTGTATGTGCGCTGGCCAGCGGCCGGCGCTATCCCAACTGCACCCACGCCGGGGCGTGGTCGCTGGGGCGGTCCCAGGTGCGCGGCTCGCGGTCGATGCCCGAGGCAACGGCACGCGCCCTGAGTGCGTCCGACACCAGCGTCAGGTCGATACGCAGGCCCAGGTTGCGGCGGAAACCGGCGGCGCGGTAGTCCCACCAGCTGAACACGCCTTCTTCCTCGCTGTGCAGGCGGAACGCATCGTGCAGGCCCAGCTTGAGCAGCTTGTTGAGGGCGCCGCGCTCGGCGGTGGAGGTCAGGATGTGGTTCTCGTTCCAGACCAGCGGGTCGTTCACATCCCGCGCGTCCGGGGCGATGTTGAAGTCGCCCATGACCACCAGCTCGGGGTACCGGGCCAGCTCGGCCTCGACCCAGGCATGCACGGCCTCGAGCCAACGCAGCTTGTAGGCGTACTTGTCGGTGCCCACGTCCTGGCCGTTGACCACGTACAGGTTGATGATGCGCACGCCATTGACGGTGCCGGCGATCACGCGCTTCTGCTCGTCCTCGAACCCGGGAATGCCGATCTGCACGTCCTGCGCCGGTTCGCGCGACAGCAGTGCCACGCCGTTGTAGGTCTTCTGTCCGGCAAACACGCTGCGGTAGCCCAGCCCGGCCAGCACCGCGTCGGGGAACTTGTGGTCCTCCATCTTGGTTTCCTGGATACCGACCACGTCCGGCGCGAACGCCGTGAGCCATTGTTCCAGGTGCGGCAGGCGCACGTTGAGCGAGTTGACGTTCCAGGAGGCGATTTTCATGGGCGCCATTCTACCGGGTAGCCACCGACCGGTGGTCGGTGGGGTAGTGTCGGCCGCTGGCCGGCAGCCCTGTGCAGCCAAGCATCGCGCACACGTGCACCGCCACTACCCACGTTAGGCTGTGCCCCCCGATCGCACGGAACCCCCATGAACGCAGATGCCTTCGTAGCCAAGTGGTACGCCGAAAAAGAACAGCTGTTGGCGGCCGCCTGGACCCCGGGGACGGAATTGGCCGCGCGGATCACCGCGATGGCACTGTCACCCATGCAGGCACAGCAGTTGCGGGACGTGCTTGATGTGTTGGCCACCGACGCCATGTACACCCTGCTTCTCGGGCTGGATGGCAGCGCGGCGCTGGGCGGCGACCAGCGCCACTACACCGTGCTGGACGAAGACGGTTCGGTGATCGCCGACGAAGGCGATCTGGAGGCGGCCGCCTACGCGTGGTTCCACGAAGGCCGGGCTGCGCGTTGACCTCCGTGCGCTGCGGGCGACGCTAGCGGCTGCGGGTCAGCGCACCAGCGCCTTGAGCATCCCGGCAATCTTCGAATACGGCGGTTTGAGCAGGTCGCTGGCCGCCCAGCGCGACTGCCACAGGATCGGCAGCTGCTTGCTCAACCCGTCGAAGCCGGCGCGGCCGTGATACGCGCCCATGCCGCTGGGGCCGACGCCACCGAACGGCAGGTCGTTGATGGCGAAGTGCAGCAGGGTGTCGTTGACGGTGATACCCCCGGCCACCACCTGCCCCAGCACGCGTTCGACCGTGCGGTTGTCCTGGCTGAAGACATACAGCGCCAGCGGCCGGTCGCGGCCCTGTACCTCGGCCAGCGCCGCGTCCAGGCTGGGATACGCGCAGACGGGCAGGATCGGGCCAAAGATCTCCTCCTGCATCAGGTCCAGGTCGGCCGGCGGGTCAAGCACGATGGTCGGCACGATCAGGCGTTCGCGCGCAGCGCGCTCGGGATCCACGGTGGCCAGCTCGATCACCGGCACGCCGCGTACCCGGGCCTGGTCGAGGTACCCGCGCAGGCGCTGGTACTGGCCCTCATGGATGATCCGCGTGTAGTCGGTGGCATCGCTGAAGTCACCGTAGCGCGTGCGCACCTGGGTCTGCAGCTGCTGCACCAGCTCGCGCTGGCGGGCGCCATCGATGAGCACGTAATCCGGGGCGATGCAGGTCTGGCCGGCGTTGAACCACTTGCCAGTGGCCAGGCGTGCGGCCGCCTTGTCCAGCGGGTAGTCGCTGCAGACGATGGCCGGTGACTTGCCGCCCAGTTCGAGGGTCAGCGGAGTGAGGTGCTGGGCCGCGGCGGCCATGACCTTGCGGCCGACGGCGGTGGAACCGGTGAACACCAGGTGGTCCAGCGGCGAGCCTGCCAGCGCACTCGCCAGCGCACCGTCGCCCTGCACCACCGCCACGCGGTCGGCGGGAAACACCTCGGCCAGCAGCACTTGCAGGAACGCGCTGGTGCGCGGGGTGTGTTCGGAGGGCTTGAGGATGACGTGGTTGCCAGCGGCGATCGCGGTGGCCAGCGGAATCAGCGCCAGGTTGACCGGGTAATTCCACGGCGAGATCACGCCAACCACGCCCAGCGGCACCGCGCGGGTCTGCGCGCGCGCCGGCCAGAACCGCCAGCCCACCCCGACCCGGCGCGGGCGCGCCCAGCGGCGCAGGTGCTTGAGCAGGTGGTCGATCTCACCGAGCACGGTCATGCCGTCGGCGATCATGGATTCGTGGGAGGAGCGGTGGCCGAAGTCGGCCGAGATGGCGTCGGTCATCTGCGGCAGGCGTGCCTTCAACGCTGCGCGCAGGCGCTGCAGGTCGTCGCGGCGCTGGTCCAACGATGGGCGGTTGGCCTGCCAGGCCGTACGCAGGGTGTGCAGGATCGCGGGCAGCGCGGCGGGATCGGTGTGGGCGTCGCTCATGGGCCGACTATAGCTGGACGCTGCGTGAGCGCGTGTCACCGATAGTGCCGGCCGCTGGCCGGCAACCTCGCACGTGTCTCCGAAAGCGCATGGAGAGCCGGCCAGCGGCCGGAACGACCGGAACGGAAAAGGGCCGCGATTCGCATCGCGGCCCTTCTTTCATACCGTGTGGCGCACCGTTACTTGGTGATATCCACCCCACGCGTTTCGCGCAGGAACAGGCCGCCCACCACGACCGTCATCAGCGCGATGATGATCGGGTACCACAGGCCGTAGTAGAGGTTGCCGGTACCGGCCACCAGCGCGAAGGAAATCGCCGGCAGGAAGCCACCGAACCAGCCGTTGCCGATGTGGTACGGCAGCGACATCGAGGTGTAGCGGATGCGGGTCGGGAACAGCTCGACCAGGTAGGCGGCGATCGGGCCGTAGACCATGGTCACGTACAGCACCAGCAGCCACAGCATGAAGATGGTGCCGGGGATGTTGACGCGTGCGTTGTCGGCCTTGGCCGGGTAACCGGCGGTGGTGAGCGCGGTCTTCAGTTCGGCCCCGAACGCATCGGCCTTGCCCTTGCCCTCTTCCTTGGTCAGCCCGGCCGCCTCGTAGGAGGTGACCGTGGCACTGCCCACGTTGATGACGGCCAGGGAGCCGGCGCCCGTCGGCTTCACTTCATACGGTACGCCAGCCTTGGTCAGCGCGGCAGTGGCCACGTCGCAGGAGCTGGTGAACTTGCGCATGCCAACCGGATCGAACTGGAACGAGCAGGTGTTCGGATCGGCCACGACCAGCGCCGGCGAGTTGGTGCGGGCTTCTTCGATGGCGGGGTTGGCGAAGTGGGTCAGGCCCTTGAAGATCGGGATGTAGGTGACGGCGGCCAGCAGGCAGCCGGCCAGGATGATCTTCTTGCGGCCGATACGGTCGGACAGCCAACCGAAGAAGATGAAGAACGGCACGCCGAGGGCAAGCGCGGCCGCGATCAGCAGGTAGGAGGTGGTGGCATCGACCTTGAGCATGCTGCTCAGGAAGAACAGCGCGTAGAACTGGCCGCCGTACCACACCACGGCCTGGCCGGCTGCGGCACCCAGCAGCACCAGCAGCATCAGCTTGAGGTTGCCGCCCTTGAGGCTGTCACGGAACGGGGTCTTGGAGCCCTTGCCTTCGGCCTTCATCTGCTGGAACAGCGGCGACTCGCTCAGCTGCAGGCGGATCCACACCGACACGCCCAGCAGCACGATGGACACCAGGAACGGAATGCGCCAGCCCCAGGCTTCAAAGGCTTCGTTGCCCAGGAAGTAGCGGCAGGCCAGGATGATCAGCAGCGACATGAACAGGCCCAGCGTCGCGGTGCACTGGATGAAGCTGGTGTACAGGCCACGCTTGTTGGCCGGTGCATGCTCGGCCACGTAGGTCGCCGCGCCACCGTACTCGCCGCCCATCGCCAGGCCCTGGGCCAGGCGCAGGATGATCAGGATGACCGGCGCGGCAAACCCGATCGACGCGTAGTTGGGCAGCACGCCGACCAGGAAGGTCGAGATGCCCATGATCAGGATCGTGACCAGGAAGGTGTATTTGCGACCGATGCGGTCGCCGAGGCTGCCGAAGAACGCCGCGCCGAACGGACGCACGAAGAAGCCGGCGGCGAAGGCCAGCAGGGCGAAGATCATGCCCGTGGTTTCGTTGACGCCACTGAAGAACTGCTTGGCGATGATCGCCGCGAGCGAGCCGTACAGGAAGAAGTCGTACCACTCGAAGACCGTCCCCAGGCTGGACGCGAAGATGACCTTCTTGTGTCCCTGGGTAAGCGTGGCTGGTGCGGGTGTCGTTGACATGGGAAGCATCCCCTCGGTAGTGCCGACCGTTGGCCGGCAATCGCAGTGTTGGTCGGGTGGTTTCTAATTGTCTGGGTGCCGACCGTGGGCCGGCACTCTTCTAGAAGCTGTACTTCGTGGTGAACTGCAGGCGGTTGATGTCGCCCTTGCGCCCGTCCTCGATCTCGCGCACGCCGTACATGTACTCGGCACCGATATCGACCTTGGGCATCGGCGTGTAGAAGACGTTGCCGCGGATGCTCTGCACGCTCTTGGTCACCAGCGGACCCAGGCTGCCGTCGTTGTCGTAGTCGCTGCGCGCGTAGATCAGGTTGGTGCGCAGCTTCGGGGTGAAGGCATGGCGCCAGCCCACGTAGCCGGCCAGTACGCCGGTCGGGTTGAGCTCGTCGCGGGCGATGTCGTAGGCGGTGTCGGCGGTAACGCCCAGGCCGACGTAGCGGGCGATGCCTTCGCCGCCACTGACCTGGTAATGCAGCGTGTCGCTGCTGCCCATCACCCACTTGCCGCCCAGGGTCAGGCCGCCGCCGATCTTGTCGGCTTTGGCGCCGGTGGTCTGGTTGTCAATCTGCAGCTGGCGCACCACGCCGCCCACGCCGAAGGTGCCCCAATCGCCCTTCCAGCCGTAACGCAGGGTCAGGTCGGGCAGCGCGCCGCGGTCGGAGTTGCTGGACACGTTCGTCCACGCCCCGGTGATCGGGTTGCGGGTGCCGGTGAGCACGGTGGTTTCCGGGTTTTCCAGCGCGACGCTGAAGCCGCCCTGCGTGTAGCGGATCTGCGCCTGGCGCACGAACAGCACGCCGTCGGTGGGTCCGACGAAGTCGGCAGCTTCCGGCAGCGACGCGGCGTCCATGAAGTTGGACCAGGTCTGGCCGGCCAGCCAGTTGTTCCAGTACATGTAGGCATGGCGCAGCGTCACGCCGTAGGTATTGGTGGCGGTCTGGTTGCCCAGCGAGTTGCCGAAGAAGTCCATCTCGAAGAACGCGCCGGCCTTGTTGCCGCCTTCGCTGACGTTGTCGATGCCGAGGTTGAAGCGCGAGAACTTGGCATGGGCGTTGTAATCCACGTCCGAGCGCTCGCCGCTGCCGCCGGCACCGGCCACCGGGGTCTGGCCCGGCAGGTACAGCGCGCGGCCGGTGGCGTCGTCGGCCAACTGGCCATCGCCGGTCTGGGTGGCCAGGAAGTCGGCCTTGATGAAGCCACCGATCTTGACCGTGGTACCCGGCGCGGCGCCCGGGGTGATGGTGGTGACCTGGATCGGCTGCTTGCCGGCCGGCACCTGCGCCGCCAGCGGCTGCTGGGCCTGCACGGTCTTCACTGCGGTGACGTCGGTCTGCGCCTGGCTGATCTGGGTCTGTTGCTGCTGGCTGGTATTGACCAGCATCTGCACCTGGCGCTCCAGCTCGGCGATGCGTGCTTCCAGCGCCTTCTCTTTGGCGGTATCGGCGAATGCGACGCCTGGTGCGATCAATGCAACGAACAGGGCGGCCGCCAACGGCCGGCGTGTCGTCTTCAACAAACGGTGGCTCATGTTGCCCTCTCTCCCGGGTGGCAATGCGAACGCCGCGCTGGGCACGGTCGAGCCGACAGTGGGGCCGCCCCGCCTGCGGGGGCTATTGGCCATTAGTCGTACTCGCCCGCCGGGCGAGCACGACCCGGGCGCCGCAGGCGACCGGCAGGTGCCGCAGGCACCTGGGTAGGTACCGACCGTTGGTCGGTACGCTCTTACTCACAGACAACGCTGCACCCCGTCACCACGGGCCCAAACACACCCGGCACCCACCGACCGCCACGCGCTGCCCACACCGCACGCCCGACTCTGACCCGTTCCCCACGCTCCTGCCGCGTTCGACCATGGTCTAAGCACCCAGTCACCGCGAAGGGGGGTGGATGCGGCAAACTGAGGGTGAGAGATCGCAGCTTATGTTGCGATCGCACAACCCAAGTCCTGTTGCAAGTGAGGGTGCCATGGCCGATCTTTACCCCGTCAAGGCGGATTTTTCCGCCAAGGCGCGCATTGACAAGAACACGTACGAAACGCTCTACCGTGAATCGATCGAGCACCCGGATGCTTTCTGGGGCAAGGCCGCGCAGCGCCTGGAATGGTTCAAGACGCCGACCACGATCAAGAACGTCAGCTACAACCTCGACGATTTCCGCATCAAATGGTTCGAGGACGGCGAGCTCAACGCCAGCGTCAACTGCCTGGACCGCCAGCTCGCGCAGCGCGGCGACAAGGTGGCGCTGCTGTTCGAACCGGACAGCCCGGATGCACCGTCGCAGGGCGTGACCTACCGCGAGCTGTACGAGCGCGTGTGCCGGCTGGGCAATGCACTGCGCAACCTGGGCGTGCAGAAGGGCGACCGGGTCACCATCTACCTGCCGATGATCGTCGACGCCGCGGTGGCCATGCTCGCCTGTGCGCGCATCGGCGCGGTGCATTCGGTGGTGTTTGGCGGCTTTGCGCCGAACTCGATCGCCGACCGCGTGATCGACTGCGCCAGCAAGCTGATCATCACGGCCGACGAAGGCTTGCGCGGTGGCCGCAGAATTCCGCTCAAGGCCAACGTGGATGCGGCGCTGAAGCTCCCCGGCACCACCACCGTGGAGACCGTGCTGGTGGTGCGCCACACCGGCGGCGCGGTGGACATGCAGGCCCCGCGCGACCGCTGGTTCCATGACGTGGTGGACGCGCAGCCGGCGCAGTGCGAACCGGAGCGGATGAACGCCGAAGACCCGCTGTTCATCCTTTACACCTCCGGGTCGACCGGCAAGCCCAAGGGCGTGCTGCACACCACCGCCGGCTACCTGCTGTATGCGTCCTACACCCATGAAGCGGTGTTCGACCTGCGCGAGGACGACATCTACTGGTGCACCGCCGACGTCGGCTGGGTCACCGGCCACAGCTACATCGTGTACGGGCCGCTGGCCAACGGCGCCACCTCGCTGATGTTCGAAGGCGTGCCGAACTTCCCGAACACCTCGCGGTTCTGGGAGGTGATCGACAAGCACCAGGTGACCATCTTCTACACCGCGCCCACCGCCATCCGCGCGTTGATGCGGGAGGGCGAAGCGCCGGTGAAGCGCACCTCGCGTGCATCGCTGCGCCTGCTGGGCAGTGTCGGCGAGCCGATCAATCCCGAAGCCTGGCGCTGGTACTACGAGGTGGTGGGCGACAGCCGCTGCCCGATCGTGGATACCTGGTGGCAGACCGAAACCGGCGGCATCCTGATTTCGCCGCTGCCCGGTGCGGTGGACCTCAAGCCGGGGTCGGCCACCCTGCCCTTCTTCGGCGTGCAGCCGGCGCTGGTCAATGCAGAGGGCGAGATCCAGGACGGCCCCACCGAAGGCAACCTGATCATCCGCGATTCGTGGCCGGGCCAGATGCGCAGCGTGTACGGCGACCACCAGCGCTTCATCGACACGTATTTCCGCACCTACCCGGGCAGCTACTTCACCGGCGACGGCTGCCGTCGCGATGAAGACGGCTACTACTGGATCACCGGCCGCGTGGACGATGTGATCAACGTGTCCGGCCACCGCATCGGCACCGCCGAAGTGGAGAGCGCGCTGGTCTCGCACCCGAAGGTGGCCGAGGCGGCCGTGGTCGGCTTCCCGCACGACATCAAGGGCCAGGGCATCTACGCCTATGTCACCCTGATCGCTGAAGAAACACCGAGCGATGAACTGCATAAGGAACTGATCGCCTGGGTGCGCAAGGAGATCGGCCCGATCGCCGCGCCCGACCACCTGCAATGGGCGCCCGGCCTGCCGAAGACGCGCTCGGGCAAGATCATGCGCCGCATCCTGCGCAAGATCGCCGAGAACGCGCCGGACCAGCTGGGCGACACCTCGACCCTGGCCGATCCGTCGGTGGTGGCGTCGCTGGTGGAAGAGCGCAAGGTGAAGTAAGGGTCGCCACATCGCATGGGCGCTGTCGTTCCCACGGTTCGCAAGCGGACCGTGGGCCCCTTCTCACCCTCACCCGCCCCCTGACTCAGGGGGTTGTCATCTCGATGCACTCGTTCCGTTACGTCGTGTCACCCCTTTCGCAACATGGCCCCCACCATGACAACCCTCCTGATTGCCGACGACCACCCGTTGTTCCGCGAAGCCCTTCGCGGGGCCGTGCAACGCGTCATTCCCGGCGTGCAGCTGTTCGAAGCCGACAGCGTGGAAGCGCTGTACCAGCTGGCCGACCAGCACACCGACGCCGACCTGGTCCTGATGGACCTCAACATGCCCGGTGCGCAGGGCTTCAACGCGCTGGTGCACATGCGCGCCCTGCACCCGCAGCTGCCGGTGGTGGTGGTGTCCGCGCGCGAAGAGCCCACCGTGATGCGGCGTGCGCTGGACCATGGCGCGTTCGGCTTCATTCCCAAGTCCGCCGATTCGGACACGATAGGCCATGCGCTGGGCACCATCCTCGATGGTGAAACCTGGGCCCCGCCGGAGGCGCACAACGTGCCGCCGACCGGGCGCGAGGAACGCGAAATCGGCCAACGCCTGCGCGAACTCACCCCGCAGCAGTTCCGCGTGCTGCAGATGCTGGGCGCCGGCCGGCTCAACAAGCAGATCGCCTATGACCTCAACGTGTCCGAGGCAACGATCAAGGCCCACGTCACCGCCATCCTGCGCAAGCTGGGTGTCACCAACCGCACCCAGGCGGTGCTGATGGCCGGCAAGCTGGCCATCGACGACGAACCGATCGTGTTGCCGCCGGAAGAGGAGTGAGGGGCGGGCGTTCGCAGGCAACGCATCCGACGCGATCAGCCAGTCCACCAACGGAAGGGCGTGTCGTGGTAATCGGCAATCCCCACCAGTTCGTAGCCCGACTCGACCTGACGGCACAGAAGACGCCAGCGCGAGCGTCCTGACAGCCCCTCGATGTTGGCGTCGGTGGCGATGAAGACGTGCCCGTCCTGCTTCACCACATGCCCCTGGATTCTGCCCGCGGCGAGATCCTGTTCGACCCGCTCGATGCGTTTGAGCGTGCTGCTGTCCGGCGGCAGGCGCGCGCATTGTTCCTTCAGGGTAGCGCCGCGCTGGACATCGACCGGCTGCGCACGTTTGGCGCGCCCAGAGGCGCCAAGGGTGGGCATCGTCGTCGGTCCAGCCTCTCGCCCCGTCGGCAGGCGGCGATGGCGCACTTGCACCACCGGCGCCGGCTGACGCATCCAGTCCTGCGACGGCAGTGCGGTGTCGGCGACCGACCGGGTGGGCGCAGCGTCCTTCGCGGTCAGCGGCACGGGGCGTGCGGGTCGCAGCTGCCATTGGCCGCCGTGGCGATCCACCGTCTGACCGCAGACACCTGGATCCGGGCCGGCCGGGTCCACGTGGAAGAACGTGGTACGCAGATTACGCAGGACCGCGCCCGGTGGCCGCCCCTCTCCATTGATTTCGCGCTGCAGCCGCTCCAGTTGGCTCGGCGCTACGGCCGCGATGTACCGGTGACCGGTTTCCTTGCAGGTGATCACGCAGGGCGGGCGGTCCACGCAAGCCTCCATGAAGAACGCCTTCAGGCCTGTTTCCAGCGCCGGCCCCACCGGCAGGCCTACGCTGGCCGCGTGCGCGCGGTAATCGTCGATCATCTGCTCCATAAGGCCGTGCAGATGGTCGTGGATGGTGCGCACGCGTGCGGCATCGGCGTGGTCCAGACCGAATTTCAGCGCCAGATCACGAAGCGCGGCGGTGGAGTGCAGCATGTCCCAGCGCTGCTGATGCGCCCGTTCACGTTCGGCGTCGTGGCGGGCGATGCGCAGGTAGGCTTCACCCAGGCACGCCCCGACAATCGCGCCGGTCAGCGGCGCGGTCGCATTGGCGATAGACATCAAACACCCGGTCAGGCCACCGGTGGCAAGGGCGACCACTCGGGCCTGCGGGGTCTCCACCGCCACGTTGGCAATGCCGCTGATGCGTGCGCCCAGATGGAGAGTCGGGAGTTGACGAGTAACGCTGCGCGAGGGCGGCAACGCGGGCGGACAGGTGGGAAGGGGCGATGGACTGGCCGCAGCGCGCGGAATGGGCATGGTGGCGGTCTGCAGTGGGAATCCTCGCCATGATGTACCGCACTGTGGGCAGGACCGGCAATCGGAATGGTTGCAATTGAGGCCAACTGCTTCCAGCGTCCACGTGGGCCGGTAGCTTGCAGCCACTTGCGTCGCGTAGGCACCGCCGCACCGGCCCGCACGTAAGACAGGCCCATGCCGTGGTCGCCGAGCGCTACTGAAAATGCGGTCACAAAGAGCGGGTGCGGGGCCGACGGCCAGACAACGCACCGCACGCCGAAGCAGATACGGGTAACCCAGCGACGTCTGGCTCTGCGATGAGAGGCCGCCGACCAACCGTCGGCTCTGCCCCCCCGGGCGTATAGCCGGGGCTATGAATGACAGCGTTGCCTGCGCAATTGCCGGCAAATGCTCGATCCGGCGGACCCGGTGCTAAGCTTCGCGTCCCCTTGGGGAGTAGCCGGATTCCTGCTGCAGGAATCGCCCGCATCAACATACTCGGCCAGTGCGCCGTGGTGCGGGTAGCCATCGTGGTTGGCGAGACCAGCGGTCCGCGTGCGCAACGACAGGTTGGGCGCGTTCGCGGTCCGTTGCTCGCAATCGCCCGACCTGCCGTGTACCCCAATGTCCCCCATCTCGATCCTGTTGATCGGCTTTGCCATGTCCACCGATGCCTTCGCTGCGGCGATCGGCAAAGGCGCGGCCATGCGCAAGCCACGCTTCCCCGATGCGCTGCGCGCCGGCCTCATTTTCGGTGTCATCGAAGGCATCACGCCGGTGATCGGCTGGTTGCTGGGCCGTGCCGCCCTGCAGTACGTCGAAGCGTTTGATCACTGGATCGCCTTCGGCCTGCTCGGTGCGCTGGGCGTGCACATGATCATCAACGGCATCCGCCCCGATGACGGTGCCGAGGACGAAGACACCAGCAAACACCACGGCTTCTGGCGCCTGGCGGTCACCGGCTTTGCCACCAGCATCGATGCGATGGCGGTCGGCATCGGCCTGGCCTTCCTGGATGTCCACATCGGCGTGATGGCGCTGGTGATCGGCCTGTGCACCTTCACCATGGTCACCGCCGGGGTCATGCTCGGCCGCGTGCTGGGCAACATGGTCGGCAAGCGCGCCGAGATCATCGGCGGCCTGATTCTGATCATCATCGGCTCGACCATCCTGTACGAACACCTCAGCGGCGCCATGGGCTGATGCGCCGTGCCCCACCGCCGCGCGGCTACATGTCCCCGCGCGGCGCGTGGAAGGCGGCCAGGAAGGCGCGCAGCGAGGCCGGCTTGATCGGCTTGGTCAGCAACCGGTAGCCGCGCTCGCGCGCCATCCGCTTCAACTCGTCGCGCCCGTCGGCGGTCAGCAACGCACCGGGAATCGCACGCCCTGCCTTGTCGCGCAGCGCCACCAGCGTGTCCAGGCCATCCAGCCGGTCGTGCAGGTGGTAATCCACCAGCATCACGTCCGGATGCAGGTGCACCTTCTCCAGCGCCTGGTCCACGGTGCTGGCGGTGATCACCTCCACTCCCCACCGTCCGAGCAGCGCGCGCATGCCGTCCAGGATTTCCTGGTCGTTGTCCACGCACAACACCCGCATGCCCGCCAGTGAATCGGTGCGGGTGGGGATCGGCGTCGGCGATGCGGCCGCGGACATCGGCAGCACCGGTGCCTGCACCTTGGGCAGCATGATCGAGAACATGCTGCCGGTACCCACCCGGCTGCGCGCGTTGAGCCGATGGTCGAGCAGGCGCGAGATGCGCTGGCAGATCGACAGGCCCAGCCCCAGCCCCTGCTCGCCCCAGTCGAAGGGCTGCTGGTAGCGGTGGAACTCGTCGAAGATCTGCTGCATGTGGTGCTCGGGAATGCCCGGCCCGGTATCCCAGACCTGCAGTTCCACTTCGTTGCCCCGGTGGCGCACCGCCAGCACGATCCGGCCCTGCCGCGTGTAGCGCAACGCGTTGGCCAGGAAGTTCTGCAGCACCCGGCGCAGCAGCCGGCGGTCGCTGCGGATCCACGCCGGGCGCGCGAACAGGTCCAGGCGCAGTCCGCGTCCTGCCGCCACCGGCGAGTACTGCGCGGCCAGCTCGCGCATCAGCACGCTCACGTCGAAATCGCCGATCACCGGGTGCAGCCCGCCCGCGTCCAGCCGCGACACGTCCAGCAGGCCGTCCAGCAGCTCCTCGGCGGCGCGCAGCGAGGCATCCACGCGCTCGGCCAGGTGGCGCTGCTCTTCGTTGTTGTGGTGGCTCTCGCGCAGCGCGGAGGCGAACAGTCGCGCCGCGTTCAGCGGCTGCAGCACGTCGTGGCTGATCGCCGCCAGGAAGCGCGTCTTGGACTGCTGCGCCACCTCGGCCTCGTGCGAGCGCTCGGCCACGCGCTGTTCCAGGGTTTCGTTGGCTTCCAGCAGCGCTTTTTCGGCGTGCTTGTAATCGGTGATGTCGTTGTAGCTGGTGACATAGCCGCCGCCGGGCAGTGCCTGGCCACGCATTTCGATCACCTTGCCGTCGCTGCGGGTGCGCTCGAAGATGTGCGGCGACCCGGCGCGCATGTAGCCGATGCGGCGGTTGATCTGCACGTCGATGTCGCCCTCGCCCAGCTCGCCGCGTTCGGCGTTGTAGCGGATCAGGTCGGCCACCGGGCGGCCCACGTAGAGCATGCCGTCGGGGTAGCCGAACATCTGCTGGTAGCGGCGGTTCCACGCGGTCAGGCGCATGTCCGGGTCGACCACGCTGACCCCGGCGCTGATGTTCTCCAGCGTGGTGGACAGGATCTCGCGGTTGAAGCGCAGCTCCTGGCCGGCTTCGTCCAGCACCGCCACCACTTCGCCCAGGTCCATGCCCGAACCCCGCAGCAGGCTGGTCAGCAGCAGCCGCGCCGAGGCCGCGCCGATCGAGGCGGCCAGCAGGCGCTCGGTGAACTGCACCCAGGCCCGGTCGGCCGGCGCGGACGCCTGCAGCTCGCGGCCCATCGACTGGGCCTGCTCGAAGAACGAGCGCCGGGCATGGCGGTCGCCGACCACGCGCGAGGCCAGGGCCAGCAGGTCCTCCACGTGCACATGGCCCGGCCACGCCCCGGCCACCGACGGCCGCTGTGCATACGGGTCCAGGAACGGCGCCGCACGCAGGCGTTCGTCCACGCCCGGGCGCCAGCGCACCGACACCAGCAGCATCGCCGCGGCATTGACCAGCAGCGACCAGAACGTGCCATGGGTCAGCGGGTCCCAGCCGCTCATGCCGAACAGACGCTGTGGCCGCAGCCAGTCGATGCCGAACGGCCCCTGCACCAGCCACGCCGCGTCCATCCAGCCGGCATGGGTCAGCGCCGGCAGCAGCAGCGTGTACACCCAGGTGGCAAAGCCGAGCAGCATGCCCACTTCCACGCCCCGGCGACTGGCTCCGCGCCAGTACAGGCCGCCGATCAGCCCGGGCGCGAACTGCGCCACCGCCGCGAACGCCATCAACCCGTACGAGGCCAGCGTGCTGTCATTGCTGCTGCCGCGGTAGTAGCTGTAGGCGGCCAGCGCCAGCAGCAGGATGGCGGTGCGCCGGATCCACAGCACCCGCGAGGCCACGTCGGCCGCTTCCTGGTGGTCGCCACTGCGGCGCAGCAGCACCGGCATCACCAGGTCGTTGCTGACCATGGTGGCCAGCGCGATGGAGGCCACGATGACCATGCCGGTGGCCGCCGAGAAGCCGCCCACGTAGGCCACCAGCGCCAGGAACTTGCGGCCCTCGGCCAGCGGCAGGGCCAGCACCATGCTGTCGTCGGCGACGCTGCCGCCGGTGCCGAACAGGGTCACGCCGGCGGTGGCGATCGGGATCACCATCGCCGAGATGATCACCAGATACGCACCGAACATCCAGCGCGCGCGGCGGATGTCGCGCACGTTACCGCACTCCACCACGGCCACGTGGAACTGGCGCGGCAGGCAGATGATGGCCAGGAAGCTGAGCAGGGTCTGCGAGATGAACCCGACCGGCGGCAACCCGGCAAACAGCGTATGCGCCGACTGCAGCACCGCGTCGGTGCGGTCGTTGAGCCACAGGTAGGCGAACAACCCCAGCGCCACCATCGCGATCAGCTTGATCAGCGACTCCAGCGCGATGGCCAGCATCATGCCGTGGTGATGCTCGGTGGCATCCACCTGGCGGGTGCCGAACAAGGTGGCAAACAGCGCCATCAGCAGCGCCACGTACAGCGCCGGATCAGTGAAGAAGCCGGTGGGCCCGACATTGCCGGTGAGCACCTGCAGGCTCATCGCCACGGCTTTGTACTGCAACGCCAGGTACGGCACGATGCCGATCAGCGCGATCACCGCCACCAGCGCGGCCAGCCGCCGCGAGCGCCCGAACCGCGAGGAGATGAAGTCGGCGATGGACACCACGTTCTGGCTGCGCGCGATCAGCGCCAGGCGCTCGATGATGCGCCAGCCGAACAGCCACAGCAGCAGCGGGCCCAGGTAGATCGGCAGGTAGCCGATGCCGTTGCGCACCGCCGTGCCCACCGCCCCGTAGAAGGTCCACGACGAGCAGTACACCGCCAGCGCCAGGCTGTAGACCACCGGCCGCAGCCACGGCCGGTTGGGGTACATCGGGCGACGGTCGCCCCACCACGCCACGCCGAACAACAGCGCGGCATAGGCCACCGATACCAACAGCAGGATCCAGCTGGAGACCACGGGGTGATTCCGTCAGGGTAAACAGCAGTAGATCACGACCATTGGTCGTGATGGAAACATCGCCGCCGGCACCCACCGGGGCGGTGACGCCCATCGCCCCGCCGGACCGATCACGCCCGCGCCCCACCGGTAGGTCACGACCATTGGCCGTGACCGCCGCGGGTCATTCCGCCGGAACGCCCATTTCCTTCAGCAGCTCGGGTGCCGGGTACACCTTGGCCAGCAACCAGCGCAGGTAGCGCATGTCCACGTGCACGGCGCGCTTGTAGCGCGGGTCGAACCACCAGCTGGCACTCACCGATTCCCAGTTGCTGTCGAAGTTCAGCCCGATCAGCTCGCCCTTGGCGTTGAGCACCGGCGAGCCGGAGTTGCCGCCGGTGGTGTCCAGGTTGGTCAGGAAGTTGACCGTCTGGGTCTTCAGCACCGGGTCGGCGGTGGAGCCGAAGTCGCCCTTGGCGATCGCGGCCAGCAGCGGCTTGGGCGCATCGAACGGGTAGGCGTTGGTGTTCTTCTCGACGATGCCGGCCACGGTGGTCACCGGGTCGAAATGCACCGCATCGCGCGGCGACAGCGCTTCCACCTTGCCGTAGCTGATGCGCAGCGTGCGGTTGGCATCGGGGTACACCGCGCGCCCCTGTTTGGCGCGCCAGGCAAACAGCGCCTGCATGTAGGCCGGGCGCAGGCGCAGCTGTTCACCGGCGCGTGCCTTGCTCTGGTCATCCAGGCGCAGCTGCGCGGCCACCAGCGGGCCGGCCAGGTCGATCAGCGGGTCGCGCGCGAGCGGCTTGCCGTCCTTTGCCGCGGCAAACCGCGACAGGCGCTGGGCTTCGTCACCCAGCGCGGTGCTGGCGTACAGCCCGTCCAGCGCCTTGGCCAGCGCTGCCGGGGTGCGTCCGAAGGCCGCGTCGAACTCGGGCACGCGCTGTGCCTCGGGCAGCTGCTGGTAGCGGGTCAGCAGCGTGGTCAGCAGCGCCTTTTCCACCTCGGGCGAATAGCGACGCTGCACCTGCTTCAAGGTGCCTTCGATCAGCGCCAGGTCGCGCTGCTGGTAGCCGCTCTCGCGCTCGGCGTCGGGCTTGGCCGATTCAATGCGCAGGCGCTCCAGGGTCAACGCCGAACGCAGCAACTGGCTCTGCGCCGACAGCAGGTCCAGCAGCAGGTCGCGTTCACCCACCGACGCGCCCTGCGACAACGAGCCCAGCAGCGCTTGGATGTCGCCCTGGAAACGGGCGTCGGTAGCCTTCAGCATCGCGCCTTCATCGCTGGCGCGCTGGGCCTTGGCATCGCTGCGCAGCAGGCCTTCCAGCTCGCCGGCGGCGCGCTTGCGGTTGTTCTTCAGCGACTGCAGCTGCGAGGCGTAACGGGTCCGCGCCTGCGCATCCTTGGCGGTGGCCGCTTCGATGGTGTCGATCATCTGCTGGAACACCGCCACCCGGCGCGGCAGCACCGCGTCGATCTGGCTGGCGAATTCGGCGGCGGTGCGGTGCCGGTAGGTGATGCCCGGGTAGCCGGCCAGCATCGCGTAATCGCCCGTCTTCGGCCCGTCGATGGCCATCTTCAGGTGCGCCGGCGGCTGGTAGGGCACGTTGTCCGGACTGTACGGGGCCGGCTTGCCGTCCTTGCCCACATAGGCACGCAGCAGGGTGAAGTCACCGGTGTGGCGTGGCCACATGAAGTTGTCGATCTCATCGCCGTAATTGCCGATCGCACGCGGCGGCGCGTACACCAGCCGCACGTCGCTCAGCTCCAGCTGGCGGATGCGGTAGAAGTCGGTGCCGTAGTACATGTCGGCCACGCTGCAGCGCACGTTGCCTTCCTTCTCGCAGTCGGCCACCAGCTGCTTGCTGGCGCGGTCGACCGCATCGAAATAGGCGCGCCCGGTCTTGCCACGCGCGTCGCGCAGCACCTCGTCGGTCACCTTGTCGAAGCCGGTGGTGACCAGCACGCGGAAATCCGGGTTGGCCGCGCGCTCGTCGCTGCGGCCCTGGGCGATGAAGCCGTTGTCGATCAGGTTGTGCTCGGGCGAGCTGTTGTACTGGATCACGCCCATCGCCACGTGGTGGTTGGTGAGCAGCAGGCCGTCGGCGGAAACGAACGAACCGGTACCGCCACCGGCACGCACCACCGCGCTCAGCGGCGGCGCGGTGACGTTGGCCAGGTCGGTCGGGTTGCCCTTGAAGCCGGCCGCCTTCAACGGCTTGGCCAGGTCCGGCAGCTGGGTCGGCATCCACATGCCTTCATCGGCGTGGGCGCCGGCGGCGAGGGTCAGGCCAAGGGCCAGGGCGGCAGTCAGGGGTTTGCGTGGCGACATGAGCACTTCCGGTACGTCAGAACAGCCCGGGACCATAGCCGCTGCGCCCGGCAGGGGCAACGGCCGATGGTCAGGATGCGCGGAGGCTGGCTAGAATCGGCGCTTCGCAAAGGGGATTGCAGATGATCGTAGGAATCGATCTGGGCACCACGCACTCGCTGATCGGGGTGCACCATGCCACCGGGGGGGAACTGTTTCCCAACGCACACGGCGACCTGCTGACACCGTCGGTGGTCAGCCTCGACGGCGACACCGTGCTGGTGGGCAAACCGGCCCAGGACCGGCTGGTCACCCATCCGGGGCTCAGCGTGGCCACCTTCAAGCGTCTGATGGGCACCGCCCACGAAAGGCGCCTGGGCGAACGCCGGTTCCGTCCCGAAGAGCTGTCCGCGCTGGTGCTGCGCTCGCTGCTGGCCGACGCGGAGGCCGCGTTGGGCGAGAAAGTGCGCGAAGCGGTGATCAGCGTGCCGGCCTACTTTACCGACGCCCAGCGCAAGGCCACCCGGGCGGCCGGCGAACTGGCCGGCATCCGCGTGGAGCGCCTGATCAACGAGCCCACGGCCGCCGCACTGGCCTATGGCCTTCGCGACCGTGCAGGCGAGGGCCGGGTGCTGGTGCTCGACCTGGGCGGCGGCACCTTCGACGTCTCGATCCTGGAGCTGTTCGATGGCGTGGTGGAAGTCCATGCCACCGCCGGAGACAACTACCTGGGCGGCGAGGATTTCCTCACGTTGCTGGTCAAGGCCTTCTACTCGCGCCACGGGATCGACCCGCGCCGCGTCGCGGCCGCCGATGCAGCGGTGGTGCGCCATCGCCTGGAGCAGTTCAAGCGCGACCTGACCGACGAACGCAGCGCCCAGCTGCAGCTCCGGCTGGGCGGTGAGGACCTGCGCTGGCAGCTGGAGGAAGCCGAGTTCGCCCAGCTTGCCGAGCCGCTGCTGCAGCGGATGCGCGCGCCGATCGAACGCGCCATGCGCGATGCGCGGCTCAAGCCGGCCGACCTGGACGACATCGTGCTGGTGGGCGGTGCGGTACGCATGCCGATGGTGGCCCGGCTGGTCACCCGCATGTTCGGCCGCCTGCCGCTGCGCCACATCCATCCCGACCAGGCCATCGCGCTGGGCGCCACCGTGGCGGCCGGCCTGAAAAGCCGCGATGCGTCGCTGGAGGAAGTGGTGCTCACCGACGTGTGCCCCTACACCCTGGGCACGCAGGTCGCCCACCGGGTGGGCCATCAGGTCCAGACCGGCTACTTCCATCCCATCATTCCGCGCAACGCAGTGGTGCCGGTGAGCCGGGAGGACGAGTTCTTCCCCATGCAGGACGAGCAGAAGCAGGTGCGCATCGACATCTACCAGGGCGAGAGCCCGATGGTGGACAAGAACATCAAGCTGGGCGAAATCAACGTACCGCTCACCGCCGGGAAGGGGAGCGCCGGGGTACGCGTGCGCTTCACCTACGATATCAACGGCCTGCTGCAGGTGGAGGTGACTGAGTCGGCCACCGGCCAGCGGCATGAACTGCTGATCGAACAGAACCCCGGCCTGCTCGACGACGCACAGATCCGTGAGCGCCTGGCAAAGCTTGACGCACTGAAGATCCATCCGCGCGAGCAGCAGCAGAACCTGGCCCTGTTGACCCGCGCCGAACGGCTGTACGAAGAACACGTCGCGCTGCGGTCGACCCTGCAGGAGTGGATCGCGCAGTTCCGCAGCCGGCTGGAAAGCCAGGACCTGGCCCTGATCGAACAGGATCGCCAGCGTTTTGCCACCGCCATGGACGACCTGGAAATCATGGCATGAGCATCGCCGCCGAGCTGTGGGCACTGGCGGCGGATGGCGACGAACGCGCGGTCAAGCGTGCCTATGCGCGCGCGCTCAAGCAGACCCGCCCGGACGAGGATGCGACGGCATTCCAGCAGCTGCACGACGCTTACCAGCACGCACTGGCGCGATGCCGCGCCTCGGCCGACAACGACGACCCGGACAGCAACTGGGCCGATGCGGAGGGCAGCAGTGCGCCCGGGCAGGCCGCGCCCGCGGTGGCCACGGTTGCCGCACCGATGGCCGCCGTCCCTGCCGCCGCCCATCGGGTGGACCTGCCCGTGCCAGCCCAGCCGCTGCCGACAGAAGCTGCGAATGCGCTGCTGCACGCCGCGGCCAGCTGTCCCCCGGAAGACTTCCCGGCATGGCTCAGGACCCAGGCACACAGCTGGTCGCTGGACACCCGCGATGACATCGCCGCCGAGGTGCTCAAGGCCCTGCGCGACGAACGCGCGCCGATGTCGCAGTACAACGTGGATGCGCTGTATCGCGCGTTCGGCTGGGACGACATCGCCAGCGGGCTGGACCCGCGCGAGCTGCAGTGGCGGCGGGAGCGGGCCGACCAGGCGTGGATGCTGCAACCGGCCCAGCGCCGGGCCCTGACCGCCTTGCTCACCGGCCGCATCCGCGGTTGGCTCACCCCCGAAGAAACCACGGCGCGGCTGACGCTGCTGCAACAGCCACGTACACCCCTGCGTAACCTGCTGTCGGCGCTGCTGCCGTCGCGGACCGAACACGTGGCCGCCCTCATGGCGGTGCTGGGCTGCCACCCCGGCGTTCCGCTGCCGATGGGCATCGACGCCGGCCAGACCACCTTCTGGTCGGCCATGACCGATGAATTCAGTCGCGTTGCCCTGCAGGCCCGGCTGCTGCGCGGCGTCGCGGTAGGGGGATTGCTGGCGCTGTGCCTATGCGGGGCGGTGTGGGCCGGCAGCGATGTGGTGGATTGGATACTCGCCGACGTGGACAGCCGCCTGCGCGCCCCCCTGGCGGTGCTGGGCACCCTGTTGGCCCCGGTGATCTTCCTTGCCGCCCGCACCGCCTACCGCTTCGTGCATGCCTGGCAGGGGGCGCCGGAAGATGCACCGGTTGCGCTGCCGTGGTTGCGTATTCTGGCCCTGCCCCTGCTGATCGGCGCGACCTTCGGCCTCTGGTGGCTGACCATCAATCGGCTGCAGGATCCCTTCTGGGGCATCGTCGGCTGTTGGTGGCTGACCTGGGTGGCGACGGGCCTGGCGCAGTGGCGCTATCACACGCGCCGTGGCCAGCTGGTGCCCTCGGGCGTATTCACCCTGATCGGCCGGGTCGTGGGCATGGCCACGGTGTTCCTGGGGCTGATGACGGCCATCGGCTACTGGGCCGCCGACCTGTTCAGCCACCGGGACCAGCTGCGCTGGCGCCGCCAGCGGGACCGGTAGCCCCGACCCCGCTGCGGCCCCCAGCCTGGCATGACCGCGCACGCGCGGTCATGCCAGGCTACTTTTCGCGCCGCCAGTTCAACGACCCCCGGTTTTCCACAGTGCTCGATTCCACTTCCACGTCGAAGCCGCGCCGCAGCAGGTACTTCAGGGTCAGCACCGAGCCGCTGCCGACCAGCGACACGCCGTAGCCGACATACAGCTTGGGCGAGATGTACTTGCCGACGCCGATCACCGAGCCCCCCAGCGCGCGCGACTGGCTCACCCCGGCATCGTCCAGGCCCAGCTTGGCACCCAGCTGCGAGGCCAGCAGGCCGCTGCCGGCCGAGATCGCCGCCGAGGCCGCGTTGACCTGCTGGGCCTGGTCGCTGCTGGCCCCGGTCAGGCTGCGTCCCAGCACCAGGTAGGCCAGCGCCTCGGACTGCGACATCGCCGGGGTCGACCACACATCCACCCGCGGCGACTGCGCGCGGCCGGTGACGTCGATACCGGCCACCACGTCGCCGATGGTGCGTTCGGCGCGGATGTTGATGCGCGGATCGGCCACCGCGTTGTAGTTCCAGCTGAGGTTGCCGCGGGTGATGGTCAGGTCCTGGCCATAGGCCTTGTAGCGCCCGCTGACCTCCAGCCCGCCGTTGGCGGTCATTTCGCGGCCCGGCCGCGACCACACCTGCATCTTGCCGCCCAGCGCGCCCTTCAGGCCGAAGCCGCTCATCTTGACCTTGTCGCCCAGGCTGACGGTGAGGTCCATGTCCAGCGGCGAGGTCGGGGTTTCTTCCGGATCCACCGGGTCCAGCACCACCACGTCCTCGGACACCGAGGTGCCGCGGTCCAGGCGTTCCAGGTCGAGGTCGGCCTCGGGCACGTGCACGCTGCCACGCAGCTGCATGGCGGTGCCGGCCAGGGTGAAGTCAAGGTTGGGGTTGGCGATCACCCGCAGTTCGGGGGTATTGGCCAGCAGCACGTTCTCGCCGTGGATGTGCAGCTGCAACGGCTGTGCATCACCGAACCACGACAGCCCGCCATCGACGAACAGCGTGCCCTGGCCCGAATTGGCCTGCGCGGTGATCTTGGCCGAACCATCGGGCTGTGCGGTGAAGCTGCCCTTGCCCTCGTCGAAGGTCAGTCCCAGCGCCGGGAATTCGCCCTTGAACTTGCTCAGCGTGGCCTCGCCACCCAGCGACGGGGTGCCGCGCGTGCCGCGCAGGCTGACGTGGCCTTCGATCAGGCCGGTCGGGCGCACGATGTCCGGCGAGAACAGCTCCAGCCAGTACAGCCGCGCGATGTTCATGTACAGCTCGCCGGTGAGCGGCGCATTGGCATCCCACCCGGTCTGCACCTTGGCGTCCACGAAGCCGTCGCCCTGGAAACCGACACCGAGCTTGGCGTTGATCTGCGCCTGGGTCATTTCCACGTCGGCGGAGAAGTGGTCGTAGCGCACCAGTTCACCGCGCGCGTTGTCGCCCAGGCGGATGCCGCCCTCCATCGAGGCCACCTTGAAGTTGCCTTCAAAGGCGTTGCCACGCGGGCGGATGCGGCCATCCAGGGTCAGTTCGCCGCGCAGGTACATGCGACGCCCCGACTGCGGCGGCAGCCACGGCTGCACCAGCGCCAGCGGCAGTGCATCACCGCGCACCAGCAGGCCTTCGCGCGGCCAGTTGGCGCTGGCGCACAGCGCCCCACCGGTAGCCGCGCCCAGGCACGCATCGCTCAGGGTGAAGGTGCTGCCCTGCACGCTGAAGGTGGCCGGCGCCCGCAGGCTCCACGCATCGCCCTTCATCGGGGCGATGCGCAGCGCGGTCAGGTCGCCACGCCACGCCTGGCCCTGCTGGCGCACGCCGCCGCTCAGGGCGACAGCGCCAAGCTCGTTCCTGGTCTGCGCATCCAGGCGCAGGTTGGACAGGCTGCCGCGCGCATCCACGTTCAGCGTGTCCAGCAGCATGCCCACCTGCACCTTGCGGCCCTGCACCGCCAGCGTGCCGCTGTCGCCCTGCCACGGCAGGCGGCCCTTGATGCTGATCGCCTCGGCGCTCCAGTCATTCCAGCGCAGGCCGTTGCCCACCAGGTCGGCACTGATGTCCGGCGCGGTGCGCGGCCCCTTCACCAGCACGTGGCCGCGCAGGCTGCCGGTACTGCCCGGCAGCAGGTCGTCCAGGTTCACCGGCTCCAGCTGCGCGTCGATATCCAGCCGGTCGCCCACCGCGCCCTTCGCGGTCAGGCGGCTGTTGCCCACCGCCAGTTTCACGTTGCCCTCGCCCTGCGTACCGCGCAGCGCGAACTTGCCCTGTGCATCCACCGTGCGCTTGCGCAGCATGCCCTTGATGCCAGGCACGTCCACGGTGGCTTCATACGCGCCTGCGGTACCGGCGGGGCTGCCGGCCGGCGGCGGCAACTGCCGCCCCTTGGAGGCCAGCGCGCCGGACAGCTTGCCATCCCAGCCCGGTGCGAAATAGCCCGGGTCGAACCCGGCCAGCTTGGCGGCCACGTCCCAGTCCAGCTGCGGCGCCCAGGCCACCTGGCCGGTCACGTCCAGCGACCCGCCCGGGGTACTGGCCAGCAGCTGCTTGATCGACGCGGCCTGGTCGTTGCCGCGCACATCGAAGGTCAGGTCGGCGGTCTGCTTTTCGCGCTCCACCGAGGCATTGCCCACCGCCGCCCAGTTCTTGAGCGTACCGGCCAGGCCCATCCGCGCCTCTTTGAGCGTCACCGGCACCGGCGCGGCGGCACCGGCGGTGGTGGTGTCGGCGGCCGGCACGAAGGTCAGGTCGTTGGCCACGATCGAGAAGCGCAGGCTGGCGTTCTCCTTGTCGGTGAAATCCGCCTTGCCCTGCAGGCGCGCCTGGCCACCGAAGGCTTTGACCTGCAGCGGCGCCACGGTCAGCACCTGGTCGGCCAGGCCCACCTTGGACGGTGCCAGTTCCACCGCGATGTCGCCCTGCTTGAAGCTGCCTTGCAGATTGGCTTGGCCGCCCTTGCCGTCGGCCTTGAAGTCCAGCGCCATCGGCGTGCTGGTGCCGGCATCCATGCCCGGTACCAGCAGCGACAGATCCAGCTCACGGGTACGTGCGCTGGCCGTCCACACCGGGTCGGTGCGGCCGTCGAACACCACGCTGGCCTGCAGCGGCGCCGGCGCGTTGCCGGCCACCGCCACTTCCATATGGCCCAGGTCGCCGCGTGCCACCAGGCCCAGCCGCGCGGGCGTGCGCCCCAGCGGCGCCGGCAGGCGCGCGCCGATGGTGATGTCGGTGTCGTAGTCGCTGCGTGGCAGGTAGCGCCCGTCCACGCGGAAGTAGCCCAGGTCGCTGTCGATCTTGAGCTGGCTGGCGCGGAATTCGCCGTTGGCGATTTCCACCCCGCCGCGCAGCGTGTCGATGGCGATCAGCGGCTGCTGCGCCTGGGTGATGCGGAAGCCATCGATGATGATGGTGTCGGCCTGGATCGCCAGCGGCATTTCAATCTGCGGCAGCGAGTCCGGCCACGACGGCAGTTCGAACGGCTCATCGCTCTTGGCCAGGTTCAGCGAGGCGTTCTTGAGCTGCAGCGCGTCCAGCTGCAGCTTGCGGCCGAGCAGCGGGCGGATGTCCGGATCGAGATAGGCGCGCTCGGCGGTGAAGTGGATGTCGTCGTAACGGAAATCCAGGTCGTGCAGCACCAAGGGCCCGGCAACGGGGCCATCGACCTTGCTCCAGGTCAGCGTGGCGCCCACGGGCAGCCGCGCCACCACCTGGGCCAGCAGCACGTCGCGACCGGCCACGGTCTGCAGCAGCCAGTACACCAGCAGCAGCGCCAGCAGCACCAGGCCCAGCACGGTGAAGCCCGACCACGCCCAGAAGCGGCGCTTGCGGTAGAAGCGCACGCGCGGCGGCGGCGTGGCGGGTGCGGACGGGGTCGGCGTGCTCACAGGTCCGCTCCGATGTTCAGGTACAGCTGGAACTGCGAGTCCGGGTTGTTCAGACCGTGCGCGACATCCACGCGCACCGGACCCACCGGGGATTTCCAGCGCACGCCAAAGCCCACACCGGTATGCAGGTCGATGGTGTTGTCGAACGCGCTGCCGGTGTCGACGAAGACCGCCGCACCCCACGGGCCGCCCTTGAAGTAATGCTCATACTCGGCCGAGCCGACCACCAGGTTCTTGGCACCCAGCGCGAACTTGTCCGGCGCCGGCGTACGCGGCCCGACTTCGCGGAACGCGTAGCCGCGGATGCTGCGGTCGCCACCGGCGAAGAAGCGCAGGCTGGGCGGCATCGCCACCAGGTCGCTGGTCCAGGTGGTGCCGCCTTCGCCGCGCAGGATCAGGCGGTCGCTGTCGCCGATCGGCACGTACCAGCGCAGCACCATGTTGGCCTGCACGAAACTGGTGTCCGAACCCACGCCTTCCACGCCACCGCGCAGCGTCGCGCTGCCGCTGATGCCGCTGCGCGGGAACAGCTCGTCGTCCACGTTGACGTAGTCGGCCACCAGCTGCGGGTAGACCAGGGTCGAGGTGTTGTAGAGCGCATCGTTGAACTCGGTGCCCGACGCGTAGCGCCAGCGCTCGCGGAGCGCGTTGATCGAGGCGATCGCCGTCCAGTGTTCGTTGATTTCACCGCTGCGGCTGGCCGACAGCTTGAAGTTGCGCAGGTCGATGTAGTCGGTCTGCTCATCGTAGGCACTGGCGGTGAAGGCATACCAGCCATCCAGCCAGGTGAAGGCCGGAATGCGGTAACTGGTGACCAGACTCTTGCGCTTCTGCGCATAGTCCAGCTGGGTATTCATCTTGTGGCCGCGGCTGTTCAGGAACCGCCGCTCCAGACCACCGCGCACACCGGCGCCGCTCTCGCTGCCGTAGCTCAGACCGGCGGTGTAGATCGAGCGCTTGGCGCGGGTCAGGTTGACGTCCACCGGCACATCACCGTTGGCATCGGCCTGGTCCGGGCGTGGCTGGATGTCGATCACGCTGAAGTAGTCCAGCTTGGTCAGCGATTCGCGCAGGCGGTCCAGCTTGCCTTCGTGGAAATAGCTGCCCTTTTCCCAGTACACCAGCGGGTCGAACAGCGTGTCGACGAAGTAATCCTGGTGGAAGCGGATGTCGCCCATGTTGTAGCGGCGGCCGCTGTCCCAGGTCAGGTCGATGTCGGCGGCATTCTCGGCGCGGGTGACCTGCACCTGGCGCTGGGTGTAGTCGGCATCGAAGTAGCCGCGTTCGGCCAGCCGCCGGGTCACGGTGATCTTGCTGGCTTCGTACTGGGTGTGTTCGAAACGCTGCCCCTTGCGCGGCTTGAACTTCTCCAGGTCTTCCTGCAGGTACTGGTCCAGCTGCGCCGGCCCGGTGATGTCGATGTGCTCGCGCCGGACCAGCGTGGGCGGGCCCTTGTCGACCTGGATCACCACGCGCAGGTTCTCGCCCTCGCGCGGGCTGTCCACCTTGATCACCGGGTTGTAGTAGCCGAACGGCTCCAGGGCTTCACGGGTCTGGCGCTCGGCCTGGGACAACAGATACTCCAGCCGCGACTCGCCCTGGGGCTTGCCGATGGTGTCGTACAGCGACAGCGAGACCTCGATGTTCTCGATCATCTCGGCGTCGTCGCCCTTGTCCAGTCCTTTGATTTCCACCTTGTCGATGGTCCCGCGTGCGTGTGCCACCGAGGCGGTGACCAGCGACAGGAACATCAGGGGAAGGGCGTAATTCTTTGGCTGCATGGGGACAGCATAACGGGCCATTGCGAGCATGCGAAATCGGCGGGGCTGTTTCAGAATGACGGTGAAGGCCCCGTTAAAATCGCGCAGAACATCGGCTACGTCGTTTTTCACCCGGTCGATGCCGACACCTCGCCGGACTGGTCCGTCCACACGCGTGCGCGGCAGTGCCAACGCGGCCGACATTCGCTCACATGACAGGCCTGAAACGCAGAAGGCGCGAGCGGCCGGGGCCGTCGCGCCTTCTGCGTTACCACCTGCGGGCAGGGCTGCCCGCCACGCCTCAGCTGGACAGGTGCTCGATCGCCGCCACGCTGCCCAGGCGGTCGCCCAGGCGCTTGAGCAGCGCCAGGCGGTTGCCACGCAGCGCCGGGTCTTCGGCATTGACCATCACCGCATCGAAGAACGCGTCCACCTGCGGGCGCAGGCGCGCCAGGCGGTTCAGCACGCTCACGTAGTCCTTGTGGTGCAGGCTGGCGTTGCTGTCGTCGATGGCCGCTTCCACCGCCTCGGCCAGTTCACTCTCGGCCGGTTCGGCCAGCAGCGCCGGGTCGACCATGCCGGGAATGTCACCCTCGGCCTTGCGCAGGATGTTGCGGATGCGCTTGTTGGCTGCGGCCAGCGCATCGGCTTCGGGCAGCGCCGCGAAGATGCCGATGGCGTCGATGCGGCGGTCCAGGTCATACAGCGACGCCGGCTTCAGCTCGGCCACCGCGTTGAAGTGCGTGGCCGGCACGCCCTTGTCGGCGTAGTAGCCGCGCAGGCGGTCCAGAATGAAGTCGTACAGCTCCTGCGGCAGCGCCTCGGTCTTGCGCTCGGCACTGGGCTGCACGGCGGCCGGCAGGCCGGCCAGGGCGCTGTCCACCAGCGCGCGCAGGTCCAGGTCGAACCCCGATTCGATGATCGTACGGGCCAGGCCCAGTGCATTGCGGCGCAGCGCGAACGGGTCCTTGTTGCCGGTCGGCTTCAGGCCTGCGGCGAAGCCACCGGCCAGCGTATCCAGCCGCTCGGCGATGGCCAGCACCTTGCCCAGCGCCGACAGCGCGATGTCATCGCCGCCAAAGCGGGGCTGGTAAGCCTCGTCGATGGCCAGCGCAACCTCGGGCGACTCGCCGCCGGTCAGCGCGTAGTGCCGGCCGGCGATGCCCTGCAGCTCCGGGAATTCGTTGACCATGCGCGACTGCAGGTCGTTCTTGGCCAGCAGCGCGGCGCGCTTGGCCAGCACCGGATCGGCGCCTACCTGCGGGGCGATCACCCCGGCCAGCGCCACCACCCGGCCCACCTTGTCGGCCACGCTGCCCAGCTTGGCCTGGTAGGTCACGGTCGTCAGGCCGTCGCCCATCGACTCCAGGCCCTGCTTGAGGTCCTCGTCGAAGAAGAACTTGGCGTCGGAGAAGCGCGGGCGGATCACCCGCTCGTAGCCCTTGGCGACCTCGTTCACGTCCTTCGATTCGATGTTGGCGATGCCGATGAATTTCTCGGTCAGCTTGCCGCCGGCATCGAGCACCGGGAAGAACTTCTGGTTGATCTCCATCGTCTCGATCAGCGCTTCCTGCGGCACCGCCAGGAATTCGCGCTCGAAACTGCACAGCACCGGTGCCGGCCATTCCACCAGGTTGACCACCTGGTCCAGGTTGTCATCGGTGATCCGCGCCTGGCCACCGGCCTTGGCCGCGGCGGCGTTGACCTGTTCGACGATGCGCGCACGGCGCACGTCGGCGTCCACCAGCACGAAGGCGGCCTGCAGCGAGCTGATGTAGTCCTCCGGCGAGGACAACCACACGGTCTTGTCGTGCATGAAGCGATGACCGCGGCTCATGCGGTCGGCCTTCAGGCCCAGCACCTCGGCCTCGATGATCTCGGTGCCGTGCAGCAGCACCAGCCAATGCACCGGGCGGGCGAACCCGTAGGCGTGGCTGCCCCAGCGCATCGGCTTGGGGATCGGCATCGCCGCGATCGCCTCGCGCAGGATCTCCGGCAGCAGCGCGGCGGTGCGCGCGCCCGGGGTGGTGGAACGGTGCACGAAGCGCTCGCCCTTGGCGTCGCTGGTGCGTTCCAGCGCGCTCCAGTCGATCCCGGCCTTGGCCGCGAAGCCCTGCAGCGCCTTGGTCGGCTGGCCCTGGGCATCCAGCGCGATGTTCAGGTACGGGCCCAGCACTTCGCTATGCTGTTCGGGCTGCTCCACGGCCACGCCGGGCAGCAGCACGGCCAGCCGGCGCGGGGTCGACAACGGCTTGGCATCGCCGCGTTCGACGGCCACGCCCCGCTTGGCCAGGCCATCGACCACGCCATCGAAGAACGCCTGGGCCAGGCCCGGCAGCGCCTTCACCGGCAGTTCTTCGGTGCCCAGTTCAATCAACAGCGGCTGCATCGTGCTCATGCCTGCACCTCCTTGGCGGCGACGGCTTCGAGGCGCTTGGCCTCGTACAGCTTGGCCACCGCCTGGGCCAGCGCGCGCACGCGCAGGATGTAGCGCTGGCGCTCGGTCACGCTGATCGCACGGCGCGCGTCCAGCAGGTTGAAGGCGTGGCTGGCCTTGCACACCTGCTCGTACGCCGGCAGCGGCAGGCCCACATCGACCAGCTTCTGGGCTTCCTTTTCGCAGGCGTCGAAGCGGTGGAACATTTCCTCCACGTCGGCGTATTCGAAGTTGTAGGTGCTCTGCTCGATCTCGTTCTGCAGGTACACATCGCCGTAGGTCACCGGCGTGCCGTCCGGCCCGTAGGTCCACACCAGGTCATAGACGTTGTCGCAGTTCTGCAGGTACATGCACAGGCGTTCAAGACCGTAGGTGATCTCGCCCAGCACCGGCTTGCACTCCAGGCCACCGGCCTGCTGGAAATAGGTGAACTGGGTGACTTCCATCCCGTTCAACCACACTTCCCAGCCCAGGCCCCAGGCGCCCAGCGTCGGCGATTCCCAGTTGTCCTCGACAAAGCGCAGGTCATGCACCAGCGGGTCGATGCCCAGCGCCTTGAGCGAATCCAGGTACAGCTGCTGGATGTTGTCCGGGCTCGGCTTCATCGCCACCTGGTACTGGTAATACCGCTGCAGGCGGTTCGGGTTCTCGCCGTAGCGGCCGTCGGTGGGACGGCGCGAGGGCTGCACGTACGCGGCATTCCAGCTTTCCGGACCGATCGAGCGCAGGAACGTGGCCGGGTGGAAGGTGCCCGCACCGACCTCCAGGTCGAGCGGCTGGATCAGCACGCAGCCCTGCTGCGCCCAATACTGGTTGAGGGTCTGGATCAGGCCCTGGAAAGTGATGGGAACGTTCGTGGTGACGGACATGCGGCGGATTCTTGCCTGCAGGAGGGGTGCGCTAGTATAGCCAGCGACCGCGTTGCCGCCTTCCGGACGGCCCACCCCATTACCGCGCGCCTGGCGCGCTTCGAGGACTTTGGCGGATGGATCAGCGCCCCCCGGTACCTTTCGCCCACGCCGCAGGCCCCGGGCCCGCCGCGCCGGTGCCGTTGCCGCCGGGCCGGCTCAGCTTCGACCAGGTGGCTGCCGCGCTGGTGGCCGATGGCCTGGTGGCCGCGACCGACCTGGAGCGCATCCGTTTTTCGGCCCAGGGCGCGCGCAACGCCAGTGAAGTGCACCCGCTGGTGCTGCTGGCCAACCTCAAGCTGGCCGCCGCCGCTGGCGGTGAACTCGGGCTGGAGCGGCTGACCGAATGGCTGGCCACCCGCACCGGCAGCCGCTACCTGCGCATCGACCCGACCCGCGTGGACGTGGCCTCGGTGACCGCCGTGGTGTCCCATGCCTACGCACGCCGCCACCGCTTCCTGCCGCTGGCGGTGGACAGCGAGCGGCTGCTGGTGGCCACCAGCGAGCCGCTGGTACAGGAATGGCTGAGCGACCTGCAGCACCTGACCCGGCGCCGCATCGAGCTGGCGATGGTCAACCCGCTCGACCTGCACCGCTACACCATGGAATTCTTCGGGGTCACCCGCTCGGTGCGTGGCGCGCGCGGCGACGTGCGCGGCGAAACCAACGGCACCCTGCCCAGCTTCGAGCAGCTGGTGGAACTGGGCCGCGCCGGCGACGTCAACGCCGACGACCAGCACATCGTGCACATCGTCGACTGGCTGCTGCAGTACGCCTACGAACAACGCGCCTCGGACATCCACCTGGAGCCACGCCGCGACATGGGCCGCATGCGCTTCCGCATCGACGGAGTGCTGCACAAGGTGTTTGAAGTGCCGCCGGCGGTGATGACCGCCGTGGTCAGCCGCATCAAGGTGCTCGGGCGCATGGACCTGGCCGAGCGCCGGCGCCCGCAGGACGGCCGCATCAAGACCCGCTCGCCGGGCGGCCGCGAGGTCGAAATGCGCCTGTCCACCATGCCCACCGCGTTCGGCGAGAAGTGCGTGATGCGCATCTTCGACCCGGATGCCGCGTTCAAGAGCATCGACCAGCTCGGCTTCAGCCCGCAGGAAGCGGCCGGCTGGACCGCCCTGGTCGAGCGTCCGCACGGCATCGTGCTGGTCACCGGCCCCACCGGCTCGGGCAAGACCACCACCCTGTATTCCACGCTCAAGCGGCTGGCCACCCCGGACGTCAACGTGTGCACGGTGGAAGACCCGATCGAGATGATCGCGCCGGAATTCAACCAGATGCAGGTGCAGACCAACATCGACCTGGATTTCGCCAGCGGCGTGCGCACCCTGCTGCGGCAGGACCCGGACATCATCATGATCGGCGAAATCCGCGACCTGGAAACGGCGCAGATGGCGGTGCAGGCCTCGCTCACGGGTCACCTGGTGCTCTCCACCCTGCACACCAACGACGCGCCCTCGGCGATCACCCGCCTGCTCGACCTGGGCGTGCCGCACTACCTGCTGGCCTCCACCCTCAACGGCATCCTGGCCCAGCGCCTGGTGCGTACCCTGTGTCCCAACTGCAAGGTGCCGCGCCCGCTCAGCGCGGCCCAGTGGGCCGTTCTGGCTGATGCCGATGAAGCATTACCTGAGTCACCCACGCCATATGCACCGGCCGGCTGCATCGACTGCCGGCGCACCGGTTACCTGGGCCGGGTAGGGCTGTATGAGTTGCTGCCATTGGGTTCGCGCCTGCGCAGCCTGATCCGCGCCGACATGGATCTGGCCGCTTTCAACCGTGCCGCGCGTGCTGAAGGGCTGCGAACCCTGCGCCGCGCGGGACTTGAAAAGGTGGCCGCAGGGCTGACTACAATCGAGGAAGTCCTGTCAGTGCTGCCGCCCCCGGATGAATTCCGCCCCGTTCCTGATTCTTGAAACCGGCCAACCCGTCGCCTCGCTGCGTCGGTACGGGCGTTTTCCGCATTGGATCCGCGTCGCCGCCGGGCTGGATGCCGACGAAACGGTGGTGGTGGACGTCGAACATGGCGGCGCCCTGCCCGACCACCGCCACTTCGCCGGGGTGATCGTCACCGGCTCGGCCGCCTACGTCACCGATCGTGCCGACTGGAGCGAGCGCAGCGCGCAGTGGCTGCGCGGCGCGGTCCACGACGACCGCCCGGTGTTTGGCATCTGCTACGGCCACCAGCTGCTGGCGCATGCCCTGGGCGGCGAGGTGGCGTACAACCCGGCTGGCCGCGAGTCCGGCACCATCGAGCTGGCCCTGGACCCGTCGGCCAGCAGCGACCCGCTGTTCGCCGGCCTGCCCGAGCGCTTCCCGGCCCACGCCACCCACATGCAGACGGTACTGCGCGCACCGGAGGGCGCGTCGATCCTGGCGCGCTCGGCGCAGGACAACTGCCACGCCTTCCGTTTCGGCCGCCAGGCCTGGGGCGTGCAGTTCCACCCGGAGTTCGCCACCCACCACATGCGCGGCTACGTACGCGCCCGCGCCGAGTGCATCCGCAGCCACGGCGGCTGCGCCCGCAGCGTGGCGCGCGGGGTCAGCGCGGCCCCATTGGCGCGGCAGCTGCTGCGCCGTTTCGTGCGCCAGGCCCGCAACGCCTGAGCCGCCTTCCGGGCACTGCGACGCAGCGTCCCGGCGGTGGGGCCCGGCCTTCAGGTGGCGCGTCCGGAAAACAGGGATAATCGAACGGATTCGGGGCGGCTGCGCCCCTCCCCCCTGCTTCCGGAATGGTATGAGCGAGATTCGCAAGCTGCCCGCATCGGCCGGCGCCCAATGGCTGCTGGACGCGTTTTCCCTGTATGCCCGCGCACCGATGCAACTGGCCGTGATCGGCGTGGTGTGGATGCTGACCACCTCGCTGATCCTGCTGCTGGCCCAGCTGCTGCCGGGCTGGTTGGGGCTGATGGTGCAGTTGTTGTCGCTGGCGGTGGGCCCGCTGATGTTCGGCGGCATGTTGTGGGCCGTAAGCGAGATCGACCAGGGCCGTCCCGGCCTGCCGACCCACCTGCTGCAGCCCATCCGCGACCGTCGCGTCACCCACCTGCTGGTGCCGCTGGCGATCCAGCTGATTGCCATCGTCGCCCTGGGCACGCTGCTGTTTGCGTTGATCGGCAGCGAGGGCTTCAGCGCCTTCAACGACCTGTTGCACCGCGCGCAGGAACTGCAGCAGTCCGGCAAGCAGCTCAGCAACGAAGAGACCCTGGCGTTGATGGCCAACGTGCCGGTCAAGCGCATCATGCTGTGGATCCTGATCGCCTTCGCCACCTTCGTGGCGCTGAGCATGGCCATGTTCGCGCAGCCGGCGCTGGTGGTGTTCGACCGCCAGAGTGGCATGCATGCGCTGCGCATGAGCCTGCAGGGCTGCATCGAAAACTTCCCGGCCATGGCCGTGTTCATGGTGCTGGGCCTGATCGCGGCGATGTGCATCTACTTCCTGGTGTTCGTGCTGATGCAGGTGGCGCTGCTGCTCGGCGGCATGGGAGCGGCCGCCTTCGTCATGCAGCTGTCGATGACCACCGTGATCATGCCGCTGTACGTCGGCGCGGTATACGCCGCCTGGAAGCAGATGTTCGCGCACCGCGGTCGCACGCCGCCGCCGGTGCCGGGCGGCCCCGGCAATGTGTTCGCCGCCTGATCGACCACAAAAAACCCCGGCAAATGCCGGGGTTTTTGTTCACGACACCCACCACCGCGCCGCGTGCGGGGCGTTGGTAGAGCCGACCGTTGGTCGGCTGCCGTTGCCCGGCTAACCGTGCGTCGGCGAACCACCGGCCGACTACCGCGTCCGATTACCCCGCCGGCTTCACCACCGACGAGGGCACCAGCCACCGCGCCGCGTGAATGCCCAGCTCGTACAGCACGCACATCGGGATGGCCAGCAGCAGCTGCGACACCACGTCCGGCGGCGTCAGCACCGCGGCCACCACGAAGATGCCCACCACCGCATAGCCGCGGCTTTCCTTGAACTGCTGCGGCGACACCCAACCCAGCAGCACCAGGATCACCATCGCCACCGGCAGCTCGAAACTGGTGCCGAAGGCGAAGAAGATCGCCAGCACGAAATCCAGATAGGCATTGGCATCCGGGGTAATCGCAATCACTTCGGGGCGGAAGGTGGTCAGGAAGTGGAAGACCGCCGGCAGCACCAGGAAGTAGGCGAACGCGCAGCCCAGGTAGAACAGCAGCACCGAAGATGCCAGCAGCGGCACCGCCAGGCGCTTTTCGCGCGCATACAGACCGGGCGCCACGAACGACCACAGCTGGTACAGCAGCCACGGCACGGCCACGAACAGGGCCACGAAGAAAGTCAGCTTCAACGGCGCGAAGAAGGCGCCGGCCGGGTTGGTCGCGATCATCGTCTGCCCGTTGGGCAGCTGCGAGATCAGCGGCTCGGCCAGCCACGTGTAGATCTTGCGCGAGAACGGCAGCAGCACCAGCAGTACCGCGAGCAGGCCGACGATCGCGCGGACCAGGCGCGCACGCAGCTCGATCAGGTGTTCCACCAGCGAGCTTTCCGGGTACTCGTGTTCGCTCATCGCGGTGCCTGCTCGTCGCGCGGCGGCGGCGCGTCCTGTGCGGTGTCGGGGTGGGGCGCGCCAACCGGCGCCGGTTCCACCGTATGGGCCGCACGCGGCGCAGTGCCATCGATGCCGGGCGGGGCCATCGCGTCACGCACCGGCTCGGCCACCTCGATGGGATCGTCCGCCACCACGTGCTGGGCAACGCTCGCCGGGGAGCCGGGCGCGGGGCCGGTCATCACCGGTTCGTCCGCCGCGGCGGCCACGTCATCGCCACGTCGGGCCACGTCCTGGCGCATCAGCTCGGCTTCGCGGCGCACCGCTTCACCGCTGGCGCGCAACTGCGCCTCGGTGTCCTGCACCGATGCCTGCACGTCGCGGAACTGCCGCTTGATCTCATCGGCGTGCAGTTCCCGCTCCAGTTCCTGCTTCACCGAATCCCACTGGGTGCGTGCACGCCGCACCCACAGCCCGGCAAAGCGCGCGGCCTTGGGCAGGCGCTCGGGACCGAGCACGACCAGGGCCACGACCGCGATGACCAGCAGTTCACTGAAACCGATATCGAACACGCCCGCCGGTCCCGATCAGCGCGGGTCGCGATCGTGCTCGGTCTGCGACGTGGTCGTCGAGTCCTGCGGGCGCGAGGCGTCGTTGAGCTGCGCCTTCGGCTTGTCCTCGTCGTGCATGCCCTTCTTGAATTCCTTGACGGCGCTGCCAAGGTCCTTGGCGCCGCTGGTCAGCTTCTTGGTGCCGAACACCAGCAGAACGATGACCAGCACGACCAACCAATGCCAGATGCTGAAACTGCCCATGAGCCGCTCGCGTTACGTAGTGATCAGACGGTTGAGCATAGCGCACCGGGTGTTAGCCGGCGCGCGTGACGAAAGTCAGTTGCCGTCCAGCGATTCGGTGCGTACTTCACCCTCGCCCACGGACTGGAAGCCCTGCTGGGCGGTGGGCTGGGCCGGGGTCGGCTGCAGCGGTGCCGTGGTCGCACCGGACGCCGGTGCCTGTTCAGCCATGGGTGCGGCGACCGGAGCGGCCTGGCGCGCGGCCGGGGCCGGTGCGCTGCCGGCGGTGCCACGCTTTTCGCGGGCGGTGTAGGTGGCTTCTTCCAGGCGGTCGCGGAAGGCGACCACGTCGATCGACGGCGGTTCGCCCATGCGGCCCTCGAACACCATGCGCGGCGTGGTGTTGCTGCCGTAGGCGTCCAGGTTGGCGGCATCGTCGATCTGCAGCACCGCGCCGTCCAGCGCAACCCCGGCAAACAGGCCGCGGGCACGCGACCACGACCAGATCTCGGCCTTCAGCTGGCCATCGGTAGCCGCCGCCGCGTTGCGCCCGACCGGGCCGGCCGCCACGCCGGCATCGGCGCCGAGGGTGAACTTGCCGTTGACCAGGTTGTCCAGGCTGCGGTCGTTGCGGAACACCAGCACCACGTCCGAGGACTGCACGCCGGCCTGGAAGCCGATGCTGCCGCCGGTGAGCTTCACGAAGACAGGGTTGGACCAGCTGCCATCGGCGTTCTTGACCGACATCAGGCCATGTCCGCGGCGCCCGCCGATGACCAGGCCGGCCTTGATCGTGTCGGGAATGACGACAATCGCGCGGCCTTCGTCCAGCAGCTTGTCGGGGATGCCCTGTTCGGGGATGTTCTGGATTTCATTGAGCACACGCACCGCATTGCGGGCGCGCTGGTCTTCCTGTGGTCCGGCCATTGCCTGGGTGGGCAGCAGCAGGCTGGCGGAGATCAGCAGTACAAGGCTGAGGCGGCGCATGGGTGGGCTCCAGAAGTCGATCACACAAGATAGCGGTAGGTAGGACCATTGGTCGATACGCTTCCCGACGTTAGAAGCCCGGCGATGAATCGGCAATGAGTGATGCCGTCTATTGATATACCCAGCGCATCACAACGATGGCGCGAATCCATCCCGCCAATCGCCCAGACCTGCGAGAATGGGCCCATGCTCGACGCACCCGACACCGCCGTGCTGGCGGTCAATCTAGGCACGCCCGAGACGCCAACCGCCCCGGCGGTGCGTCGCTACCTTGCTGAATTCCTCAGCGATCCGCGCGTGGTCGCGATCCCGGCGATACTGTGGAAACCCTTGCTGTACGGGCTTATCCTGCCCCTGCGCAGCGGTCGCTCGGCCGCCAAGTATGCCCAGGTGTGGCTGCCCGACGGCTCCCCGCTGATGGTCTACACGCGCCAGCTGGCGGAGGCCATGCAGGCGTTGATGCCCACCCTGCGGGTACGCCATGCGATGCGCTACGGCGCCCCCGCACTGACCGCCGAGTTGGACCGGCTGGCCGACGAAGGCATGCGCCGGATCGTGGTGCTGCCGCTGTATCCGCAGTACTCCACCACCACCACCGCCTCCATTGAAGACCAGGTGCGCGCGTGGCAGCCGCGCCACCCTGCCGTCACCGTCACCCTTGTGCGCGATTACGCGGTGGACCCGGACTGGGTGGCGGCCGTGGCCGGCAGCATCCAGCAGGCGTGGCAGCAGCACGGGCGCGGCGAGAAGCTGGTGTTTTCCTTCCACGGCATCCCGCAGCGCCTGGCCGACGCGGGCGATCCGTACCCGCAGCGCTGCGAAGCGAGCGCGCGCGCCATCGCCGACGCACTGGATCTGCCCGACGACGCCTGGCAGCTGACCTACCAGTCGCGCTTTGGCCGCGAGAAGTGGCTGCAGCCCTATGCCGAACCCACCATGTGGGCCATGGCCGAGAGTGGCGTGCGCCGCATCGACGTGGTCTGCCCCGGGTTCGCCACCGACTGCCTGGAAACCCTGGAGGAAGTGGCGCTGGGCTTCACCGAAACCCTCGCCGCGCGCGGCGCGCAGATGCGCTACATCCCCTGCCTCAATGCGGCGCCCGAACACGCCCTGGCGTTGTCGCGGCTGAGCATCGCCGCGCTCGCATGACCCTCCAGCCCTTCGCGCTGGAGGTGCAGGGCGTGCACGCCGCTGGGCTGCGTGCGCCACAGCGCGAGGGCACGCGGGTGCTGGCCCTGCACGGCTGGCTCGACAACGCTGCCAGCTTCGTACCGCTGGCAGCGCAGCTAACGGCGCTGGACCTGGTCGCCCTGGACCTGCCCGGCCACGGCCACAGCGCCCACCTGCCGCCGGGCACCCAATACAACACGCCCGGCGCGATCTGCCACGTGCTGGATGTCGCCGATGCGCTGGGCTGGGACCGCTTCACCCTGCTCGGCCATTCGATGGGTGCCGGCATCGCCAGCCTCACCGCCGCCGCCGCCCCCGAGCGGGTCGAGCGTCTGGTGGCGATCGAAGCGCTCGGCGGCCTGCGCGGTCCCGAGGATGAAACCGCGCAGCGGCTGCGCGACCACGTGCGCGCCGCCCGCGCGCTGCCGGGGAGGAACCTGCGGGTGTTTGTCGACCTGGCCGCGCCGATCCGCGCACGGATGATGGCCAACCAGCTCAGCGAGCCCTGCGCCCGGTTGCTGGTCGAGCGCGGGGTCAAACCGGTCGAGGGCGGCTACAGCTGGTGCAGCGACCCGCGCCTGATGCTGCCCACAGCGGTGCGCCTGAGCGAAGCGCAGATCGACAACCTGCTGGCGGCGATCGAGTGCCCTACCCAGGTGATCTACGCCACGCCCGCGCAGTCGTACTATCCCGAGCCCCTGCGCAGCCAGCGCATCGGCCTGCTGCGCGATGGCCGGCTGTCCGTGTTCCCCGGCACCCACCACCTGCACATGGAACACCCGCAGGTGGTGGCCGAGGTCATCAACGCCTTCCTTGCCGGCTGACGGCCCCATCGGTTGCGTGTCCCGCGTCGTACCGCGTCCAGCCCCTGCCGACTGCCCTGCGGCATCCTGACGCACTCAACTTCCCGGTCGCCCGGCCGATACCCGTAAGGCAGACCGGCACGTTCGGCCTGTGTCGCCGCTTGCTCCGCCGTAGCGAAGCCGCGCATCACTCCAAGGCTTCAGGGAAGGTCGTCGCAATGCCGTGTTGGCCGTGCCATCGCCCACAGGACCGGGCCATGCCGGCGGTGTTCCGCACCGTCGACGCGTCGGTATCGACCGCGCGCGGCATGCGGGCCTCTTCCCTCCTCGTCTTCCCCGCAGCGCCCACCGCATCGACGGTGACCGGCGCGCCATTGGCCTGTCCGCGTCCGCGCGCGACCGGCCGTCCCTGCTTCTGAATCCCGGAGTCGCCATGTCTGCCCTTCCGCTTGTTGCGCCGCGCCCACCCGACCGTGCCCGCGCGCCCCGTCCGCCTACCCTGTTGCCGCGCCTGGACGGCACCGTCGCGGTCGCCGCCGCCCTCCTGCTGGCCGCTGGTTGCAGCACGGCGCTGTGGCAGCGGCAATGGGGGGTAGCGCTGACCGTCCTTGTGGCCACGGTGCTGCTGGCCGTGCTGGCCCTGCGTACCCGCCGGCAGGCCCAGCGCTGGCAGCGCGACCTGCAGCAGGCCGACGCCGCCGCGCGCGCCCTCGCCGACCAGCAGCAGCATGCCGCCACCGTGCATGCCGAGGACGCGCAGATCCACCGTGCGCTGGATGTCTCGCGCACCGCGATGATGATCGCCGACAACGACCACGTGATCCGCTACGTGAACCGTTCGGTGGTGACGCTGTTGCGCAACCAGCAGGCCAGCCTGCGTGAGGCGTTCCCCGACTTCGACGTCGACACGCTGGTGGGCAGCAGCATCCATCGCTTCCACGTCAACCCCGATCGCATCCGCGCCATCCTCAACACGTTGCAGCAGGTGCACCACGGCCGCGTGCGGATCGGCCCGGTGCATTTCGCCCAGGTGGTGACGCCGGTGTTCGATGACCATGGCCAACGCCTCGGCTTTGCCGTGGAATGGCATGACCGCACGGCGGAACTGCAGCTGGAAACCGCCGTGGCCGACATCGTCGCCGCAGCCGCCAAGGGCGACCTGGACCGCCGCCTGCCGTCGACCGAGGGCACGGCCAGCTTCCTCGACGGCCTCACCGGCGGCATCAACCAACTGCTGCAGAGCGTGGGCGGCACCGTGGGCGAGGTGCGCCGCGTGCTGGCGGCGTTGGCCCGCGGTGATCTGGACCAGCGCATGCACGGCCAGTTCGAGGGCGCGTTCGCCGCCATGCAGCGTGATGCCAATGCCACCGCCGAACAGCTCACTGCCATGGTGCAGCGCATCCAGCAGTGCACCGGCGCGATCGCGCAGGCCGCCGGCGAGATTGCCAGCGGCAACAGCGACCTGTCCGAGCGCACCGAGCGCCAGGCCGCGCACCTGGAAGAAACCGCCGCCTCGATGGAGGAGCTGACCTCTACCGTGCGCCAGAACGCCGAGCATGCGCGCCAGGCCAGCACGCTGGCTCAGGGCGCCCAGGACGTGGCCGGCCGCGGCAGCGCGGTGGTTGGCCAGGTTGTCACCACCATGGAGGCGATCCAGACCGCATCGCGGCGGATCGGCGACATCACCCGCGTCATCGACGGGATCGCGTTCCAGACCAATATCCTGGCGTTGAACGCGGCCGTGGAAGCAGCACGTGCCGGCGAGCAGGGCCGTGGGTTCGCAGTGGTAGCCAGCGAAGTGCGCACCTTGGCGCAACGCTCGGCCGAGGCGGCCAAGGAGATCAAGGGCCTGATCGATGCCTCCGTGGAGCAGGTCGCCGACGGCGCGCACCTGGCGCAGGATGCGGGCAGGACCATGGCCGAGATCGTCGGCAGCGTCGCGGCGGTCAGCGGCATCATGGCCGAGATCTCATCGGCATCGCAGGAGCAGGCCAGCGGTATCGACCAGGTCAACCAGACGGTGGTTCAGATGGACGATGCTACCCAGCAGAATGCTGCCTTGGTTGAGGAGGCCAGCGCTGCAGCACGCCTGCTGGAAGAACAGGCGGCAGAGCTGAGCGAAGCAGTCGCGGTGTTCCGGCATGGACAGACCACGCAGACGGCAGCGCCGGTACGGCGTGCAATCGCCGCCGTAGCCTGAGGAGAGCCTCCCGGTTGGCCCGCGCATGGCACGGGCAGCAGGGTAGACAACAAAACGGCGCCCGTGAGGGCGCCGTTTTTGTTTGTGTGTGACCCTGGGGGTAGAGCCGACCGTTGGTCGGCTGCCCTGTGACACCTTCGGTGGTAGAGCCGACCGTTGGTCGGCTGCCCTGCGACACCTTCGGGGGCAGAGCCGGCCGTTGGTAGCCTCCACGGGTACTCAGAGCTCCCCCCATGCCTTCCGCTGAGAGGCGCACGCGTTCGTTAGGGCCCAGCGCTGTTCGGCAGGGATATTCCACGTACACCACAACGCCATTACCACGTGCAGCCGACCACCGGTCGGCTCTACCGGTAGGGTCGCGCGTTGCTCGGCAGGGATATTCCACGTGCACGCAACGCCATTACAGCGTGTAGCCGACCAACGGTCGGCTACACGGGGGCGCGAAACGCACAAAGAAAAAACCCCGCTGCGTGAGCAGCGGGGTTTTGGGGTATAAACCCTGGCGATGACCTACTCTCGCATGGCTTGAGCCACACTACCATCGGCGCAGCTGCGTTTCACTTCCGAGTTCGGGATGGGATCGGGTGGTTCCACAGCGCTAATTTCACCAGGGAGGCTTTTGGAGTGTCGCCGCAGAGCGTGTCTTTGCAGGGAGCGGGCACGGATGTGCCGGCTTTACAAAGAGACGCGTCTGGGCGCCTGCCTCTCGTTTGGTCTTGTGACGTAGCGTGCACTTGGATCTATCGACATGTCATGTCGGCCAAGGCAACTTGAGGTTATATGGTCAAGCCACACGGATCATTAGTATCAGTTAGCTCAATACATTGCTGTACTTACACACCTGACCTATCAACCACATAGTCTATATGGTTCCTTCAGGGGGCTTGTGCCCCGGGAGATCTCATCTTGAGGCGCGCTTCCCGCTTAGATGCTTTCAGCGGTTATCGCTTCCGAACATAGCTACCCGGCAATGCCACTGGCGTGACAACCGGAACACCAGAGGTTCGTCCACTCCGGTCCTCTCGTACTAGGAGCAGCCCCTCTCAAATCTCCAACGCCCATGGCAGATAGGGACCGAACTGTCTCACGACGTTCTGAACCCAGCTCGCGTACCACTTTAAATGGCGAACAGCCATACCCTTGGGACCGACTACAGCCCCAGGATGTGATGAGCCGACATCGAGGTGCCAAACACCGCCGTCGATATGAACTCTTGGGCGGTATCAGCCTGTTATCCCCGGAGTACCTTTTATCCGTTGAGCGATGGCCCTTCCATACAGAACCACCGGATCACTAAGTCCTAGTTTCCTACCTGCTTGATCCGTCGATCTTGCAGTCAAGCACGCTTATGCCTTTGCACACAGTGCGCGATGTCCGACCGCGCTGAGCGTACCTTCGAGCTCCTCCGTTACTCTTTAGGAGGAGACCGCCCCAGTCAAACTACCCACCATACACGGTCCCCGATCCAGATTATGGACCCAGGTTAGAACGTCAAGCACGACAGGGTGGTATTTCAAGGATGGCTCCACCACAGCTAGCGCCATGGTTTCATAGCCTCCCACCTATCCTACACAGACGAACTCAACGTTCAGTGTAAAGCTATAGTAAAGGTTCACGGGGTCTTTCCGTCTTGCCACGGGAACGCTGCATCTTCACAGCGATTTCAATTTCACTGAGTCTCGGGTGGAGACAGCGCCGCTGTCGTTACGCCATTCGTGCAGGTCGGAACTTACCCGACAAGGAATTTCGCTACCTTAGGACCGTTATAGTTACGGCCGCCGTTTACTGGGGCTTCGATCAAGAGCTTCGCCTTGCGGCTGACCCCATCAATTAACCTTCCAGCACCGGGCAGGCGTCACACCCTATACGTCCACTTTCGTGTTTGCAGAGTGCTGTGTTTTTGATAAACAGTCGCAGCGGCCTGGTTTCTGCGGCCCTCTTCAGCTATAGCTCGCATGAGCCACCAAAAAGGGCGCACCTTCTCCCGAAGTTACGGTGCCATGTTGCCTAGTTCCTTCACCCGAGTTCTCTCAAGCGCCTGAGAATTCTCATCCTACCCACCTGTGTCGGTTTACGGTACGGTCTGCGTAAGCTGAAGCTTAGGAGCTTTTCCTGGAAGCGTGGTATCAGTGACTTCGCCTTAAAGGCTCGTCTCGGTGCTCGGTCTTGAAGAATCCCGGATTTGCCAAAGATTCAAACCTACCTCCTTT